>CAIKTR010000035.1 GCA_903830425.1 uncultured Opitutia bacterium
AAGCCAGTTGATCCCCAGGCTGGTTGAAGTAATTGCGACTCCATGGAAAACGCCCGCCGGACTGCCGAGCACTTATCCCGTATCACCCAGCGCCGCGATGCTTTGAGGACATTGCTCGCGCGTTTGATTCCAGATTCGAAACCGTTCGTCTGGGAAATTGGCTGCGGGCATGGCCATTTTCTGACCGCTTACGCCGCCGCCCATCCGGCTGAATTATGCATCGGTGTGGATATCTGCCTCGACCGAATCGTACGCGGAAATCGCAAGCGTGACCGAGCCAAGCTGGGAAACCTCCATTTCATCCACGCCGACGCGCTCGATTTTCTCGAGGCATTGCCGGCTCCGGCGACTTTCTCCGCAATCTATCTGCTCTTCCCGGATCCCTGGCCAAAACGCCGCCATCACAAGAATCGGATCCTCCAGCCAGCCTTCCTGGCCGCCGCCGCCCAGCGGGCAGGGCAGGGGATGCGGCTCCATTTTCGCACGGACCATGAACCGTATTTCCTGGATTCCGTGGCTGTGATTCAGGCTCACCCCGACTGGAAAATTGTCTCGGAGCCATGGCCTTTTGAGCATTTGACGGTCTTCCAAAGCCGCGCCGCGCTCCATCATTCCCTGATCGCCAGCCGCAGGGTGGGGGAGGCCTGATTTTTCCGGTCCGGCGGCCCGCCGAGGTTATTTCTTCGCGGCGTCCTACCACCGGCTTATTTCGGGGGTTGACGGAGCGATAACGCTTTGCCTACTCATTCCCTTTCCAATCCTCTTTACCGTCCAGCGCACCCATGCTTCGAGTCAACAAACTCGCCCTGTTCCTATTTTCGCTCACATCCGGCCTGACGGCGTTTGCGAGCGAGTCGCGCGGCATTCCCACCTCGGCTGAGGCCCTGTTCCATCTCGGTCCGCTGCCCATCACCAACAGCATGGTGACGAGTTGGGTGGTGGCCGCGGTGCTGGTCATCGCCATCCGGCTCGCGATCAAGCGGCCGCAGTTGGTCCCCTCCCGGGGACAGGCCCTCGTGGAGAGTCTGGTGGAGGGGGTCCTCGAATTGACGTCCCCCATCGTCGGCAAGAAAATGGCCAAGCCGACCTTTCCCCTGCTTGTCGCGCTCTTCACCTTCATCCTGATTCAAAACTGGAGCGGCCTGATTCCCGGCGTCGGCACGGTTTTCCTGGCAGATCATGCCACCGGCGAATGGCTGGAGTTCATCCGCCCCGGGAACTCCGACTTGAACGGCACCTTCGCCCTCGCCGCGGTATCCTTCGTCTGCTGGCTCTACTTCATCCTCCGCTACGCCGGCCCGAAGCTGGTGCTGAAGGACATCTTCGGCAACAAGGCCGACAAGAGCGAGGTTCCTGCCATCATCTACTACCCGCTGTTTGTCGTCTTCTTCGCCGTCGGCCTCATTGAAGTTATCTCGATTCTGTTCCGGCCCATTTCGCTCTCGTTTCGTCTGTTCGGCAACGTCTTCGGCGGCGAGAACCTGCTGCACTCGATGTCCGCCATCACCCCTTGGATTTTGCCGGTGCCCTTCTACTTCCTCGAGCTCCTCATCGGCTTCGTCCAGGCCCTCGTCTTCACGCTGCTCGTCAGCGTCTACATCGGCCTGATCTGCAACCACGGCGACGAGCACCCCGAGCCCGGCCATGGCGAGGCCAAGGGAGCGGCCCACTAAACCCTTTCCCGCCGGGAGCGTGCCCCGCGTGCGCACGGCGGAAACTCAACCCACCATAACACATCCCACCATGATCCAAGTCATCGCAGAAATCTCCGGTAGCATTCAGGGCGCGTTCGGCTGTCTCGCCGCCGCGATCGGTGTCGGTCTCGTCGGCGCCAAGGCCGTCGAGGGCGTCGGCCGCAACCCCGGCGCTTCCGGCAAGATCCTCGTCCAGTCCATCATCGGCATGGCGCTGGCGGAAGCCGTCGCCTTCTACGCGCTGTTCCTCGGCAAGTAATCCTTCCCGCCTTCCGCGCCGGTGCCTCCGCGCCGGCGCGGCTCCTTTCCCGCTCCCTGTTTTCATCATGCTCTCCACCCTGCTCGTCCTCGCTGAGACCACCGGCCACGCCGTCGAGGCCGCGGCCGCCCACGGCGAAGCTCCCAACGGCATCACGAAGATCTTCCTGGATTTCGGCGTCAGCCTGCCGCTCATCCTCGCCCAGATCCTGAGCTTCTCGATCGTGGCCCTCGTCCTGTGGAAGTACGCCTTCAAGCCGGTCCTCGCGACCCTCGACGAGCGCCAGCACAAGATCGAGTCGGGCCTCAAATACGCCGAGGAGATGCAGGCCAAGCTCGCCGCGGCCCAGCAGGAGAGCGCCGCGATCATCAAGCAGTCCCAGCTCGAGGCCACGCGCATCATCAACGACACCCGCAAGTCCGCCAAGGACTTCCTCGACAAGCAGACCCAGGAGGCCGCCGCCAAGTCCGGCGACATGCTCGCGAAGGCGCAGCAGGCCATCGAGCTCGAGCACCGGAAGATGCTCGCCGACGCCCGCACCGAGATCGCCCGGCTCGTCGTCCTCACCACCGAGCGCGTCCTCACCAAGCAGCTCTCCGCCGCCGACCGCGCCGCCTACAACGAAGCCGCGGCCCGCGAGCTCACCAACGCCTGATCCGTCCGCCCCCTCCTTTCCTCCCGCGTCCGCGCCATGGCCTCCGGTAAAAAACAAATCCAGCTGCTCGCCCGCCAGTTCTTCAAGCTGAGCCTTGAGGAGGGCGTCCTGTCCGCCGCGCGCGTCGGCGGCGTGCTGGAATACATCGCCCGCCACCGCCCCGCCAACACCGTGGCCGTGCTCAAGGCCTACCAGCGCCTCATCGCCGCCGAGTTCGCGCGCGGCCAGGCCGTCGTCGAGCACGCGGGCGCGGTCAACGAGGCCCTGCTCGCCACCATTGCCGCCGCCATGACCCGGAAGTACCGCCGCCCGATCTCCGCGGTCGCGCAGCCCAACCCGTCCCTCCTCGCCGGCCTGCGCGTCCGCGTCGGCGACGACACCTACGAATCCTCCGTCGCCGGCCAGCTCGCCCAGCTCGCCGCGGCCGTCTGAGCCCCTTTCCCCCGACCGACTCCCAACCTTACTTTTTCCGATGAGCACCGTCCTTGACCAAATCGAACAGCAGATCGCCAAGCTCTCCAGCAAGGCCGTCAAAAAGAACACCGGCAACATCCGCACCGTCGCCGACGGCGTCGCCAAAGTCGACGGCCTCTCCGACGTGATGTACAACGAGATGGTGCAGTTCCCCGGCGGCGCCATCGGCATCGCGCTCAACCTGGAGGAGGACGAGGTCGGCTGCATCGTCCTCGGCGACGTCTCGATGCTCAAGGAGGGCGACGAGGTTCAGACCACCGGCAAGCTGCTCTCCGTGCCCGTCGGCCGCGCGCTGCTGGGCCGCGCGCTCGATGCGCTGGGCAATCCGGTCGACGGCAAGGGCCCGCTCGCCGCGACCGAGACCTACCCCGTCGAAAAAATCGCCCCCGGCATCATCGTCCGCAAATCCGTCTCGCAGCCGCTCTTCACCGGCATCATGGCGATCGACTCGATGATCCCGATCGGCCGCGGCCAGCGCGAGCTGATCATCGGCGACCGCGGCACCGGCAAGACCGCCATCTGCATCGATACGATCATCAACCAGGCCAAGATCAACAAGGTGGGCCTGGCCAGCGGTGATCCGAAGTTCCGGCCGGTCTACTCCATCTACGTCGCGATCGGGCAGAAGAACTCCAACATCGTCCGCACCATGTCCGCGCTCGAGGCGGCCGGCGCGCTCGAGTTCACCATCATCGTCGCGGCTCCCGCCGCCGACAACCCCGCCAACCAGTACATCGCGCCGTTCTCCGGCGCGGCGATGGGCGAGTGGTTCATGGAAAATGGCATGGATGCCCTGATCGTGTACGACGATCTCTCGAAGCACGCCGTGGCCTACCGCCAGATTTCGCTCATCCTCAAGCGCCCCTCCGGCCGCGAAGCCTACCCGGGCGACGTGTTCTACCTGCACTCCCGCCTGCTGGAGCGCGCCGCGCGCCTCGACGGCAAGGGCTCGCTCACCGCGCTGCCGATCATCGAGACGCAGGCCGGCGACGTCGCGGCCTACATCCCGACCAACGTCATCTCCATCACCGACGGCCAGATCTTCCTCGAGACCGACCTGTTCAACCAGGGCATCCGTCCCGCCGTGTCCGTGGGCCTCTCCGTCTCGCGGGTCGGTTCCGCCGCGCAGATCAAGGCCACCAAGCAGGTCGGCGGCAAACTCAAGGGGGAGCTCGCCCAGTTCCGCGAGCTCGCGGCCTTCGCCCAGTTCGGCTCCGACCTGGACGCCAAGACCAAGGCCCAGCTCGAGCGCGGCGCCCGCATTGTCGAGCTCTTCAAGCAGCCCGCCTTCAGCCCCGTGCCGATCGAGCTCCAAGTCGCCATCCTCTTCGCCATGCAGAAGAATTTCTTCGACGCGATCGACGCCAAGCAGGTCGTGGCCGCCGCCGCCGCGATCAAGGACTTCTTCACCACCCGGAAGGACGCGCTCCTCACCGAGATCCGCACCAAGGCCGCGCTCGACAAGGATCTGGAGGCCAAGCTCCAGGCCGCGTGCGACGAGTGGAAAGCCACCTTCACCGCCTAATTCCCGCGGCCACCCTCGAGCGATGAGCCCCGGGCCGACCCCGCGCCGCCGCTAGCCATCCCTCACCCACCGCCCCCCCTCCATGGCCTCCACCCGCGACATCCGCCGCCGCATCAAGTCGGTCAAGAACACCCGCCAGATCACCAAGGCGATGGAGTTGGTGGCGGCGTCAAAGATGAAGAAGGCGCAGCAGGCCGCCCTCGCCGGCCGGCCCTACGCCGAGCTCATGTCCCAGATGCTCGCCGCGCTCGCGGACCGCGTCGAGCAGTCCCAGCACCCGTTCCTCGCCCAGCGCGAGATCAAGGTCCGCGGCATCATCCTGATCACGTCGGACAAGGGGCTGTGCGGCCCGCTCAACTCCAACCTCTTCAAGCTCGTCACCGACATCAAGACCCCGGCGAAATACGCCGTCATCGGCCGCAAGGGGGCGCAGTTCATCGCCCGCACCCGCCGCCAGCTGCTCGCGGATTTTCCCGCCAACGACCGCACCACGTTTGCCGACGTGAAGGTCGTCGCCGAATTCATGGTGCAGCAGTTCCTCGAGGGCAACGTGGACACGGTCGAGGTGGTCTGGCCGCGCTTCCGCAACACGCTCGTCCAGGTGCCGACCCTCATGCCGCTGCTTCCGCTCAGCAGCCTGAAGGAGGCGATCGACGGTCTGGTCTCCGACGCCGGCCTGACCCCCGCGTCCACCCCCCGGGCCACGGACAGCCAGATGCTCTTCGAGCCCGCGGCCACCTCCGTCCTGGAGGCGCTCCTCCCGCTCTACGTCAACCGCGGGCTCTACCTGATGGCCCTCGCCGCCAAGGCTTCCGAGCACAGCGCCCGCATGGTCGCGATGAAGACCGCGAAGGACAACGCCACCAAGCTGCTCGGCGACCTCACCCTCGAATACAACAAGGCCCGCCAGGCCGGCATCACCCAGGAAATCCTCGAGATCGCCGCCGCGCAGTTCGCCGCCTGATTCACCCCAACCCCGACCCGCTTACCCATTTTTTCATCATGAACACCGGCAAAATCGTCCAAGTCATCGGCCCCGTCGTTGACGTCCAGTTCGCGGAAAACGCGATCCCGCCCATCTACCAGGCGCTCACGATCGAGTTTACCGTCGGCGGCAAGCAGGAGCTGCTGACGCTGGAAATCCAGCAGCACCTCGGCGGCGGCGTCGCCCGCGCCATCGCGATGTCCTCGTCCGAGGGCCTCGTGCGCGGCATGCCCGTGAAGGACACCGGCGCCCCGATCATGGTCCCCGTCGGCGCCGGCGTGCTCGGGCGCATCTTCGACGTCACCGGCAACACGGTGGACGGCAAGGGCCCGGTCCAGTTCGACAAGAAATACCCGATCCACCGGCCCACGCCCACGCTGTCCGAGCAAAACACCACGGCCGAGATTCTTGAGACCGGCATCAAGGTCATCGACCTGATCTGCCCGTTCATCAAGGGCGGCAAGGCCGGGGCCTTCGGCGGCGCCGGCGTCGGCAAGACCGTCGTCATTCTCGAGCTCATCAACAACATCGCCAAGGCGCACGGCGGCTTCTCCGTGTTCGCCGGCGTCGGCGAGCGCTCGCGCGAGGGCAACGATCTCTACCACGAAATGTCCGAGGCGGGCGTCATCGACCAAAAGGACCTCAGCAAGTCCAAGGTCGCCCTGGTCTACGGCCAGATGAACGAGCCCCCGGGGGCCCGCATGCGCGTCGCGCTCTCCGCGCTGGCGATGACCGAGTATTTCCGCGACGAGAAAAACCAGGACGTGCTGCTCTTCATCGACAACATCTTCCGCTTCTCGCAGGCCGGCTCCGAAGTGTCCGCGCTCCTCGGCCGTTCGCCGTCCGCGGTCGGCTACCAGCCGACGCTCGCCAACGAGATGGGCCTGCTCCAGGAACGCATCACCTCGACCAAGAAGGGCTCGATCACCTCCGTCCAGGCCGTGTACGTGCCCGCGGATGACCTCACCGACCCGGCGCCGGCCAACACCTTCGCGCACCTGGACTCGACCATCGTGCTGGAGCGCTCCATCGCCGAGCTCGGCATTTATCCCGCCGTGGATCCGCTCGCCTCCGTTTCCAAGGCCCTCCAGGCCGACATCGTCGGCGAGGAGCACTACCGGGTGGCCCGCGAGGTCCAGCGCGTGCTCCAGCGCTACAAGGATCTCCAGGACATCATCGCCATCCTCGGCCTCGACGAGCTTTCCCCCGAGGACAAGCAGACCGTCTATCGCGCGCGCAAAATCCAGCGCTTCCTCTCCCAGCCGTTCGCCGTCGCGGAAGTCTTCACCGGCACGCCCGGCAAGTACGTCCCGGTCAAGGAAACCGTCCGCGGCTTCAAGATGATCCTCGACGGCCAGCTCGACGACGTCGCCGAGGGTGATTTCTACATGCGCGGTGGCATCGATGAGGTCACCGCCGCCGCCGCCAAGAAATAATCCGCGCCCGGCGCCCGGCCATCCGGGCCCGTCCGCCGCCACCCTTGCGCTCCCCTGATCCTTCCGCCCACCTCCTTCCTCCATGCCGTTGACCCTTGAAATCGTCACGCCCGAGGCCCGGGTTTATTCCGACACCATCGACACCGTCGTCCTCCCGACGAGTTCCGGCGAGGTCGGCATTCTGCCCGGCCATATCCCGCTGCTGACCCAGATCGCCAACGGTGAGCTGCGGGTGACGAAAAACGGCCAGACCCTGTGGCTCGCCGTCAGCGGCGGGTTCGCCGAGGTGGAAGGGGACAAGGTCCGGGTGCTCGCCGAGCACGCCATCACCGAGGAAAAGATCGACGTGAATGCCGTCGAGGACGCGCTCAAGCGCGCCGAGCAGCAGCTCAGCGACGCCCAGGGCATCGATCCCCAACAGTACGAGCGCCTGCAAAATCTTGTCCGCTACTCGGGCGTGCAGCTCGCCGTCAAACGCCGTCGCCGCTGATCCCCCTGGCCGGGCCCGGGCTTCTCCGCTCGGGCCTTTTTCTTGCGCCCTTACTGAAACTGGGTCTCGTTCGGAACACTGATTTATTGCATGAATTCCTCGCGCGAGCCGTTTCGCCCCCAGCGCATGCAATTAGCAGCCATCGCCAACGGCGCCAGCGGCCGGGTCTGCGCGCTGGAGGGTCTGGCGGAAGTTTGCGAGCGGCTGCGGGAAATGGGCATTGGGGAAGGCGTGGTCGTCAAACGCATGTCAGGGCAGGGGACTTTGCTCTGTTTGGTTGGCCACACCCGGATTGCCCTGAGCGAACAGGCCGCCGGACATATCGTCGTCGAACTCCTCCCGTCCGCCCACTGACTTTTCCCATGGCCGCCGCCTTGATCAAACTCTCCGACCTGCCCATCGGCTCCAGCGCCACCGTGCGCTCGTTCCCTCCGCAGGATCCGGCGTTTATCCGCCTGCGGGAAATGGGCCTGCTCGTTGGCACCACGGTCACCTTGGTGCGTACCGCGCCGCTCGGCGATCCGCTGGAGATCAAGCTGCGCGGCTACCGTCTCACGCTCCGCAAGTCCGACGCCGCCCACGTGCAGGTCGAACCCACCCCCTGACATGGCGCCGCCCCCGCACCTCTCCGCCCCGGCGCGCGCGCCGACCTACGCCTTGGTCGGCAACCCCAACTGCGGCAAAAGCACCCTCTTCAACGCCCTCACCGGCCTGAAGCAAAAGGTGGGGAATTATCCCGGCGTCACCGTCGAGAAAAAAATCGGCACCACCTACTCCCAGCACGGCCAGCCGATCACCGTCATCGACCTGCCCGGCGCCTATTCCCTCGCCGCCCGCTCGCCCGACGAGGCGGTCACCCGCGACGTCCTGCTCGGCCGCCGCAGCGACACGCCCCCGCCCGACCGGATCCTGTGCATCGTCGACGCGACCAACCTCGAGCGAAACCTGTACCTCGTTCACCAGATCCTCGACCTCGGCCGGCCCGTGATCCTCGTGCTGAACATGATGGATCTGGCGGCACAGGCCGGCCTGAACGTGCGCGTCGCCCGCCTCGAAAAGGAGCTCGGCCTGCCCGTCATCCCCTGCGAGGCCGTCACCGGTAAGGGCCTGATGGAACTGCGCCTGACCATGAGCCGGTCCGACCTGCCGCTCGCCCGCCACGCGTGGAACGTGCCGACCCCCATCGCCCCCGCGGTGTCCGAGCTCGCCTCCTCCTTGGTGGAGCACGACCACAAGCTCCCGCTGACCGCCCGCGCCGAGGCCCTGCTCCTCCTGACCGACCAGGACTCCGTCCGGGTCGCCGGCTCCAGCCCGCTCAGCCCGCGGACGACGGAGATTCTCCAAGGCTGGCAGCAGCGCTGGGCCGCGGAGGGCACCGACTGGGCCGGCACCCTCGTGAACTCGCGCTACGACGCCATCGGGGAGCTGGCCGCCGAGGTCGTGCAGCGCGTCGGCGTGGCCGGCCCCAGCACGTCCGACCGGATTGACGCCGTGGTCACCCACCCGGTCTGGGGATGGCTGGTGCTCGGGGGCGTGATGACCCTCCTGTTCGTCAGCATCTTCACCCTCGCGCAGGGCCCGATGGATTGGATTGGCGACCATATGGCGATGCTGGCCGACGGGGTGAAGGCCCAGATGCCGCCCGGCGACCTGCGCGGCCTCATCACCGACGGGGCCATCGGCGGGGTCGGCAGCATCGTCACCTTTCTGCCGCAAATCCTGATCCTGTTCTGCTTCATCGGCCTGCTCGAGAGCACCGGCTACATGGCCCGGGCGGCCTTCATCATGGACCGCCTCATGAGCCGGGTCGGCCTGAACGGCAAAAGCTTCATCCCCCTGCTCAGCTCCTACGCCTGCGCCATTCCCGGCATCATGGCCACGCGCACCATCGAGGACCACAAGGACCGGCTGGTCACCATCCTCGTCGCCCCGCTCATGAGCTGTTCGGCGCGGCTGCCCGTCTACCTGCTGATGATCGCGGCCCTGCTGCCGGGCGACCTGATGCCGCTGGGCGCCAAGGTCGGCCTCATGCTCCTGATGTATGCGCTGGGCACCCTGGGGGCGTTCGGCTTTGCCTGGTTCTTCAAGCGGACGCTGCTGAAGGGCGCGCCCCCCATGATGATCATGGAGCTGCCGCCTTACCGCCTGCCCGGGCTGCGGGATGTTGCGCTGCAGATGCTGGAGCGTTCCTGGATTTTCCTGCGGCGCGCCGGCACCGTGATTCTGGCGATCAGCATCGTGCTGTGGTTTCTCGCCGCCTATCCCAAGGCGCCCGACGGGGCCACCCCCACCCAGCAGCTGGCCCAGAGTTTTGCCGGCCAAGCCGGCCACCTGATCGAGCCGGTGATCCGGCCGCTCGGCTTCGACTGGCAGATCGGCATCGGTCTCATCAGCTCGTTCGCCGCCCGCGAGGTCTTTGTCTCCACCCTGGGAGTGGTCTTCAATGCCGAGACCACGAACGACAACACCGCCCCGCTGCGCACCGCCCTGCTGGCCGCCCGCTGGCCCGACGGCCGGCGGCTCTTCACCCCCCTGGTCTGCGTGACCCTGATGATCTTCTACGTGTTTGCCATGCAGTGCATGAGCACGATCGCCGTGGTGAAGCGGGAGACCAACGGCTGGAAGTGGCCCCTCTTCCAGACCCTCTACATGACGGGCACCGCCTGGATCCTTTCCTTCATTTTCTACCAGGCCGGCACGGCCCTCGGCTTCTAGCATGAGCCCCCAGGTCCAGACGCTCCTCGCCCTCGCCCTCGTCGCCCTCGCCGCCACCGGGCTCGTCTGGCGCGCCATCGTTCGGCGCAATCATCCGGGCTGCGGCCACGATTGCAGCTGCCCGGCCTCCGCCTTGCGGCCGCCGGTCAAGCAACCCCGGCGCCCCTAGGCCGCCCGGTTTTACCGATTGCGCGGGTCCCGGCGCCGGCTACCTTCCCGCGACATGCATCTTCGCCCTCTTCGCGGCTTGGCTTGCCTCACGATCCTCGCCCTCGCGGTCAGCGCCCAGGAAAAACCCCTCGTCTTCACCGGGGCGCAGCTCATCCCGATCGTCGGCGATCCCATCGCCTCCGGCGTGCTCGTCGTCCAGCACGGGAAAATCGTCGCCCTCGGCGCCGTCGGCCAGGTGGCCATCCCCGCCGACGCCCAGATCATTGACGCCACCGGCCGGGTGCTGATGCCCGGCCTGGTCGATTCCCACAGCCACATCGGGGCGGGCAGCGGCGGCGACGGCTCCGGCCCCCTCCAGCCGGACACCCGGGTGCTCGACTCGGTCGACGCCCGCGATCCGTCCCTCCAAAAGGCCCGGGCCGGCGGCCTCACCACGGTCAACGTCATGCCCGGCTCCGGCCACCTCATCAGCGGCCAGACCCTCTACCTCAAGCTCCGCGCCGCCGCCACCGTCGACGGCCTGCTGATCAAGCTCGCCGACGGCACCAACGCCGGCGGCCTCAAGATGGCCAACGGCACCAACTCCATCCGCAGCGCCCCTTTCCCCGGCACCCGCGCCAAGTCCGCCTCGCTCGTCCGCGAGCAGTACATCAAGGCGCAGGAATACCGGGAAAAAATCCGGCGCGCCCACGGCGACCCGGAAAAAATGCCGGCCCGCGACCTCGCCCTGGAGGAACTCGTCGAGGTGCTCAACGGCCAGCGCATCGTGCAGCACCACACCCACCGCCACGACGACATCCTCACCGCCCTCCGGATCTCCCAGGAGTTCGGCTACCCGATCGTCCTGCACCACGTCAGCGAGGCGTGGAAGGTCGCCGGCGAAATCGCCGCGGCCCACGTCGCCTGCTCCGTCATCATGATCGATTCCCCCGGCGGCAAGCTGGAGACCCGCGACGCCGACTGGAAGACCCCCGCCGTCCTCCAGCAGGCCGGGGTGCGGGTCGGCTTCCACACCGACGACCCCATCTGCGACTCGCGCCGCTTCCTCCGCTCCGCCGCCCTCGGCGTGCGGGCCGGCATGACCCGCCAGGGCGCCCTCGAGGCCCTCACGATCAACAACGCCCGGATCCTCGGGCTCGCGGACCGCCTCGGCTCGCTCGCCGCGGGCAAGGACGCCGACTTCATCGTCCTCTCCGGCGACCCCCTCAGCACCTACACCCACGTCGAGCAGACCTGGGTCGAGGGCGCGAAGGTCTTCGACCGCGCCAATCCCTCGGATCACCTCTACGCCGTCGGCGGACCCGGCGCCGGCGACCCCCGCCGCGCCCACTTGTGCTGCTTCACCGCCGCCTCCGACCTCGGCATGGCCAACCAAGGGGACGAACAATGAAAGCCTTCCTTCGCCTCGCCGCCGCTCTCCTCGCCGCCGCCGCGGCCCACGCCGCGTCCCCGCCGCTCGCCATCCACGGCGCCACGGTCTACACCGCCGCCGGCGCCCCCCTCAAGGACGGCCTCGTTCTGGTGCGCGACGGCAAGATCGCCTACGTCGGCCCCGCCGCCGGCCAGACTTATTCCGCCGACCACCGCGTGCTCCACGCCCAGGTCGTCACGCCCGGCCTGATCGACGCGCATGCCACCGTCGGCCTCTCCGGCCTGCTCAACCAGCCCCAGGATCAGGACATGCTGGACAAGTCCGCCGCCATGCAGCCCGAGCTCCGGGCCCTCGACGCCTACAACGCGCAGGACCCGCTCGTCGCCTATGTGCGCTCCTTCGGCGTCACCACCGTCAACACCGGCCATGCGCCCGGCGCGCTCATCTCCGGCCAGACCATGATCGTGAAAACCTTCGGGCGCACCGCCGACGAGGACGTGGTCAACCCCGCCGCCATGACCACCGTGTCGCTCGGCAACAACGGCCTCACCAGCCCCGACGTCGCGCCCGGCCGCGGCGCCCCCGCCGACAAGGCGCCCGGCACCCGCGCCAAGGCCGTCGCCATGCTGCGCGCCGAACTGATCAAAACCCGGGAATACGCGGCCAAGCGCGCCGGCAAGGACGAGGCGAAGCGCCCCGACCGCAACCTCAGGTATGAGACCCTGCTGCGCGCCTTCGACGGCTCGCAGCCTCTGCTGATCAACGCCAACCGCCAGCAGGACATCCTCTCGGCCCTCCGGGTCGCGCAGGAATTCGGCGTGCATCTCGTGCTCGACGGCTGCGCCGACGCCCCGCTCGTGCTCGCCGAGCTCAAGGCCAGCGGCTGCGCGGTGATCCTGCATCCCACGATGGCCCGCAGCTTCGGGGACGCCGAGAACCTCAGCGTCGAGACCGCCGCCCAGCTGCAGGCGGCCGGCATCCCCTTCGCGATCCAGAGCGGCTACGAGGCTTACGTGCCCAAGACGCGCGTCGTGCTCTTCGAGGCCGCCGTCGCCGCCGCCAACGGGCTCGGCTTCGAGCCGGCCCTGGCCAGCGTGACCCTCAACGCCGCCCGGCTGCTTGGCATCGCCGGCCGCACCGGCTCGCTCGTCCCGGGCAAGGACGCCGACCTGGCGCTTTACGACGGCGACCCCTTCGAGTACACCTCGCACTGCATCGGCACCGTCATCAACGGCCAGGTCTTCGCCGCCGGCCCCCACTAACCGCTCCCATGGAAGTCATCATCCGCCCCGACGCTGAAGCCGGCTGCCTCCTCGGCGCCAAGATCATCGCCCGGCTCGTGCGCGACAAGCCCCGCGCCGTGCTCGGGCTCGCCACCGGCCGCACCCCCCTCCGGCTCTATCAGGAGCTCATCCGGATGCACCGCGACGAGGGCCTCGACTTCAGCGGCATCACCACCTTCAACCTCGACGAGTACGTGGGCCTGCCCTCGACCCACGACCAGTCCTACCGGTATTTCATGCGGGAGAATTTCTTCCGCCACCTCAACATCGATCCCCATCGGACCCACGTGCCCGACGGCACCGCGGCCGACCTCCATGCCGAGTGCCGCGCCTATGAGGAGCGCATCCTCGCGGCCGGCGGCATCGACCTGCAGCTCCTCGGCCTCGGCCGCAACGGCCACATCGGGTTCAACGAGCCGTCCGGCTCGCTCCGCTCCCGCACCTGGATCAAGATCCTCTCCGAGCAGACCCTGGAGGACAACAGCGACGTCTTCGGCTCCCGCGCCTCGATGCCCCGCCACGCCATCACCATGGGCATCGGCACCATCCTCGACGCGCGCCGCTGCCTGCTCCTCGCCTTCGGGCCGCCCAAGACGCGCGCCGTGGAACGCATGATCGAGGGACCGCTCGCCGCCATCTGCCCCGCCTCCGCCCTGCAGCTGCACCCGCGCGCCACCGTCGTCGTCGACGAGGCGTCCGCCTCCGCCCTGCAGTTCGCCGATCATTACCGCTGGATCGACACCAACAAGCTGCCCTGGCAGCGCTACGACTGAGCCCGCCCCTCCCGGCGGGCGGGGGGAGGGAAGGGGACTACCACCCTCCGGCGAGCCAGTGGCGGCACCGCTCGAAGAGCTCCACCAGCACGGTGGCGAACATCCCCAGGTAGGCCAGCGTCACCACCAGCAGGCCGTAGGCCGCGGCGATGGCGACGCCGTCGCGCTCCATCATGCCGAGCATGCCGATGACAATCACCAGGGCGGGCAGGGTGTTGGTGAACGGCATGCCGACCAGCGGCAGCAGGAGCAGGAAGCCGCAGAAGCCCACCATCGCGGCGTGCAGCCGCAGGCGGCTCCGGGAACTCGTCCACCCCGGCCAGCGCGGCCGCAGCTGCAGCTCGATCCAGCCCAGGAACCGGCTCGCCCCCTCCAGCACGGCCCGGAAAAACCGCGGCGGCAGCTCCGTCGCCAGCAGCCGCGCGGGCAGCCAGGGCGGCAGCCCCAGCGCAAACCGCGCGGCAATGAAGAGGATCACCAGCCCGAACGGCACGGACAGCCCCGGGATGGAGACCGGCGCGCAGAAGGGCAGGGCGATGATGATGATCAGCAGTCCCGAGGCCCGCTCGCCCAGCACCTCCATCACCTCGCGCAGCGTGACTTTCCGCTCCGCGAACTCGGCCGCCAGCGCGTGCAGCTCCGCGGAGAGCTTCCGGAGCGGGTCCTGGCCGATGGGAGGAGGATGAAACACGGTACGGGGTAGACCCTCAGGTGCCGCGTTGGTTGCCGTAAAGCTCGAGCTGCAGCCGGGACGCGTAGCGGTGGCCCCGCGCCTTGCACAGCTCGCTGAGCCAGCCGGCCCGCCCGCGGACGGCCTCCGGCGTCACCCCCTCGGGCATCAGCAGCACGCGGTGCCGCGGGATCTCCCGCTTGAGCGCCGCCAGCATGCCCTCGACCTCGTCCACGTCGCCCGGCTGCGCGATCACAAACTTCAGCTGGTAGTCGCCCGACTCCAGCCAGGCCCGGACCACGTCCGGTTGCCAGCGCAGCGCCTCGTGCTGCTTGCGCCAGGCCGCGCCCAGCCGCGCATCCGGCGCCGAGTTGAGCAGCTTGGGGGAGAGCGACGCCAGGTCGCACGCGATGCCGTCCGGCGCGAGCGTGGCCGCCGTCTCAATCGTGAGATGATAGCCGAGCTCCTTGATCGCCGCCGCCAGACCCCGCACCTCGGGCGCGATCATCGGCTCGCCGCCGGTCAGCACGACGTGCCGCGCGGGATGCCGCTCGATCTCCGCCACGATCTGCCCGATCGTCCGCGGCTCGCCCTCGGGGCGCCAGGACGCGTAGGGCGTGTCGCACCAGTTGCAGCGCAGGTTGCAGCCGCTGGTGCGCACAAAGACGGAGGGCATCCCGGCCAGCAGGCCCTCGCCCTGGATTGAATGGAAGATCTCGGAAATCAGCATCGCAGGGATTCCGCGGTCAGGGCGGGGCGGGCGGCGGGGGCAGGGGATCGGTCGAGGCGTAAACCGTCGGATCAACCAGTCCCGCCTGGCCCAGGGCCTCGCGCCGTTCGACACAGGTGCCGCACTTGCCGCAATGCACCGCCCCGCCCTTGTAGCACGACCAGGTCTGCGCGAAATCCACCCCCAGCCGCGCCCCCGCGGCGGCGATTTCCCCCTTGGTCAGCGCGATGAACGGCCGCAGCAGCTGCACCCGGGCATACGTGCCCCGCCGCATCGCCTCCCCCATGGCCTGCATGAACTCCTCGCGACAATCCGGGTAGATCGCGTGATCGCCGCCATGCGCCGCGATCACCAGGCCCTCCGCCCCCAGGCTCTCCGCCAGCCCGGCCGCGACCGACAGCATGATGGCGTTGCGAAACGGGACCACCGTGCGCTGCATGCTCGCCGCCTCGTAGTGGCCTTCGGGAATCTCCCCGCCGCTCTGCAGGAGATCCGAGACAAACAGCCGGTGGATGAACTCCAGGTCGATCACCTCGTGCCGCAGGCCCAGCCGCGCCGCGTGCGCGGCCGCCCAGGGCAGCTCACGGGCGTGGTGCTTGGCCCCGTAGTTGAAGCTCGCCACCGCCACCACCGCGTGCTCCCGCCGCGCCCAGTAGAGCGCTGTCACCGAATCCATGCCACCC
>CAIKTR010000036.1 GCA_903830425.1 uncultured Opitutia bacterium
CTCCGCAAGTGAGTAGCAGCCGACGTCAGGAGGCTGGGATCGCGCCTAGTGCCTTGCGGCGACGCGGCCGGTGATCCGCTGGTCGCAGTCAGGAGTCCGCTGGTAGCAGCCGACGTGAGGAGGCTGGCCCCAGCCGTGGCCTACAACTCGACGTTGCTCAGCCCCCGGTCCGCCGCCTCCTGGACCTTGAGGGTGACGTAGCTGGCGCGAAAGATCTCCGCCGCAGTGAGCCCGGCGCCGGGGCGCCCGTGCAGTTCCTGCAGGAAGGAATCGAGGTAGCCGCCGGGCACGGCGGCCCCGATCGGCACGCGGCGGGCGGCCGGCTCGCCCTCCAGGCAGAGCGTGATGTCCGGGGACGTGAGGCTGGTCTCGAGCACCCCCCGGCTGCCCCAGAGGGTCAGCCGCCAGTACATCGGCAGCGTGTAGCCCTGGCTGTCGGGCGAAAAATAGGAAACGTCGGCCAGCAGGCCCGCCCCGTTGTCCAACTCCAGCATGAACTGCCCGGCGTTGAGCCAGTGCGAGCCGGCCGGCGGGCCGGACTGCCAGACGCGGGCGGCGACTACCCGGCGGTAGCCGAGGCCGGTGACCCAGGGCACCAAGTCGAGCCCGTGGATGGCGATGTCGTTGATCGTCCCGCCCTGCTTGCCCGCCTCATGGTACCAGGCGGACCGGACCCCGGGGAGCAGCGGATGCTGGCCTCCGAAGGCGGCGGCGCGGATCTCGCCGATCGTGCCCGCCCGGACGAGCTCGCGGACCTGGCGGAAGACGCCGGAGTCGCGCATGTCGAGCATCATGCCCACCGTGAGTTTCCGGGCCGTGGCGAGGCGGACGATCTCCGCGTACTCGGCGAGCGTGGTGCACATGGGCTTGTCGGCGAGGACATGCCGGCCGCTGGCCAGGGCGGCGAGGACCACCGGGCCGCGCTTGGCGAACCACTCCCCGACCACGACGACATCGATCGACTTCTCCGCGAGCAGGGCGCGGTAATCGGTGTGGGTGACGCGGACCCGGCCACTGGCGGCGAGGGCGGCGCGGGTGGCGGCGTCCTCCTCGCAGCAGGCCACGACCTCGACGTCGGGATGCGCGGAAGCGCGGGCGACCAGGTCCCAGATGTGGGGGTGCTGAAAGCCGATGAAGGCGAACCGGGTCTTCATGGTGGGGTGGGCTGGTTCAGGCGCGGGCCGCGCCGGCGGAAGGTTTCGGATGCACGGCGGGAGCCTACCGCCCACCGCGGCGAAAAACACGAACAGAATGAAGCAGTCCTCGGTCTCCCTCTCCCGTCGCCGCGCCGTCTCAGTCCGCTTATCGGCTGTGGCCTCAACAACGGCTACGGCCCCAGCAACGACACCGCCCCGCCCCCGGCATCGGCAGCCGCGGCGCCACCCGCCCGACCCCGCTCCCGCCCACGGCCGCGGCCGCGAGCCTGCAACGTTGACGCTGGGTCGGCGGCCGCCCACGATCCCGACCGCCATGCGTCCCATCGTGCAGATCTCGCTGGACCTGACAGACCGGGCGGAGGCGCTGGCTACGGCGGCCCTCGCCCGCCGGGCGGGGGTCGACTGGCTGGAAGCCGGCACCCCGTTCATCCTCGCGGAGGGCCTGCACGGCGTGCGCGCGCTGCGCGAGCAGTTTCCCGGGGTCCCGATTGTCGCGGACCTGAAGACGATGGACGGCGGCTACCTTGAGGCCGAGATGATGGCCAAGGCCGGCGCGACCCATGTGGTCGTCATGTCGCGGGCCCACGAGGAAACCATCAAGTGCGTGGTCAAGGCCGGCCGCGACTACGGCGTGAAGGTCATGGGCGACAACCTGGCCGAGCCCGACATGGTGGCCGGGGCCCGGCGGATCGAGGACCTGGGGTGCGATTTTGTGGTCCACCACATCGGCTACGACGAGCGCCGCGGGATCGCGGCGGCCGGCCGCCGCTGGCCGAGCCCGCTGGACCAGTTGCGGGCGGTGGTCGCGGCCGTCGGCCTCCCGGTGCAGGCGGTCGGCGGCCTGAGCCTCGAGCAGGCGGTCAGCACCCCGGAGTACGGGGCGCCGCTCGTGGTGATTGGCGCGCCGCTCGCGGTGGACGCCGATGCGTTCCGCACCGCCGACGGCAATCTGGAAGGCACGCTGCGCCTGATCTGCCAGCGCGTGCACGGTTATGGCGACGTCCCGGTGCTCCCGGCCCAACGATGAAAAATCCCGCGGTGGTCAACTTTGCCCCGGCTCCGCACAGCGTGGAGCTGCGGGAGTTCGCGCGGCCCGCCCCGGGGGCGGAGGACGTCGTGCTGGCGGTCGAGGCGGTCGGCGTGTGCGGCAGCGACCTGCACCAATGGACGAGCACGCACAGCTGGGCGGTGAATTATCCCGTGGTGCTCGGCCACGAGTTCGGCGGCCGCATCGCGGCCCTCGGCGCGGCGGTGCGGGGCTGGCAGGAGGGGGACCGGGTCGTGAGCGAGACCGCCGCGGTGATCAACCCCGACAGCCCGCTGAGCCGGGCCGGCCTCTACAACCTGGATCCGGCGCGCAAGGGCTTTGGGTACGGCGTGGACGGCGCGATGACGCGCTGGGTGCGGGTGCCGGCGCGCTGCCTGCACCGGGTGCCGGACGGCCTGCCGATGGAGCAGGCGGCGCTCACCGAGCCCTGCTGCGTGGCCTACAACGCCGTGATGAGCCCGGGCCGCATCCGGCCCGGCGACCGCGTCGTCGTGCTCGGCCCGGGGCCCATCGGCATCCTCTGCGCGGCCATGGCGCGGCTCGCCGGCGCGCAGGTGGCGCTGGTCGGGCTGGAGCGCGACCGGACGCGGCTCGCCGCGGCGCAGGCCTACGGTTGCGAGGTGATCGTCGGGGACGCGACGGCCTGGGCGCAGGCGCGCGACGGGCTGGGGGTGGAAGGCGTGATCGACGCGGCGGGCGTGTCCGCCGCGCTGCAGACCGCGCTGGCCCTGGTGCGGCCGGCGGGCTGGATCACGAAGGTGGGCTGGGGCCCGCAGCCGCTGGGTTTTTCCCTCGATCCCCTTGTGCAGAAGAACATCACGCTGCAGGGCAGCTTCAGCCACAACTGGCCGGTCTGGGAGCGCGTGCTGGCGCTGCTCGGCTCCGGCCAGCTGGACGTGCGCCCGATCCTGGGCGGCGTGTGGGCGCTGGAATCGTGGCGCGAGGCGTTCGAGCAGATGCACGCCGGCCGGATTGTGAAGGCCGTGCTGCGGCCGGCCTGAACGGGAGGCCCGCCATGCGCCTGCGCGACAAGGTCATCATCGTCACCGGCAGCACGACCGGGATCGGCCGGGCGATCGCGGAGCGCTGCGTGGCCGAGGGCGCGCGGGTGCTCGTCCATGGGCGCGACCGGGCGCACGGCGAGGCGGTCGTGGCCCGGCTCGGGGCGGCGGCGGTGCTGCACCTCGACGACTTGGCGGACCCGGGGGCCCCGGCGCGCCTGGTGGCGGCGGCGCTGGCGGCGTTTGGCCGGATCGACGCCGTGGTGAACAACGCCGCGATCGTGCCGCGCACCACGCTGCAGACCGCGACGGTGGCGGCGTTCGAGGCCACCATGGCCGTCAACGTGCGCGCCCCGCTGTTCCTGATCCAGGCGGCGTACAGCCAGCTGCAGGCCCACGAGGGCAGCGTGCTCAACATCGGCTCGATCAACGCGCACAGCGGCGAACCCACCTTCCTGCACTACAGCGTCTCCAAGGGCGCCCTCCAGACCCTGTCGCGCAACCTCGCCAACGCCCACGCCCCGGACAAGGTGCGCTTCACCCACTTCAACGTCGGCTGGGTCCTGACCGACAACGAGTATGCGAAGCAGGTGGGGGAGGGGCTCCCGCGCGACTGGCCGGAGCAGGTGCCGGCGCTCTACGCGCCCTCGGGCCGCCTGATCGCGCCCGAGACGATCGCGGCGGCCGCGGTCTACTGGCTGGGCGACGAATCCAAGCCGATCTCCGGCACCGTGCTCGAGCTGGAGCAGTTTTCCGTCTACGGCCGCAACCCCGCCAAAACCTGACCATGCCCCGGCTCGCCGCGTTTCCCAAGGCCTTCATTCGCCCGCTCTGCCAGGGCGGCATGACCCTGCGCGAGTGGGTCGACCTCGCGGCGCCCCTCGGGCTCGAGGGGCTGGAGTACTACAGCGGCTTCCGCGAGCTCGCGGACCCGGCGCGCTGGGCGGAGGCGCGGGCCACGGTGGAGCGCCAGGGGATGGTCATCCCCATGCTCTGCTGCTCGCCGGATTTCGCCCACCCCGACGAGCACTACCGCCAGTGCGAGGTGGCCAAGGAAAAGACCTGGATCCGGCTGGCGGCGACGCTCGGGGCCAAGTACTGCCGCGTGCTCTCCGGCCAGCGGCGGCCGGAACTGACGCGCGAGCGGGGCCTGTCGCTCGTGGTGCAGAGCATCGAGGCCTGCCTGCCCGAGGCGGAGGCCTGCGGCGTCACGCTCATCCTCGAAAACCACTACAAGGACGACTTCTGGGAGTACCCGGAGTTCGCGCAGCAGATGGACGTGTTCTGCGAGCTGGTGGACCGCCTCCGGCACCCGCACTTCGGGGTGAACTACGACCCGAGCAACGCGCTGCTGGCCGGCGACGACCCGCTGGAGCTGCTGGACCGGGTGAAGGAGCGGGTGGTGACCATGCACGCGAGCGACCGGTTCCTGCTCTCCGGCACGCTGGCGGATCTGCGGCGCGAGGAGAGCGGGGCGCAGGGCTACGCCCAGCGGCTGCGCCACGGCGAGATCGGCCAGGGGCTCAACGACTACGACGCCATCTTCCGCACCCTGCGCGGCGCCGGCTTCGACGGCTGGGTGAGCATCGAGGACGGGGTGGACGGCATGGACCAGCTGGCCCGGAGCGTGCAGTTCCTGCGGGCGAAGCTGGCGCAGCATTTCGGCTAGGCACGGGGGGCCTCCGCCGTCCGCCCGGGGCGGCGCGCGATTATGCTCTCCATTTTGCGCGGGCGGGGACAGAATGAGACATGGAAAAACTGCGTTTCACCGAGCTCGGCCTCTCCGATGAGATCCTCAAGGCGGTCGACAAGATGGGCTTTGAGGAGGCCTCACCCATCCAGACGGCGGTCATTCCCACCATCCTCGCGGGCCGCGATGTCGTCGGCCAGTCCTCGACCGGCTCGGGCAAGACCGCGGCCTTCGCCATCCCGGCGATCGAGTGCGTGGACCCGAAGCTGCGGGCGGTGCAGGTGCTGATCCTCTGCCCGACGCGCGAGCTCGCGGTGCAGGTGGCGGAGGAGACGGGCAAGCTCGCGCTGTTCAAGCGCGGCGTGGCCGGCGTGCCGATCTACGGCGGGCAAAGCTACGAGCGGCAGTTCCGCGCCCTCGCCGCCGGCGTGCAGATCGTGATCGGCACCCCCGGCCGGGTGATGGACCACATGGAGAAGGGCACGCTCAAGCTCAACCAGCTCAAGCTGGTCATCCTCGACGAGACCGACCGCATGCTCGACATGGGCTTCCGCGACGACATCGAGCACATCCTCAAGTCCGTCCCGCCGACCCGGCAGCTGCTGTTCTTCTCGGCGACGATCCCCCGGCTGATCCAGGACCTGATCAGCCGCTACTCGAAGGATCCGGCCTGGATCAAGATCGACTCGGTCGCCCAGAACGCCCCGCAGGTGGAGCAGACCTACTTCGAGGTCGACCGCCGCTCCAAGATCGAGGCGCTCACGCGCCTGATCGACGTCCACGACTTCCGCTACGGCATCATTTTCTGCAGCACCAAGATCATGGTCGACGACCTCGACGAGCACCTGCACGCGCGCGGCTACCTGACCGACCGGCTGCACGGGGACATCTCGCAGGCGCAGCGGGACCGCGTGATGGACAAGTTCCGCCGCCGGGGCTTCGAGTTCCTGGTCGCGACGGACGTCGCGGCCCGGGGCCTCGACGTGGACGACCTGGAGGTGGTGATCAACTTTGACCTGCCGAACGACGCCGAGGACTACACGCACCGGATCGGCCGCACCGGCCGCGCGGGCCGGAAGGGGCAGGCCTGCACCTTTGTGTCGGGCCAGGAGATCTACAAGCTGCAGAGCATGGTGCGCTGGGCGCGGCTCGACATCCGCCGCGGCAAGATCCCCTCGCTCGACGAGGTCGACGAGGCGCGCACCAACGTGTTCTTCGAGAAGATCCGCCACACCCTGGAGGCGAAGCAGTTCAAGCCGCACGACCGGATGATCGACCGCCTGCTCGACGAGGGGCACGCCAGCACGGACATCTGCTCGGCGCTGATCCACCTGCTGCAGGGGGTGGGCGCGGCCAAGGCCGCGGCCAAATCCGCGCCCAAGCCGGTGCCGGCCAAGGCGGCGTTCGGCGAAACGCCCGCCCCGCGGCCGGCGAAGCCCGCGCCCGCCTGGGTAAAGCCGGCGGCGGCGCCGGCCCCCCGGGCCACCCCGGCCCCGGCCGCGGCGGCGGACCCGGCGCCGGAGGAAGCCGGCGGCGACGACGACGCCCCGCCGCGCAAGTCGAAGTATGAGCGGCCGGCCCGCACGGGCCGCGAGCCGGGCATGGCGACGGTGTTTCTCAATGTGGGCCGCAAGCACCTGGTCACGCCGGCGGACATCGTCGGGAAGATCGCGGGGGTCACGCGCCTGCCGGCGACGGCGGTCGGGGCGATCGACATCCACCAGCGCCACACGCTGGCCGACGTGGCGGAGGCCGAGGCGGCCTTCATCGTGCAGAAGCTGGCCGGCATCAAGCTCAAGGGGGTCGCGCTGGAGCCGACGCTGACGACGCCCGGCGCCGCCGGCGAAACCTGAGGGCGCCGCCCGCGCCGCCGCTTGACAGTGCGGCGGCGGCGGCACTATGCCGTTGGCCCCGTATGGAGGCCGCGCTCGATCAACCGGTGCTGGTGCTAAACCGCCTGTGGCAGGCGGTGAATGTCATTGGCGCGCGCCGGGCGTTCGGGCTGCTGGCCCGGGGCCATGCGCACGTGGTGCATCACCACGACGAGGATTTCCGGACGTTCACGATGCTGGATTGGATCGACTTCTCGACGCACAACCCGCCGATCGCGGCCCTCGAGACGGTCCACACCCCCAGCCGGACGATCCGGCTCCCGCGCGTCATCCTGCTCACGTTCTTCGACAAGCTGCCCTGCAAGGAGCTGAAGCTGACCCGCCACAACGTCTTCGAGCGCGACAAGAACACCTGCCAGTATTGCGCCCAGGTGCTGCCCCGCGAGCAGCTCAACCTCGACCACGTCATCCCGCGCGACTACGGCGGGAAGACCACGTGGGAGAACATCGTCTGCTCCTGCATCCGGTGCAATTCCCGGAAGGCGAACCGCCTGCCCCACGAGGCGCACCTGCGCCTGATCCGGAAGCCCGTGCGCCCGAAATGGCGCCCGGTGATTTCCCTCGTCCTCGGCAAGCAGCCCTGCGAGCAGTGGCGGGATTTCCTCGATCTCGCGTATTGGAACGTCGAACTCGACGAGTGAGGCCCCCCCGACTTTATGCTCACAACCCTTGTCATGACGATCATCGGGGCCGACCGGCCCGGCCTGGTGCAACGGGTGGCGGCGCAGGTCGCGGATCACGGGGGCAACTGGCTGGAGAGCCGGATGTGCCACCTCGGCGGCCAGTTTGCGGGCATCCTGCGCATCGAGGTGCCCGCGGCGAAGGCCGCGGCGCTGGTGCAGGCCCTGCGCGATCTGGAGGCGGCCGGGTTGCACACCCTCCTGCACACGGAGAGCGGGGCGGTGGTGGCGCCGGCGGCGGGGCGGAGCGCCACGCTGGAACTGGTCGGGCAGGACCGGCCCGGAATTTTGCGGGCGGTGGCGGCGGTGCTCGCCACCCACGGGCTGAATGTCGAGGACCTCGCCTCCGAGCGGGTGAGCGCCCCGATGGGCGGCGGCACGCTGTTTCAGGCGCGGATCCGGGTGGCGGTGCCGGCCGGGGCCAGCCTCGCCGCGGTGCGGGCGGACCTGGAGAAGATCGCTGCCGAGCTGATGGTGGACCTGCAGCTGAACCCGACGGCCGCCAGCTGAGCGGGGAGTCCGCCCGCGGCTCCGGGGCGGAGGGCCTAGCTTTTCACCAGCGGGAGCGTGATCCGCATGGTGGTGCCGCCCGGGCCGGTGGCGACCAGGGCGATGTCCCCATGGTGCGCCTGCAGGATGCGCTGGGCAATCGCGAGGCCGAGGCCGGTGCCATCCGGGCGGCCGGAGAAGAAGGAGTCAAAGATGCGGCCGCGCACGGCCTCCGGGATGCCCGTGCCGGTGTCGGTGAGGTCGAGGGCGGTGGACCCCTCCGCGGCGGGGGCGAGCGTCAGCGCGAGGGCGCCGCCCTCGGGCATGGCCTGCATGGCGTTGAGGAGCAGGTTGAGCAGCACCTGCTGGAGCTGGCCCTGGTTGGCCTCGACCAGCAGGAGCGTGGCGGGCGGCTCATACCGCAGCTGGATCTTGGCCTGGGCGAGCTTCGGGCGCACGAGCACGAGGGTGTCGGCGATGATCTCGGCGAGGTTCCAGCGGGCATGGAGGCTGGACGGGGCCTTGGCGAAGCTGAGGACCCGGGTGACGATGGACTCGAGCTGGTCGAGCTTCTCGCCGATGACGCGCACATCGGTGCGGCGCGGGTCGCCGGGGGCGAAGTCGAATCCGAGTCCGCCGTGGAGGAGCTTGAGCACGGTCAGGGGGTTGCGGATCTCATGCGCGATCTCGGCCGCCAGCAGCCCGAGCGTGGTGAGCTGCTCCTGCTTGCGCAGGGTCTCCTCGCTCTGGAAGACGCGGGCGTAGAGCCGGGCGTTCTGGAGCGCGACGGCGCCGAGGCTGGCGAGGGTGGTGCAGACGCGCTTTTCATCGTTGTCGAACCGGTGCGGCCCGGCGGTGAAGACGGCGAGCACCCCGAGGACCTCCCCCTCGAAGAGCAGCGGGGTCAGCAGGGCGGCGTGGAGCGCCGCCTCCTGGGGCAGGTCGGCGATGCTGTGGAAGGCGGGGGAGCGGACGTCCGCGAACTCCACCTGCCGCCGGGTGTGCAGCGCGGCGGCGGCGAAGCCGGCGGCCGCCGGCTGCTCGCCCGCGGGCCGGGCGGGCGCCCCGGGGGCGTCGAGCGCTCCGCAGCGCACGGTGCCGCGGGCGGCGTCGTGCAGGTACAGCGCGCAGGCGCTGCCCTGCAGCATGCGGCGGGTGTCGCGGGTGAGGGTGTCGAGCAGCTCCTGGGTCTCGAGCTTGGCCACCAGGGCCTGGCCGGTGGTCAGCAGGGTCTCGAGCTGGCGGGCCTTGGCCTGGAGCGCCTGCGTGCGCCAGAGCTGCTGGACGATGCGCGTGGCCTCCGCGGTCAGCCGCTCCAGCAGGGCCAGGTCGTCGGGCTGGAAATGGCCGGCGCGGTCGCTCTCGAGGTCGATCGCGCCGATGACCTGCTCGCCCGCGCGCATGGGCGCGGCCATCTCGCCGCGCGCGGCGGGGCGGACGGCGATGTAGCGGGGCTCGACCGCGACGTCGGGCACCAGCAGGGCGCGGGCGTTGAGCACGCACCACCCGGTGACCCCGTGCCCGGGCTGCAGGCCCCACGGCGCGGTGTCCGCCGGCAGGCCGACCTGCACCTCGACCTCCAGGCGGCCGGTGCGCGGGTTGACGAGGGCGATGGAGCCGGCGTCCGCGCGAAAGGTGGCGACCAGCTCCTCCAGCATCTCCCGCAGCGCGGCCCCGGGGTCGTCAACCCGGCCGGTGAGCGCCGCCAGGCGATAGAGGGCCGGCAGCGCGCGGGGATCCGCCAGTCGCGGGTCGGCGGGGGGCGGGGGGCGGGGGTCCACGCCGGTCAGATTTAAGGGTGCCGGCGGGGATGGCCAGTTTTCCTTTGGCCGGCCGCTGCCGGCGCGCTCAGGGGGCGGGCGCGAGCGGGGCGGGCTGGATGATTTCGCGCAGGGTGTCGCGCAGGGTGTGCAGGCGCGGGTCGTCGATCGCCTGGCCGGGCTCGGAGCTCTCGATGTAGAAGGTGTCGATGGCGATGCCCCGCTCCGTGCCGATGCGGGCGAAGGTGATGTCGAACCCCTGGTCCGAGATGGCCTTGGCCAGCCGGTAGAGGAGCCCGATCTGGTCGCGGGCCTGGATCTCGATGATGGTGCGCGCCATCGACAGCTCGTGGTAGACCTCGACGGTCGGCGGGAACGAGGTGTGCAGGCTCTCCCCGGCCGCGGCGGCGGGGCGGGTGGCGGCGACCCGCTTGGCCTGCGCGACCACCGC
Source organism: uncultured Opitutia bacterium (assembly GCA_903830425.1). Classification (GTDB taxonomy): domain Bacteria; phylum Verrucomicrobiota; class Verrucomicrobiia; order Opitutales; family Opitutaceae; genus Opi-474. The sequence continues at coordinate 10,169 of CAIKTR010000036.1, forward strand.
GGGGTAGAGGTCCTTGTTCGCCACCAGCGCGGCCTCGATGGTCCGGCCGAAGATCTCCTGGGCCCCGGCGCTCTGCACGACCCCGCGGTCGGGCTCGACGATGTAGAAGGTGTCGATCGCGATGTGGTCGGAGCGCGAGATGACCTTGGAGCCGAGAATCGAGAGGCCGGCGACGCTGAACGCCCCGGCGAGCTTGTAGAACAGCCCGGCGCGGTCCCAGGTCACGACGTTGACCACGGTGAGCGAGCGGTTGAGGTCGTCCTTCCACTCGATCACCGGCTTGAGGGAGCCGATGGTGTCGGCGGTGGCAATGGACTTGAGCAGCCGGTTCACCATCTGGATGTGCAGGGCGATCTCGTCGGCGTCGGTCTGGATGAAGTAACGCTCCGGCAGCAGGCTGAAGTGCGCGACGATCTCGTCGGAGCTGACGCCGGGAATCTTGCGGGTGATGAGGTCCTGTTGGGTCATTTGCTTCTTTTTTTCGTAACGGGCGGTGATGCCCGCGCCAAGGCTCAAGCGTTCGAGGGTGGCGCGATACAGGCTGGTGTGGAGGGTGTCCTTGTAGCTGTTCCAGAGGCTGACCGCGGTGCCCCGGGCGTCGCAGAAGGTGTGGACGTAGAGGTTGCGGAGCTGCTCCTCGTTGCCCACGAGCTCGGCGAAGGTGGCGGCGGTCTGGGGGTCATCGACGTCCCGCTTCTGCCAGAACCGTGCCATCATGAGATGATTTTTGATGACAAAGGAGACCAGCTCGCGGCCCTCCGCGGAGACCCCGAGGCGCTCCATGATCGGGCCGGCGAGCCGGACGCCGCTCTCGGCATGGCCCTGGATGCCGTCGGCCTTGCCGATGTCGTGGAGCAGGAGCGTCAGGTAGAGGAGCGCGCGGTCGGTGGTGGCGTGCAGGGCCTCGCGGTACTTGAGGGTGATGGGCTCGGCGTTGGTGAAGATCAGGTCGAGCTGGCGGATGGCGTTGAGGGTGTGCACATCCGCGGTGTAGCGGTGGTAGTACTCGTGCTGCACCATGCAGGTGAGCGCGTCGAACTCCGGCAGGAAGAGCCCGAGCACCCCCAGCTCGTGCATCAGCGAAAGGGTGGGGAAGACGGCCCCGGTCTCGGACAGGATGGCGCGGAAGCTGACGATGGCATCGGCCGAGCGCCGCAGCTGCGGGGTCAGCAGCGGGGGCGCCGACTGGCGGATGAGGGTGGCGAGGTGGAAGTCGGGCTGGCAGCCGAGCTGCTGGCAGTGGCGGAACACGCGGATGAGCCGCGCGGGGTCGTCCTGGAACACGGTGGGCTGCTCGGCGGCGAGCTCCTGGCCGCGCAGCACGAAGCCGTCGAGCCGCTTGCTGCGGCGGAACCGCGCGGCGAGCAGGCTGGCCCGCAGCGAGATGGGCTCGCCCTGGGCGTCCCGGCCGATGGCCAGCGCCAGCCGGCTCTCCACGACCTTGGACAGGCGGTAGATGGACTGCGCCGCCCGGTAGTAGTCCTGCATGAAGTGCTCGACCCGGGGCAGGGGGTCGAGCTCGGTGTAGCCGAGGTGCTGGGCGACGCGCGGCTGCAGCTCGAGGTCGAGCAGGTCGGTCGGCCGCCGGCTCAGGAAGTGCATCTCGTTGCGGACGCGCAGGAGGAAGTCGTAGGCGCGGTTGAACTCGCGGAGCTCCTCGGCCTGGAGGTAGTTCTGGGTGACGAGTTCGTCGATGCGGGCGATGCCGAGCTTCACCCGCGCCATCCAGACGGCGTTCTGGTAGTCGCGCAGGCTGCCGACGCCGTTCTTCACGTCGGGCTCCTGCAGGAACACGGTGTCGCCGTACTTCTCGCGCCGGTGGGCCTGGTCGTCGAGGCGCGCGGCGATGTAGCCCTTGGGGTTCTCCGCGGTGGCGAAGGTCCGGTAGGCCTGGGCGAACGCCTCGTGGAGCGCGGCCGAGCCGGCGACCAGCCGCGCCTCCAGCAGGGAGGTGAGCGTCTGGATGTCCTTGCGCGCCTCAACGAAGACCTCGTCGACGTTGCGGGTGGAGTGGCCCACCTTGAGGCCGCTGTCCCAGAGCGGGTAGAGGACGTCCTGGGAGAGCTGCTCGAGCCAGGGCTTGAGGTCCGCGGGTTTGGCCTTCGCCGGGAAGAGGAACATGATGTCCACGTCGCTCAGCGGGCTGAGCTCGCGGCGGCCGTAGCCCCCCAGGGCCAGAAGCGCGCCGGTGGCCGGGGGCCGGCCGTGGATCCGGGTGTAGTTCCCGACGGCCGCGTCAAACAGCCGGGTGAGCATCGTGTCGATGGCGGCGGCCCGGGCGTGGGCGATCTCCAGGCCCGGCGCGCCGGCCGAATGCCGCCGCCGGAGCGCGGCCTCCTCGGCCTGGAGGAACGCCTTGCACGCCGCCAGCCGCTCGGGGGCGGCGGCACCGGCGGCAATGCTCAGGGCGGAGAGCCCGGGCGGGTGGGGGGGGACGGACATGGCGGGGCCCAGTGAAGGGAAAAGCGCCCGGCCGGCGAGGCGATTTACCCGCCCATCGGGCCCCGGCCGGGCCGGCGGGGGCGCCGGCCCGGCCGCCGAAGGCATCCTTCTCCCTTGCCTCGACCCCGCGCGGGACGTTTTCTTCAGGGTTTCCCAACGAGAGAGAACCCACCCGCCCGTGCCTGAAATCACCAAGAGCTACGAGTCCCGCGACATCGAGAAGAAGTGGTACGCCGCCTGGCTCCAGGCGAAGTGCTTCTCCGGCCGCCCGCAGCCGGGGCGGGAGCCCTACAGCATCGCGATCCCGCCGCCGAACGTGACCGGCGTGCTGACGATGGGGCACGTGCTGAACAACACGATCCAGGACGTCCTGATCCGCCGCGCCCGCCTGGAGGGCAAGTCGGCGCTCTGGCTGCCGGGCACCGACCATGCGGGCATCGCCACCCAGACCGTGGTCGAGCGCGAGCTGCGCAAGCGCAAGCAGACGCGCCACGACTACGGCCGCGAGAAATTTGTCGAGCAGGTCTGGGCCTGGCGCCAGGAGAAGGGCGGCATCATCCTCGAGCAGCTGCGCCGGCTCGGCGCCTCCTGCGACTGGGACCGCACCGCCTTCACCATGGACCCCGGCTACTCGGAGCGCGTGCGGCACGTGTTCGTCGAGCTGTTCCAGCGGGGCTACATCTACCGCGGCAAGCGCATGGTGAACTGGTGCCCGGCCTCCCTCACCGCCCTCTCCGACGAGGAGGTGATCATGAAGCCGGTCAACGGCACCATGTACCGCGTCCGCTACGAGCTCACCGACCAGCCCGGGACGTTCATCGAGGTCCGGACGACGCGGCCCGAGACGATCCCCGGCGACGTGGCGATCGCGGTGCATCCGGACGATCCCCGCTACACCGCCTGGGTCGGCCGGAAGGTGCGCCGCCCGATCGGGCCGGCGGCGGAGCTCCCCATCATTGCGGACGCGGCGGTGGACCGGGAGTTCGGCTCCGGTGCGCTCAAGATCACGCCGGCGCACGACAAGGTGGACTACGAGATCGGCCAGCGCCACCAGCTGCCGGCGATCGACGTGCTCCACCCCAACGGCACGCTCAACGCCCTGGCCGGCCCCGAGCTGGCCGGGCTGGACCGCGCGGCCGGGCGCAAGCAGGCGGCGGCGCTCCTGCAGGCCGCGGGCGCGCTCGTGGCCGAGGAGCCGTATGCGAACAGCGTCGGCTTCTCCGAGCGGGCCGACGTGCCGGTGGAGCCGCGCCTGACCGAGCAGTGGTGGCTGCGCTACCCCAAGGTCGAGGAGGCCAAGGCCGCGGTGCGCGACGGCCACATCCAGTTCCATCCCGAGCGCTGGAGCAAAGTCTACCTGCACTGGCTCGAGAACATCCAGGACTGGTGCATCAGCCGCCAGCTCTGGTGGGGGCACCGCATCCCGGTGTGGTACCGCAAGGGCGCCGACCGCAGCGACCCGCAGAACTGGCACGTCTCCGTCGCCGGCCCGGCCGATCCGCAGAACTGGGAGCAGGAGGAGGACGTCCTCGACACCTGGGCGTCGTCCTGGCTCTGGCCGTTCGCCACCCTCGGCTGGCCCGACCCGGCGCAGATGGCCCGGGACGGCTTCGACTCCTTCTACCCGACCACGACGCTCGTCACCGGGCCCGACATCATCTTCTTCTGGGTGGCCCGCATGATCATGGCCGGGCTCGAGTTCGTGCGCCCGGGCGAGCCGCTCGCGCGGCGGATCCCCTTCCGCCACGTCTACTTCACCGGCATCATCCGCGACCAGCAGGGCCGCAAGATGTCCAAGTCGCTGGGCAACTCCCCCGACCCGCTCGACCTGATCGACGCCTACGGGGCGGACGGCCTCCGCTTCGGCATCATCTCGATCGCGCCCCAGGGGCAGGACATCCGGTTCCAGGAGGACCGCATCGAGGGCGGGAAGAACTTCTGCAACAAGCTCTGGAACGCCGCCCGCTTCCGCCAGATGAGCGGCGAGGCCGGCGACAACTCCTCGCTCGCCGCCATCACCGCGCGGATCGCCCCGGCGCAGTTTGACGCCGACGACCATGCGATTCTCGACCGCCTGCTGGCGACCACGCGCGAGGTGGACCGCTGCTTCGCGGAATTCGAGTTCAGCCCGGCGGTGCAGGCGCTCTACGGGTTTTTCTGGAACGACTTCTGCGACTGGTACGTGGAGGTCTCGAAGTCGAAGCTGCTGGCGCCGGAGACGAAGGCCAACTGCCTCGCGCTCCAGGACCTCGTGCTGCGGCAGACGCTGCTGCTGCTGCACCCGTTCATCCCGTTCATCACCGAGGAGCTCTGGCAGCTGCTGGGCTACGGCGCGCCGGGCACGTTCATCGAGGATGCCCACCTGGAAAACGCCTCGCAGCTGGCCTCCGCCCCGTCGCTGCACGGTTTGGCGCTGGACCACGCGCAGATCGCGGCGGTGCAAAGCCTCAAGGTGTTTGTCTCCCAGGCCCGGGCCCTGAAGGCCGAGCACAACCTGGCCAGCCGCCGCGACGTGAAGTTCTCCGTCATCGCCGGCGACCGGGAGTGGGCGGTGCTGGCCGCGAGCGCGGCCAAGGTGAACCGCCTGGCCGGGGCCGCCGAGTTGGTGCGCCGCGACGCGGTCGCCGGCGCGCCGGCGGTCGTCACCGCGCTGGGCACGCTCTATCTGGACCTGGCCAGCACCGTGGACGTCGGCGCCGAGCGGGCCCGGCTCGCCAAGGAGCTCGCGGCCCTGACCAAGCACATCGCGGGCACCGAGACCCGGCTGGCCAACCCGGCCTTCGTCGGCAAGGCCCCGCCGGCGGTGCTGGCGGGCGCGCGCCAGCAGCTGGCCGAGCAGCAGGCCAAGCGCGGCGAGCTCGAGCGCCTGCTGCAGACGCTGGGGTAGGACGCCACCCATGGACGAGAGCCCCGAATTCCTGCCCGACGCCGAGGCGGCCACGCCGAAGAAGTCGTTCTGGGCGCACCTCAACGACCTGCGCACCGCGCTGGTCCGCTCCGCGATCGCGATCGGCCTGGCGGTGGTGGTCTGCCTGCTGCTCTCCGACCGGCTGGTCGCGATCCTCGAGTATCCGCTGACCCGCATCGACCAGTTCGAGTCGCCGCGGCCGACGGTGAGCTTCCAGGTCGGCTCGACCCAGCTCGGCCCGTACCCGGTCACGCCCGAGCAGTTCGCGGGCCTGCCGCCGGGCGCCGCCCCCCAGCTGGTCTTCCAGGTGGGCCTGGCCAAGATCGGCCAGGAGCAGGTCGCCACGCTCAAGCTCCTGCCGGCCCCGCCGCCCGGCACGCCCACGCTGCGCGTGCGGCTGCACAACTTCGGGCCGGCGGAGGCGTTTTTCGTGGCCTTCCATGTCGCGCTCTACGGCGCGCTGATCGTCTCGGCGCCGTTCTGGGCGTTTTTCATGGGCCAGTTCTTCCTGCCCGCGCTGAACATCAAGGAGCGCGGGATGTTCTTCCGGTGGGTCGGCTGGAGCGTGGCCCTGTTCTTCGCGGGCGTGCTGCTGACCTACTTCGGCCTGCTGCCCCTCGCCCTGCGCGCCTCCATCGAGTATTCCCACCTGCTCGGCTTCGAGGCCTTCGACTGGCGCGCCGAGGAGTACATCAACTTCGTGGCCAAGTTCATCTTCGGCATGGGGCTGGGCTTCCAGTTCCCCATCATCGTGCTGCTCCTGGTCAAGCTCGGGCTGGTGACCCACCACCAGCTGTCGCACTTCCGCCGGCACGTGGCCGTGCTCTCCCTCGTCCTCGGCGCCGTGCTCACCACCCCCGAGGTCATCACCCAGATCGCCATGGCCGTCCCGCTCTACATCCTCTACGAGGCCTGCATCTGGATCGCGTGGTACTGGGACTGGAAGAAGCGCCGCGCCGGCCTGGTGGTGGCGGAGTGAGGGCCGCCGGGCCGGATTTACCGCTTGCGCCGGGGGCCCGTCTTTGCGGCCATGGCACCTCACCATGATCGCCCCCGAGACTTTCAACCACATCGAGAACATCACCAAGCGCGCCGGCCACTTGTGGAGGTTTCTTTGACGTCGAACAAAAGCAGCGGGAGATCGAGGCCATGGACGGCCAGATGGGTGCGCCGGGCTTCTGGGACAGCAATGACCGCGCGCAGCGGCACATCGCCAAGCTGAACCAGCTCAAGCGCGCCGTGCTGCCCGTCGTCGCCTTCCAGCGGCGGGTCGAGGACGTGGCGGTGATGGTGGAGCTGGTGGAGGCCGCCGCCGGCGTCGAGCGCGAGCAGTACGCCGCCGAGCTCGACACCACGGTCGCGGCCATGGTCGCCGAGCTCGACCAGCTGGAGATCGCCTCCTTCCTCACCGGCCAGTTCGACAAGAACAACGCCATCCTCTCGATCCAGTCGGGCGCCGGCGGCACCGAGTCCAACGACTGGGCCGACCTCCTCTTCCGCATGTACAACCGCTGGGCCGAGCGCCGCGGCTTCACCGTCGAGGTCCAGGACGTGCAGGTCGGCGACCAGGCGGGCATCAGCAAGGCGACCCTCCTGCTCAAGGGCGAGAACGCCTACGGCTACGCCAAGGCCGAGCGCGGCGTGCACCGCCTCGTGCGCATCAGCCCGTTCGACTCGAACAAGCGCCGCCACACCTCCTTCTGCGCGATCGACGTCATCGCCGAGATCACCGAGGAGATCGCGATCGAGATCCCCGAGGCCGAGATCCGCACCGACGTCTACCGCTCGTCCGGCAAGGGCGGCCAGGGCGTCAACACCACCGACTCCGCCGTGCGCCTCACCCACCTCCCGTCCGGCATCGTGGTCGTGTGCCAGAACGAGCGCTCCCAGATCAAGAACAAGGCCGCCGCCCTCAACGTCCTCAAGGCCCGCCTCTACGAGAAAAAGCAGGACGAGCAGCGCGCCGAGATGGACCGGTTCTACGGGGAAAAGGGCGAGATCGGGTGGGGGAGCCAGATCCGCAGCTACGTGCTCCAGCCCTACCAGATGGTGAAGGACCTGCGCACCGGCATGAGCACGAGCGACACCCAGGGCGTGCTCGACGGCGACCTCGACCGCTTCGTCAACGCCTGGCTCCGCGCCGGCTGCCCGCGCCACCGCAACAAGGAAATCCAGATGGAGGAATGAGCGCCGCCGCCGGCCCGCCCCCCGCCCATGCCTGACCTGCCGCACGACCGGATTCGCGCCGCCTTCGACGGGCAGTCGTTGTTCGAGGACAAGACCTGGCAGCTGGCCCCCGAGGCCTGGCCGCTCACGCCCGCGCAGGCCGGCCAGCTCGAGGAGATCGGCGGGGCCTGCGTCGAGTTTCACCAGGCGCTGGAAACCCTCTATCTCCGCTCGGTCGCGGGCAAGAACCTCCTGCGCAACAAGCCCCTGCTCGCGCCGTGGGTGGCCGACTACCTCGACCGCGGCAAGCCCGCCGCCCTCGTGGCCCACGGGCGCGACCCCCGGAACCGCGGCACGCTGCCCGCCGTGCTGCGGCCCGACCTGCTGCTGACCGACGAGGGTTTCGCGCTGACGGAGCTCGATTCCGTGCCCGGCGGCATCGGCCTCACCGCCTTCCTGAACCGGATGTATGCCGGCGCGGACGACCCCGCGTCCGGCGCGCTCCTCGGCGCCGGCGATGCGATGCTGCTGAATTTCCACGCCGCGCTGGCGGCCCTGCGGCCCGAGACGCGCAACCCGTTCATCGCGCTGGTGGTCAGCGACGAGGCCGCGACCTACCGGCCGGAGATGCAGTGGCTCGCGCACCAGCTGCAGGTGCTGGGCCGGCGGGTGTTTTGCGTCGCGCCGGAGGACCTGTTCCCGCTCGGCTCCCAGCTCTGCGTCGATGTCGAGGGCAACCCGGAAAAAATCGACGTCGTCTACCGGTTTTTCGAGCTCTTCGACCTCGCGAACGTGCCCGCCGCAAAGTTCATCCTCGAGGCCTGGTCGGCCGGCGAGGTCGCCGTCACGCCGCCCCTGCGCCCCTTCCAGGAGGAGAAGCTCGCGCTGGCGCTGTTCCATCATCACCGGCTGCAGGATTTCTGGGCCGAGACGCTCAGCGCCCGCGCGCTCACCCGGCTGCGCGCACTCATCCCGCCCTCGTGGGTGATCGATCCGGCGCCGCTGCCCCCCGGGGCGGTGCTCGACGGCCCGCTGGCGGGCGGCCGCCGGCTGCAGGACTGGCGGGAACTCGCCGGCGCCACCCAGAAGGAGCGCGACCTGATCGTGAAGATCTCCGGCTACCACGAGACCGCCTGGGGCGCGCGCAGCGTGATGCTCGGCAGCGATTGCTCGCGCGAGGAATGGCAGGAGGGCGTGGCGCAGGCGGTGGCGCTGGCGCCGACGAACCTCCATCTGCTGCAGGCCTACCGGAAGCCCTGCCGGGTCCGGCACCGGGTGTACGACCGGGCCGCCCCTCACGCCGCCCGCGAGGTCGACGGCCGGCTGCGGCTCTGCCCCTATTATTTCGTCGTGGGCGGCCAGGCCCGGCTCTCCGGCGCCCTCGCCACGTTTTGCCCGCCGGACAAGAAAATCATCCACGGCATGCAGGATGCTGCCTTGCTCCCGGCTAGGGTATTCTCCTTAAACCCAGCTCGTGCGTAGTCTCGCCGTCTTGTCTCCCGTTTCGCTCCTGTCCCAGGCGCCGCGCGCGCTGCTGGCCGCGGCGCTGCTGGCGCTCGGGCCGGGGATCCGTCCGCTGCAGGCGCAGGCGGACCTGGCGACGCTGCGCACCCGGGCGGAGGCCGGTGACGCCGAGGCGCTGAACACCTTGGGCAACCTTTCCGCGAACGGCCAGGGCACGCCGCAGGACGATGCCGCGGCCCTCCGCTTCTACACCCAGGCCGCGGCGCGCGGCCATGCGCCGGCGCAGTTCAACCTCGGCCTGTTCACCGAGCTGGGCCGCGCCACGGCCGCCGACCCGGCCGCCGCCTTCCAGCTCTACCTCAAGGCCGCGCAGCAGGGCTTCGCGCCGGCGCAGTTCAACGTGGGCAACATGTACGCCAACGGCCGCGGGGTCGGGCGGGACTATTTCGAGGCCACCCTCTGGTTCCGCCAGGCGGCCGAGCAGGGCGTGCCCGAGGCCCAGTACAACCTCGGGCTCGCCTACGAGCTCGGCCGCGGCGTCGCCCAGGATGAGGCGCAGGCGCAGAAATACTACCGGGAGGCGGCGCAGCACCAGTACGTGCGGGCCCGCTACAATCTCGCCCTGATGCTGGAGGACGGCCGCGGCTCGCCGCGCGACGAGGCCGCGGCGGCCGAGCTGTACCGCAGCGCGGCGCGGCAGAATTTCGCCCCGGCGCAGAACAACCTGGGCATCATGCTGGCGGAGGGCCGCGGCGGCCTGGAACCCTCCCTCCCGGAGGCCTACGCCTGGCTGGCCCTCGCGGCCGAGAACGGCGCCCAGCCCGCGGGTCGCGACCTGCTCGCCCCAAAGCTCGACGCTGCCCAGCTCGCCGCCGGCCAGGCCCGGCTGGCCCAGCTGCGCGGCGAGGTCGACGCCCCAGCGGCCCCGGCCGCGCCGGCCGAGACGCCGCGGCCCCAGCTCGTGGCCGACCGCGCCCGCCGGGGAACGGACGCCGCCGCCGGAGAAAATTCCCAGCCGGACCGGGCGCAGCTGGCGCGGCTGGTGGCGGACAACGCCCGGCTGAACGAGGAGATGAAGCGCTCCACCGTGGAGCTGGGTAATCTTTACCGCCAGCTGCGCCTCGCCCAGGCCAAGCTCGCGAAGTCCGGGGCCCCGGCCGGCGCCGGGACCGCGGAGGCGGACGGGGTCGTGGCCGCGCTGCAGCAGGAAAACGCGCGGTTGAAGAAAACCGTGGAGGACGAGGCCGCAACGCTGCGCGAACGGCAGGTGCAGGTGGCGGCCGCGACCGAGGCGCACGCGGCGCTCGCGGCGGACAAGGCCGCGCTGGAGCAGCAGCTGGCCGCGGCGCGGGCCCGCCCGCCCGCCGCGGCGGAGTCCCCAACCGGCCCGCTGGCGCAGGAGCTGGCGCAGACCCGCCAGGCGCTGGTCTCCGCCCGGCGCGAAACCGAGGAGCTGCGCGGCGCGGCCGAAAGCGCCCAGGCCAATCTCAAGGTGCAGGCCGCCCGGTTCGCCGCCGAGCTGAACTCGGCGAAGCTGGCCGCCGCGGCCGCCGCCACGCCGGCGGCCGAGGTCCAGCAGGGGCGGCGGCTGGCCGAGACGCAGGCGCAGCTGGCCGCGCTCACCCAGGCCCACGAGGCGTCCCAGGCGGCCGCCCAGGCCGAGGCCGCGAAACTCGCCGGCCAGCTGGGCGAGCTCCAGCGGCGGAATGCCGACCTGGGCCGGACCAATCAGGACCTCGCAACGAAAAACGACGAGCTGACCGCGGCCGTCCAGCAGCTCCAGACCCGGCAGGCGTCCGCCGGGCGCAGTGCCGCGGACCTGACGCAGCTGCAGGCCGCGCTGGCGGCCGCGCAGCAGGCGCAGGCGGCCGGCCGGGAGGAGGGGGCGCGGCTCGCGGCCCAGCTGGCCCAGGCCCAGCAGCAGGTCGAGGCGCTCCAGCGCGCCAGCCAGGATCTCACCACGCGCAACGAGGAATTGACCGCCCAGACCCAGACCCTGCAGGCGCAGCAGGCGGGGGCCGGCCGCACGGCCGCAGAACTGGCCCAGCTGAAAACGGACCTGGCCGCGGCCCAGACGGCCCTGGCCGCCGCCAAGGAATCCCTCGCGGCCGCCGGGCAGGCCGCCGCTCAGGCCCGCCAGGCCGCCGCGGCGACCGACCAGGCCGGCTCCGCGGACCGGGCCGCTCAGGCCAAGCTGGCTGCGCAGCTGGAGGAAAAATCCCGGACGGCGGCCGAGCTCAAGGCGGCCAACGAGTCGCTGCAGCAGGACCTCGAGGTCGCCAAGCAAAGCGCCGCCGCCGCCCTCGCCGCCCAGGCCGCCGCGGCCAAGACGGCGCCGGGCGACGCGATGAAGCTGGAAATGCAGACCATGCAGGACCAGGTCCGCACGCTGGAGGCGCAGATCGACGACGACCGGAAGCATTCCGCACAGGAGATCTCGACCCTCGCCGCGCAGTTGCAGCGCTCGCGCGAGGCCAACAAGTCCCTGGCCGAGGCCAACCGCATTTTGCTGGAGGCGAAGAGCGCCGAGGAGGCCGCCCCCAGCCCGGAACTGACGGCGCTGCAGGCCAAGGTGCGCACCCTCACGGCGGAGCAGGAGCGGCTGCGGGCGGACCAGCAGCGCCTGGCCAGGGACAACGACCGGCTGGCAAATGAAAAGCAGACGGCGGACCGGCTGGCCGCCGAGGCGAAAAAGTCCGCCGCGGCGCCCGCCGCGTGGACGCAGGAGCGCGCCAGCCTCGGGGCGCAGCTCGACGGCCTGCTCGCCAAGCTGGCGGAGGCCGAGCGCCGGCTGGCGCAGTCCCAGCAGGCCGAGGCCGCCGCCCGCACCCAGGCGCAAAATTTCCAGGGCGAGCTCGACAAGGCCCGCACGGAGACCGCCGCCCTGCAGGCGCGGCTGACGGAGTCCGACAAGGCCGTGGACCAGCACAATGCCAGCGTGGCCGAGCTGACCGAGTTGAATGCCAAGCTGACCGGCGAGCGGGCGGCCTGGCAGGCCCAGCTGGCCAAGGCGAAGGAGGCGGCGGACCAGACGGCCGGGCAGGGCGCCGCCCTGGCGCAGCTGACCGCCGCCCATGACCAATTGCAGGCGCAGCTCAAGGAGACGAAGGCGCAGCTGGCCGCGGCGCAGGCCGCGGGGGCGCGCGGCGGCGAGGCCGCGGCGGAACTCGCGACGGTGCGCGCGCAGCTCGGCGCCGCGCAGACGAAGCTGGCCGAGGCGGACAAGGCCGTGGAGCAGCACAGCGCGAGCGTGGCGGAACTGACCGGCGCCAACGACCGCCTGACGGCGGACCAGACGGCGCTGCGGCGGCAACTGGACGACCTGGGCCCGCAGCTCGCCGGACTCCGCGCCGACCACGACCGGCTGGCGCAGTCCGAGCAGGCCCGGCTCGGCGCCGAACAGCGCGCGGCCGCGCTGGCCACCGTGGCGAACCAGCTGGCGGCGGCGCAGCGCGACAGCGCCAGCCTGCGCGCGGACAACGCCCGCCTGAACGAGACGATCCAGTCCGTGGACCGCGACCGGGCGGCGCGGATCGCGCAGCTGCAGCAGGAAAATGCCGCGGTCTCGGCGCGGCTGCGGCAGGCGCAGGGCACGCTCGACCAGATCGCCAACGCCGCCCGGATCATCAACGGCGGCGGCTTGTCCTCCGGGCTGAATTACGCGGCCAGCGCGCCGCAGCGCCCGGCGCCGGCCTCGCCCGTGAGCGC
>CAIKTR010000037.1 GCA_903830425.1 uncultured Opitutia bacterium
ATGTATTTCAAGGACGCCCTGGTCAAGGTCGAGGTCGGCCTCTGCACCGGCAAGAAGCTGTTCGACAAGCGCGAGACGCTGAAGAAGAAGGCCCTCAAGCGCGACGAGGACGTCAGCCTCAAGCACCGCCGCTGATGAGCCCTCCGCGCCAGAGCGTCACCGTCACGGTCCCCGGCAGCACCTCGAACTGCGGGGCCGGTTTCGACACGCTGGGCCTGGCCCTGGCGCTCTACAACCGGGTGACGCTGACCCGGGCGTCCGGGTCTGCCGCGGTGCCCGAGGGCCCGGCCGACGGCCGGGCGCAGGCGATGGTGGCCGAGACGGCGGCGAAATATTTCCGGACCGCGGGCCTGGCCCCGGCGGGTTTCCAGTATCGCATCGCGGCCGAGGTCCCGGTGGCGCGCGGGCTGGGTTCCAGCGTGACGGTGATCGCCGGCGTGCTGGCCGGGTTGGACGCGCTGCACGGCACCGGCTGGTCGCGGCACCAGCTGGTCGCGGTCGCCACGGAACTGGAGGGGCACCCGGACAATGCGAGCGCCGGCATCCTCGGGGGATTCTGCGTCTCCCGCTGCGATCCGGCCACGGGGGGCTACCTCGGCACGGTGCGGATCGAGGTGCCCGCGGACCTGCGGTTTGTCGTGGCCTCGCCGGCCGCCGAGCTGCTGACCAAGGAGTCGCGTGGGGTGCTGCCCGCGCAGCTGCCGTATTTTGACGCGGTGCGCAGCATCAACAGCGCCGCCTACTTCACGGCCGCCCTGGCCACGGGGGACTACGAAAAGCTCCGGCACGCCGCCGGCGACTTCATGCACGAGCCCTACCGGCTGCCCAAGATCCCGGGCGCCCGCGCCGCGCTGGCGGCCGGCGTGGCGGCGGGCGCCTATACCGGCTGGCTGAGCGGCAGCGGTTCCAGCGTGCTCTGCCTCAGCACCGCGGCCTCCGCCGCGCCGGTGGGCGCCGCGATGCAGGCCGCCTTTCTCGCGGAATCCTCCGCGGCGGCGGTGCAGATCCTCGCGGCGGACAATGCCGGGCTGCGCCTAGCCTGAGGGCGGGGTCCGCGCGTCGCGGGTCAGCGTCACGCCGGCATCCGGCCAGAGCCGGATGATTTCAGCCCCGAGCACCTGCCACTTGAAGGGCTTGAACAAAATGGACTGCAACGGGGTGACCGTGGCCAGCTCCTCCCGGTCCACCACCCCCAGGGTATGCCCGGTGATGAGGATGAACGGCACGCCCGGCACGAGCGCGCTGGCCTGGGCAATAAACTCGAACCCGTTCAGCTGCGGCATGTGGTAGTCGGTGACGATCAGGCCGGGATTCAGCCCGGGGAGGGCCGCGAGGGCATCGAGCGGGCGGGTGAAGGCCACGACGCGGCAGCGGAGGTGGTCCGACAGCACCTGGGTGAGCAGGTTGGTGAAGGACCGCTCGTCATCAAGGAGGACCACGGAGCGGAGCGGGGCGGAATTCACGGGCGATTCCGGAGGCTGTGGGTTCCGGCGGGAAATGCAATGTGTCCCGGGCTTGATTCGCCGGCCGGCGCCGCGAGGATGTCCGCCATGCTGCACCTCGTGCTGTTCCAGCCCGAAATCGCGCCGAACACCGGCAACGTCGGGCGGCTGTGCGCGCTGACGCGCTCCCGGCTCCACCTGATCCACCCGCTCGGCTTTGCGATCACCGACAAAAACCTCAAGCGCGCCGGGATGGATTACTGGCAGTCGCTCGACGTGCAGCAGCATGCGGACTGGACGGCGTTCCGCGCCAGTCCCCTGGCGCCGACGCGGCGCTGGCTGTTCACCACGAAGGCCACGCAGAGTTTCTGGGACGTGGAGTATGCGGACGGCGACGGGCTGGTCTTTGGCAACGAAGGCGCCGGGGCGCCCGACTGGCTGCACGAAGAGATCGGGGCGGACCGGCGGGTGACGATTCCACGGGCCAACCCGGACCTGCGCTCGCTCAATCTCAGCACGGCGGCGGGCATCGCCTGCTTCGAGGCCCTGCGGCAACTGCGGAACGTGCCGCCGGGTCCCGGCCGCTGAACCGCGCGGCGGCGGCGGCCAGATCCGGCTCAGAGTTCGGCCAGCCGGCCGCAGGCGACCTCGCGGTCGGGGCCGTCGGCGACGAGGGGCGGCACGGCGTCCCGGCAGCCGTCCCGGGCGTGCGCGCAGCGGGGGTGAAAGGCGCAGCCGGCGGGCGGGTTGACGGGCGAGGGCGGATCGCCCGCCAGGACGATGCGCTGGCGGGTGCGCTCGACGTCGGGGTCGGGGGTCGGGATGGCGCTGACCAGGGCGCGGGTGTAGGGGTGGCGCGGGCGCTCGATGACGTCGGCCGCGGCCCCCAGCTCCACGATTTTCCCCAGATACATCACCGCGATGCGGTCCGAGATGTGTTTCACGACCGAGAGGTCGTGCGCGATGAAGATCAGCGACAGGTTCATCTCCCGGCAGAGCTTGGCCAGCAGGTTCAGGATCTG
>CAIKTR010000038.1 GCA_903830425.1 uncultured Opitutia bacterium
CGCGGACGTGGCCGGCGGGGGCGCGGCGGGGGTGGCGACTATTTCGCCCGGCTGGCCAATGGCGCAGAGCGGTGAGCCGATGGCGACCTGCGAGCCCGCAGGGGCAAACAGCCGCAGCAGCGTGCCGTCAAAAAACGACTCCAGCTCCATCGTGGCCTTGTCCGTCTCGACCTCGGCGAGCATGTCGCCGGACTTGACCGGATCGCCTTCCTTTTTGAGCCATTTGACCAGCGTGCCCACCGACATGGTGTCGCTGAGTTTCGGCATATCGATGATTTGGGCCATGGTGTGGGAGCGGAATTTGCGGGCAGCGGACGGAAAGGGAGCCGGAGGGTCAGGCCATGAGGGCCAGGGCGGCCTGCAGCACGCGGCGGGGGTTGGGGAGCTGCTCGGCCTCGACGGGCGGGCTGTAGATCGCGGGGGCGTCGACCGTCGTCAGCCGATGGATGGGCGCGTCGAGGTCGTCAAAGCCCTCGCGCTGGATCATGAACGCCAGCTGGGAGCCGACGCTGGCGAAGGGCTTCTGCTCCTCGACGATCAGGACGCGGTGGGTCTTGGCGACGGACGCGAGCACGGTGTCGATGTCGAGCGGGCGGATGGTGCGGAGGTCGACGACCTCGGCGGAAATCTGATGCTCCTGCTGGAGGATCTCGGCGGCGGCGAGGGAGTGGAGGACGGAGCGGCCGTAGGTGACGATGGTGAGGTCGGTGCCCGCGCGCTTGACGTCCGCCAGACCGAGCGGGATGAGGTGTTCGCCCGCGGGCACCTCGCCCTTGTCGCCGTAGAGGATGGTGTTCTCGAGGAAAAAGACCGGATCGTTGTCGCGGATGGCGGACTTGAGCAGGCCCTTGGCGTCGGCGGGGGTGGCGGGGACGACGACCTTCACGCCGGGGTGGTTGGCGAGCACGTTTTCCGGCGTGTGGGAGTGGGTGGCGCCGACGTTGGTGCCGCCGTTGGCCGGGCCGCGGATGACGATGGGGCAGTGGATGAGGCCGCCGGACATGTAGCGGACGTTGGCGGCGTTGTTCAGGATCTGGTCGAAGGCGACGGAGTAGAAGCTCCAGAACATCAGCTCCATCACGGGGCGGACGCCGAGCATCGAGGCGCCGACGCCCAGGCCGATGAAGCCGGCCTCGGAGATCGGGGTGTCGACGATGCGCTTGGGGCCGAACTTGGCGAGCAGGCCCTCGGTGACCTTGTAGGCGCCGTTGAACTGGCCGACCTCCTCGCCGAGGACGACGACCTGGGCATCACGCTCGAGTTCCTCGGCGAGGGCGTGGCGGATGGCTTCGCGGTAAGTGATGACGGGCACGGGAGGAGGGGCGGAAGGTGGGCGGTGGGCGAAAGGGTGGCGGGCCGGGGCTCAGTCGAAGAAGAGGCGGCCCTGGGACTTGCGCTCGGCGGGATGGTCGGCCTCCCAATAGACGTCCTTCTGGATGTCCTCGGGCGTGGGGAAGGGGCTGGCCTCGGCGAAGTCCGCGGCGGCGTCGGCCTCGGCGCGGGCGGCCTGGTCGAGTTGCGCGATCAGGGCGTCGTTGAGCACGCCCTCCGCCACGAGCGTCTGCTGGAAAACCTGGATCGGATCCTTGGTCCGGCGGTATTCCTCGACCTCCGCCTTGGCGCGGTAGGTGTTGTCCGGATCGGCGACCGAATGGCCGCGGTAGCGGTAGGTGCGAAGCTCGACGATGGCGGGCTTGGACTCCTCGCGGGCGGCGCGCAGGAAGCGATCCATCAGGGCGCGGACGGCGTAGAGATCGTGGCCATCGCAGGAGCCCCACGGCATGTCGTAGCCCTCGGCGCGTTTGGCGAGGTCGCCAGCGGAGGAGCGCACCTGGCTCGTGCCCATCGAGTAGCCGTTGTTCTCGATGACGAAGATGACGGGCAGCTGCCAGAGCGCGGCGAGGTTGTAGGCCTCGTGCACGGCGCCCTGGTTGACGGCGCCGTCGCCCATGAACGCCATCACGGCGCCCGGGAGCCCCTGGTACTTCAAGGCGTAGGCCAGCCCGGTCCCCAGGGGAATCTGGCCGCCGACGATGCCGTGGCCGCCCCAGAAGTTCCGGTCGGGCGCGAAGTAGTGCATCGAGCCGCCCTTGCCCTTCGAGCAACCGGTGATCTTCCCGTAAAGCTCGGCCATCAGCTCGTTTAAGCCCATGCCGACCGCGATGGCGTGGCCGTGGTCGCGATAGGCTGTGATGACGTGGTCATTCTTGCCCATCAGCGAACAGCAACCGACGGCCACGGCCTCCTGGCCGATATAGAGGTGGAGAAAACCGCCGATCTTCTTGGCCTGGTAGGCGCGGAGGGACCGTTCCTCGAAGCGCCTGATCCGCAACATGGTGCGAAACAGTTCAATCCGGCCCTCCCGGCCGAGTTGCTGGTTGATGGCTGCGCTGGCGGCAGCACCTGCCCCCCGATCGCTGTCGGTGGGTTTTGGGTCTGCGGTAGGACTCGCTTTTTTGGTCACAGGAGAGGGATTTCTAGAGATGAACGGAAAAGTCTTCGGTGGATGCTCGGGAAATCAAGAGTTTAGTCCCGGTTCAGCCGGGCGTGATTTCCTCGATCGTAACCTGCACAGGTTTTCCCGGCGCGCAATCGGCGCGCAGCGAGACGAAGCGGTCGCGATAGCGGTCGTAGATCGGCCAGAGGGCGCTGCGGTCGGTCTCGGGAATCTCCAGGCGGTCGAGCGCCGCGCGCGCAAAGAAGCCGAATCGGCCCTCGGCGATGTCGCCGGGGAGCGCGCCAATGGGCCGGCGGCAGCGGAAGAGAAACATCAGCCAGTGGGCCTGTCCCTCGTAGGCCTTTTCCGCGATCATGGCAAAGAGGTGCAAATCATCGGTGGTGACCTCGAAACCGGTTTCCTCGCGGGTCTCGCGGACCGCGCACTCAAAGGGCGACTCGCCGATGGCGGTCTCCAGTTTTCCCCCAATGGGGCTCCAGGCCCCGAGGTTCGGCGCCTTCGCCCGGAGCAGGAGGAGCTGCTCGCCGGCGGAGTTTTCAATAAACACCAGGACCGCGATCTTGTAGGCAAGGGAGGGAGTCTTCATCGGCAATAAGCGTGATTCGACCGTAGCGGTCGCCGGGGATGCAACAAGGCTGCAGTGCAGGGGAAAACTACTGAATACCCGGTAGTCATGGGTGTTGGGGCGGGGGCGGGGCGGCGCTTGCATCCCGGCGTTCAGTTCGCTGCGCCACCTTCCACCCGGATTCGACCCTGTCCCATGCGTTCCGCCAGTTCGGTCTGTGTCGAAGTGGGTGCCGGCCATGTGGCGTGTGGCGTTTTTTCCCCGGGGACAAGCGGCGGGCTGGTGCTGGAGGACTTCGCCGTGGAGCGGCATGGCGCGGATCCGCGGGAGGAGGGGGAGTGGTTCGGGCGGACCGCCGAGGCCCTCGCCGTGGTGGCCAACCGGGTCGGGCGGAGTGATCCGGTCGCGCTCGTGATCCCCGGTCATCTGGCGCTGACCCAGTTTATCAGGACGCCGTCGGTCGCTCCGGCCCAGCGGGCGAAAATCATCCCGTTCGAAGCCGCGCAGGCCATTCCCTATCCGCTGGGGGAGGTGGGCTGGCATTACCGCGTTCTGGCCGATGATGGCCAGGAGCTCGAACTCCGGTTCACGGCGGTGAAGCTCGCCGTCATGGAGCGGCTCTGCGCGGCGGCGGGGGCGGCGGGCCTGGTGGTGCAGCAGGCGGTGACGTCGGGCGATGCGCTCCAGGCCGCCTTTCGTCGCAACTATGCCGGGGTGAGCGAGCCGGTGCTCTTGGCGGATCTGGGCGCGCACTCGACGGCGCTGCTGCTGGTGGAGCGGGAGCGCTGCCAGATGCGCACGCTCGCGCTGGCGGGAAACGCGCTCACCCAGGCCTTGGCCGATGAGTTCGGGCTGGAGGTTGCCGCTGCGGAATCGATCAAGGTCCGGGCGCTTGGGGTTGCTCCGGCGGGCCGCCCCGCGGCGCGACCCGCGGCCCAGCGCCTCACGGATCGCCACCTCGCCCAACTGCAGGGCGAGATCCGCCGGTTCACCGCGAGCTGCCAGCGGCAGGCCGGCGCTCCCGCGCCGACGGCCTTGTATGTGACGGGGGGAGGATCGTTGCTGGCGGGATTGCCCGAGGCCCTGGCCGAACAGCTCGCCGTGCGCGTCGAGCGCTTCGACCCGCTCCGCCGCGTGGAGGTCTCGGCCGGCGCCGCCACGTCGGGGGCGGCCGACTCGGCGCCCCTGCTGGCCAATCTGGTCGGCCTGGCCGGCTGGCCGGAACGCGACCAGGCGGAGGGGGTGGCCCTGCTGCCGCCGGCTCGCCGGCAGCAGCTGGTCTTCCGTCGGCGCCAACCTTGGTGGATTGCGGCGGCCGTGCTGCTCGTGCTCGCGCTGATCCCTCCGGCCTGGCAGGGCCGTCGCCTGGCGCGCGAAACGGAGGCGAAGGCGGTGGCACTGGAGGCGCGACTGCGGCCGTGGCGTGCGACCGTCCTGCGCAATGCCGACAATCTGGCCAAGCTCCAGCAGGTGCAGGCGCAGATCGCCGCCCTCCAGGGCGTGGCGGAGGCGAAATCCCGCTGGGTGGGATTGCTCGCCGACCTGCAGGACCAGCTGGGGGAAGTGGAGGACGTCTGGCTGGATCGTCTGCAACTGGTGCGCCTGCCCCCGCCGGGCCCGGGGCTGCGGGCCGGTTCCGTCCCGGAGGCGCCCGGCCTGGAGCTGGTCCTGAGCGGCCGCTTGCTCGACGCGGACAATCCCGGTTCGAAGGTCAGCGCGGAGTCGGAGGAGCGGGTCCGGCAGCTGCTGGCGGGCTTCACCCGGTCGCCGTTCATCGCCGCCGTCAAGGATGAGCGTTTCGACAACTCCCAGCCGGGGCTCCTCCGGTTTGACTGCACCCTGGTTATCAAATCCGCCGCCGCCGTTGCCTCCCGATGAATGGTCTCCGCCAGCATCCCTTTCTGGTGGCCGGCCTCCTGGTGGCGGGCGGTGCCGTGCTGGTCGAGGGCGCCGTCATGGCCGGCAGTCACCTCGCGGCGCGCTCGGCCCGCCGGCGGCTGGACCGGGCGGGCCGGGAATGGCGGTCGCTCAACGCCATTGTGCCGACGCCCACCCCGGAGAATACGGCGCGGATCGAGGCGGAACTCGCCCGCCGGCGCGGGGTGCTGGCCGGCCTGGTGGCGCAGCGGGCGGCGCGTGCGGCGGCCGACGCGGCGGGTCGGCTGGACCCGGATCCGGTGCCCGCCCTGCGGTCGGAGGCCTTTTTTGCGATCGCGGCGTTTGTGGAAAAAATGCGGGCCGGCGCGGAACGGAGCGGGGTCCGGCTGAAGCCGGATGAGCGCTTTGGCTTTTCCGCCTACGCCCACGAAGCGCCCGAGGCCGCCCTCCTCGCCGGGGTCCACCGCGAGCGGGTGACCGTGCAGCGCCTGCTGGCCGCGCTGTTCGAGGCGCGCCCGAGCGAGCTTCTGTCCGTGCAGCGCGAACATCCGAGCCGCCCAGCCGGGCCTCCGGCCGGGACCCCTCCGGCCAGGAGCGGGTTGGGCCGTGGGGCGGGCGCGGACGGGTCGGACTATTTTGAGCTCGATCCGCGCGCGGCCGGCCAATTTCCGGGCGGGGGGCGGACGACGGCCTTTCGGCTCTCGTTCACGGGCCGCACGGCGGTGCTGCGGTCGCTGCTGAACACCTTGGCGGCGGCGGAGCCGCCGCTGATTGTGCGATCGGTGGAGGTTGTGCCGGCGGAAACCACGTCCGCGGGATCAGCGCCCAAGCCCCGGGGGGCCGTTCCGCTTGCGGGGTCCCGGCTGTCCTGCTTCACCGTCGTCGTCGTGGCCATCGACTGCGGACCACTCCGGGCGGCCGGTTCCTAGCCCATGAACCGGCTGACCTCAGAAAAAATCCTGGTCGGAGCGGCGCTGGCGCTCGCGGTGGGGTCGTTCGCGTGGTTCGGCGGACCGGGGGCCTCACCGGGTCGATCCCGGCGGGCCGCGGAGGCCCAACCCCGTCCGGCCTTCGTGCCGTATGCCCCGGCGGCGGAGGCGCCGGCCGGACTCGCGTCGCGAATGTGGCATTCGCCCCCGGCCCAAGCACGAGGAACCGGCTGGATCTATGACGTCTTCACGCCGCCCGAGATCTACTATGATGCCAGGGCCGGGGAATTCGCCATCAGGCCAGAGTCCAGCGGGACGGAGGCCAGGGCCCTTGCCGCACCCGCTGGGATCGAGCTGGTCGCCGTGAAACGGGCGCTGTTTCCCCTGCAACTGCTGGGCTTTGTCGGCGGGGAGGGGCATGTCATGGGGTCATTTGAAAACATCCGCACGGGCGAGGTGTTTCTGGCCGGGGCTGGCCGGAAACTCCCTGCGCTGGGTTTGGCGATCACGAATTTCACGGTGCAACGGCGCCCCGTGCCGATCGCCGACGGGACGACCTCCAGCCAATGGGTGGGCCGGGCCGGGGTTCGCGACGAGCGCACGGGCCGGTTGACGCTCCTGACCACGGGGGAACGCGCCCACACGGACGAATGGGTGGCGGTGGTCGCCCTGCCGTCCGACGGCGACGAAGCGTGGCATGAGCTCCGCCTGGGCGAAGAACTGCAGGGCGCGGGGCAGACCTACCGCGTCGAGGCGCTCGGATCCGATCCGCCGCTGGCCCGGATCATCGCGACCTCGCCAAGCTCATCCCCGCCCCGGCGGCTCAGCCTGGCCCCGCGCCCGCCGCGGTTGGCGGCCGCACCCGCGTCCGAGGAATAATTTTACCATGACACAAATTCCATTTCTTCGGAGGGTGGTGTGGATCGGAGCCCTGCTGGTGTGCGCCGCGCCGCCGCGGATGGCGCGAGGGATCGAGCCGGACGCCGCGGGGAGCGAGGACCGTGGCGGCGACCAGGCCCAAGCTCCGGAGGTGGCGCGCGGGACCGGGACCCGGAAGGTCGGCCCGGACGGTGCCCCGGCGATGACGGAGGCACGATCCCGGGAGCAGACGCGGGCGGAGCTGATCCAGCAAGTGGGCCGGAGCTGGCAGCGTCCGGGAGTTCAGCCGGCACCGCGCTGGGGTGGCGTTCCGGCGGGGTCGGTTTCACCGGTGGCGGGCAAGCTGCGCGACATCGTGTTGCCGGCGGTCAGCTTCACCCGGGTGCCCCTGGGCCAGGTGGTGACGGCGCTGAGCGCGGCCTCCGAGGAATTCGACCCCAGCGGTCCGCCCAAGGGCGTGAATATCATTCTGCTGGATCCGGACAAACAGGCGGCGGCGGTCACCCTCATGCTGCGCAATCTGTCGCTGGCGCGGGTGCTCGACTTCGTGGCGGAGGCGGCCGGCTGCGAGTACGAGGTGCAGGTCGATGCGGTGGTGCTGCGGCCCGCGGGGGAGGCGGGACCGCTGGCGACCGCCTGTTTTCCGGTCACCCGCGCCACCGTCCTGCGCATGACCGGACCCGGGCCGGCGACCGGGGCGGCAGGAGCGGGGAAACACGCCCCGCTGGTCGCGGCCGAGCCGTCGAAGGATTTGGCGGGCGGGGTCGGGGGCGGCGAGACGGCGTTGGTGCGGCGATTTCTGCAACTGGCCGGGGTCGATTTTGAGGACCCGCCAGAGGCGAGCCTGGCCTACGATGGCTCGGCCATCATCGTCACGCAGACCCAGCGAAACCTGGCGCGCATCCGGACTATCCTGTCCCGGTACCACGAGGTCCGGCAGGTCGAGATCGAGGCGAAGTTCATGGAAGTGCAGGACGGTGCGCTGGAGGAACTGGGGGTGAACTGGAATGTGACGACCCAGGCGCTCCGGGCCGGGGGCGGGGTGCGCGCGGCCTATGCCACGGGCAACCGGTCCCTGACGGGCGCCTTCACCAGCCGCGCGAGCAGCTCGCAGGGGGGAATCATCCGCCCGGAAGGGACGGCGGTGTCGGCAGACGGGACGGTCACGGTGTCGCCCGAATTCAACCTGCCGATCGTCAACAACGCCCCCCTGATGCCCGGCGCGCCGGATTTGGGGGCGGCGACGGGCCCGCTCGCGTCGGTCACGGGGGTGGTGGGGGAGTTTGACGTCAACGCGATCGTGCGGGCGCTGGCGCAGCGGCAGGGCACCGATCTGCTCAGTGCGCCGAAGGTCACGGTGCTGTCGGGCAGTCTGGCGACCATCACGGTGGCGCAGGAGATGCGTTACCCGCAGAGCTTCGGGCAGACGCAGAGCCAGGTCGGCACGGGCAACGCGAGCGGCGGCGGCTCGGCGGGGGTGGCGATCACGGCGGGAACCCCACAGGACTTCACGGCGCGCAACGTCGGGGTGGAACTCAAGGTCACGCCGACCGTTGAGGAGGATGACTTCAGCATCAGCCTGGAACTCAACCCCAAGGTAACCGAATTCGACGGTTTCGTGGAGTACGGCGGGCCGAGCATCGCCATCTCGGGTAGCACGACGGTGACCGTGCCCTCGGGATTCTATCAGCCGATTTTCTCGGTCCGGGACATCTCGACCAAAGTCACGATCTGGGACGGCGCCACGCTGATGATGGGCGGCCTGACGCGGGAGGAGGTGAAGAAAGTCACGGACAAGGTGCCGATCCTCGGCGACCTGCCGCTGCTCGGGCGGCTGTTTCGATCCAAGGGCCAGACGACGCAGAAACGGAACCTGCTTATCTTTGTGACGGCGCGCCTGGTCAATCCGGGTGGCGGGCCGCGGCATCAGGCATCAGCGGCCGCGTCGGGCGGCGGCGAGCCGAGGGTCACCCCTTGACGCGTTTCCGCGCCAAGGTTCTGCTCCGGCATGGCGAAATGGCTGCTCGTGGACGGATTCAACCTGGCGTACCGCTGCTTTTACGCGGTGCCCGAACTGACACGCAGCGATGGCTTCCCCACCGGCGCGCTGCATGGCTGGGTGAAGTCCCTCTGGCGCCTGGCCGATCAGGAGAAGCCGGTGGCCACGCTCGTGTTTTTTGATCTCGGTGGCTCGCAGGACCGCCTGGCCCTGCATGCCGAATACAAGGCGCAACGCGCCGAGATGCCCGAGCCGCTGCGGCAGCAGATCGCGCCGATCAAGGAGTTCACCCGCGCCATGGGCCTCGTGGGCATCGAGCGGGAAGGGATCGAGTCGGACGACCTGCTGGCGTCGCAGGCGGTGGCCCTGGCCCGGGAGGGGCACGAGGTGCTGATCGTCAGCGCCGACAAGGACTTCGCGCAGGTCGTGGACGAGCACATCAAGCTGCTGCTGCCGCCGCCCACCGCCAATCCCAAGCTCGGCTGGCGCGTGCTGGACGCGGCGGGGGTGACGGAAAAATTCGGGGTGCCGCCGGCCCAGATTGCAGACTACCTGGCGCTGGTGGGGGACACGGCGGACAACATTCCAGGCCTGATGGGGGTGGGGCCGAAGACGGCGGCCAAGTGGCTGGCGGAGTTCGGCGGGCTCGAAGGCGTGATCGCCCATGCGGAGGCGCTGAAACCCGAGCGGTTTCAGGCGGCGGTGCGGACCGACGCCGACCGCCTGCGGATGAACCTGAAGCTCACGACCCTCAACCTCGGCTTGCCGACGGTCGCGGCGACCCCGACCCAGGTGCAGGCCGGGGAACTGTACCGCCTGCTGGGCGAGATGGAGATGCGAAGTGCGCTGGCCGAGGCGCGGACCCGCTACGAACAGCCCGAGCTGTTTTGAACCGCGGTCCCGGGGCCTTCGCCAGGGAGAAACGCCCCGGCGCGGGGTGGTAGCGCCCGGCCCGTTTTCCCAACGCCGACCTTGCAAAACGACCGGGAAATCACGACAAACACGGCAGACGCTTCGCCATGGATAAAAAATTACTGATGAAAAGCATCACCGACAAAGTGGGTCGGGAGAAAGGCATCGAGATGGTGATGCAGGCCTACAACACGGAGTTGCTGACGACCTGGATTGCCCGCATCGAGGCGAACAAGCCGCTCGGCGGGCCGCAGCGGCACGATCACTTGGGCGACGCCTTGGAGCGCGTGTCCGAGGTCTGCAAGCTGGCGCCGTAAACCGCGCGGGCGAGCGCCGACGCGGGTGGGGGTGCGAGGCCGCTCAGCGGCCGGCCTGGGAGACACCCTGGGGATCGAAGATGTAGCCGACCCCGTGGATGGTCCGGAAGGCGTCGAGCGTCAGCCCGTGCGCGGCATAAAGTTCGCGCACCTTGACGATGTACTGGTCGAGCGAGCGGCTCTTGGTGTCGGCGTGCACGCCCCAGACCGAGTGAATGAGCGCCTGGCGGGTGATGACCGCGCCCGGGTGGGCCTGCAGGTAGGCGAGGATGCCGAGTTCCTTGCGGCCCAGCTTCCGCACCGGCTGGCTGGGAAAGGTGATCTCGAGCCGGATCGGGTTGACCTGCGCCCCGCAGAAGTCGAACGGCTCGTCGCTCAGCCGGACGTTCTTGGTGACATTCTGGTCGCGAATGGACTCGGTGCGGCGCAGGACGGCCTGGATGCGCGCGACCAGTTCGGCGTAGCTGAAGGGCTTGGTGATGTAGTCATCGCCGCCCATGTTGAGGCCCTTGACCTTGTTGAGCTCGTCGACCTGGCCGGTCAGGAAAATGGTCGGCACGGCGATATCCGCCGCCTTCAGTTCCGCCAGCAGGGAAAAGCCGGACTGATCGGGCAGGTTGATGTCGAGCAGGATGAGGTTGGCGAAGTTCTTCTTGAGGAAGGTCAGCGCGTGGGCGGCCCGGTTGCAGATCTGGGTCTGCATGCCGGCGCGCTCCAGATGGATGGCGACGAGCTTGGCCAGCTCCGCCTCATCCTCGACGACCACGATGAGCGGCTTGGGTTCGGCCCGCAGCGGTGGTTTTTTGCTTGTCACCACGCCCTTACTAGGTGCGGCCCCGGGTTTGTCAATAGGTGGGCGGCGGCCCGGCGGGCCCGCGAATTTACTTGAAGCTTCAAAAGCCCGAGTGTCCTTTGGCCGCGTGTCCGACATGAAGCCATTGCTGATGCTGGGCCTGCCCAAAGGCAGCCTGGAGGAATCGACCAAGAGCCTGTTCGCCAAGGCAGGGTGGAAAATCACCACGAGCTCCCGCTCCTACAAGCCCTCGATCGACGACGCGGAACTCGACGGGCGCTTTGTGCGCGCCCAGGAAGTGAGCCGGTACGTGGAGCACGGATTTTTTGACTGCGGCCTGACCGGCTACGACTGGATCCAGGAAAACGCCTCGGACGTCGTGGAGGTCTGCGACCTCATCTACAGCCGCGCCTCGATGCAGAAATCCCGCTGGGTGCTCTGCGTCCCCGAGTCCTCGGCGATCACCCGGCCCGAGCAGCTGGCGGGCAAGCGCGTGGCCACCGAGCTGGTCGGCACGGTCCGGCGCTATTTCGCCGCGCGGAACATCCCCGCGGAGATCGAGTTCTCGTGGGGCGCGACGGAGGTCAAGGTGCCCGATCTGGTCGACGCCATCGTGGACATCACGGAGACCGGCAACTCGATCCGCGCGAACAAGCTCCGCATCATCGACACGCTGCTCGAGACCAACACGAAGTTGATCGCCAACAAGGCGAGCTGGGCGAACCCCGCCAAGCGGAAGAAGATCGAGACCATCGCCCTGCTGCTGCGCGGGGCGCTCGAGGCCGAGAGCAAGGTCGGCCTGAAGATGAACCTGCCCAAGGCTGCGCTGGATGCGGTGGTGCGGGCGCTGCCCGCGCTGCGCAACCCCACCATCTCGCAGCTGAGCTCGCCGGACTGGATCGCGCTCGAGACGATCATCGACGAGAGCGTCGCCCGCGAAATCATCCCGCAGCTCAAGGCGCTCGGCGCCGAGGGCATTGTCGAGTATCCGCTGAACAAGGTCGTGTATTGAGGGACGTCCCGCCGCCGCCATGAAGGTCACGCTTGGTCTGATCCAGCATGCCTGCGCCGCCCGGCCTGCGGCCAACCTCAAGCAGACCCTGGCGCTGGCGGAGCAGGCGGCGAAGCGCGGCGCCCAGATCATCTGCACGCAGGAGCTGTGCGGCTCGCAGTATTTCTGCCAGAGCGAGGACCACGCGAATTTCCGGCTGGCCGAGCCGATCCCGGGGCCCAGCACCCGGGCGTTTCAGCGGCTCGCGAAAAAATACCAGGTGGTGATCGTCGCCTCGCTCTTCGAGAAGCGTTCCGCCGGCCTCTACCACAACACCGCGGTCATCATCGACGCCGACGGGAAGCTGCTCGGCCGCTACCGGAAGATGCACATCCCGGACGACCCGCTGTACTACGAGAAGTTCTATTTCACGCCCGGGGACACGGGCTTCCGGGCCTGGTCGACGAAGTATGGCCGGATCGGCGTGCTGATCTGCTGGGACCAGTGGTATCCGGAGGCCGCGCGACTCACGGCCCTGCGGGGCGCGGAGATCCTGTTTTATCCCACGGCCATCGGCTGGCATCCGCAGGAAAAGCGGGTCCACGGCGCGAGCCAGCACGGCGCCTGGCAGATCAGCCACCAGGGGCACGCGGTCGCGAACGGCTGCTTCGTGGCGGCGGTCAACCGCATCGGGCTCGAGACGCCGGTCGGCGGCGACGGCCTTGAGTTCTGGGGGCAGAGTTTTGTGGCGGGGACCAGCGGCCAGATTCTGGCGCGGGCCAGCGTGGACCGGGAGGAGATTCTCCTCGTGCCGGTTGACCTCGCCCAGGTCGATGTCACCCGCACGCACTGGCCGTTCCTGCGGGACCGGCGCATCGACGCCTACGGCGACCTGACCAAGCGGTTCGTCGACTGAACCATGGCTGTGTCGAAAACGCCGACCCCCGCCGCTCTCGGCTTCCGGATGCCGGCGGAGTGGGAGCCCCAGGCCGCAGTCTGGCTGTCCTGGCCGCACAACCGGCGGACCTGGCCGGGGCATTTCCGGCCGATCCCGGCGAAGTTCGCCGCGCTGGTGGCGGCGATCAGCCGGTTTGAGCCGGTCCGCCTCAACCTCGCGCGGCCGCGCCAGGCGCGCGCCCGGGTGCTGCTCAACCGCGCCAAGGCGGACCTCCGCCAGGTGACCTTCTACGATCACCCGACCAACGACGCCTGGTGCCGCGACCATGGCCCGATTTTTGTGAAGCACGATGGGACGGGGGAGGTGGCCGTCACGGATTGGGGCCACAACGCGTGGGGTGGAAAATATCCGCCCTACGACCTGGACAACGCCATCCCCGCGAAAATCGCCCGGGCGCTCGGCCTGCGGCGGATGGTCGTCGACCGGATCCTGGAGGGCGGGTCGATTGACGTGAACGGCGCCGGTGCGCTGCTCACCACGGAATCCTGCCTGCTGAACCCTAACCGCAATCCCGCGCTGTCGCGGGCGGGGATCGAGCAGATGCTCCGGGATCACCTTGGCGTCCGGCAGATCCTGTGGCTCGGCGATGGCATTGCCGGTGATGACACCGACGGCCATGTCGACGACCTGAGCCGATTCTACCGGGTCGACGGCATCGTCACCGCCGTCGAGCGGAATCAGCGGGACCGGAACTATGCGGCCCTGCGGGAGAACCGCGAGCGGCTGGGCAGCCTGCGGACGCCGGCCGGCGGCAAGTTCCAGATCATCGAACTGCCGATGCCGCGGGCCTGTTATTGCGAGGGCCAGAGGCTGCCCGCGAGTTATGCGAACTTTCTCGTGATTAACGGCGCGGTCCTGCTGCCGGTGTTTGGCCAGCCGCGGCGCGACGCGGCGGCCGCGGAGATCCTGGCGCACTGTTTCCCGGGCCGGGTGGTGCTGCCGATCGACTGCCGCGACCTGGTGTGGGGCCTGGGCACGGTCCACTGCCTGTCCCAGCAGCAGCCCGCCTGATCCGCCGGCGCGCCAGCTTTGTTGCGGCAGCGCGCGGCAGCCTTGCGGGATAGGCCGTTGGCCGTGACCCATAGCATTTATGATTAGCGCGTTGCGACGGTCCAACCAGCGCCCGTGCGAGGGGTTTGGGACCGGGCGGAAGGCTAAATTAGGGCTTGCCGGTGGAGTGATGAGTCGGCGATTCTGACCGTTCGCGGCAAAGTTATTGGTCAAGCTGGCGTCGCCGCGATGCTCCCGCCGGCTTTTCACGTCAGTTCAACAGTCAACCCACGGCTCCGCTTAACGGCGGGGTCATCACCGGTGGGCGGGTGCTTCTGGAGCAGGGTGCTTGTTCGCCGGTCTCCGCATATGAGTTCAGTCATGCAAGATCTGCTCGCGCAGTCGGCCTTCGATAAACTGAAGGAAGGCGCCATCGTCCCGGGCACCATCACCGAAATCCGCCAGAACGAAGTTGTCGTCGATATCGGCGGCAAGTCCGAAGGCCTGGTCCCCGCCAACGAGTTCCTCGACATTGGCGAGCTGCAAATCGGCTCCACCATCGAGGTGCTCGTCCAGAAGCTCGAGGATAAGAACGGCGCGCCCGTCCTGTCCTTCGACCTCGCCGAGCAAAAGAAGAACTGGGACAACATCCTGACCAAGTTCCCCGAGGGCTCCGTGGTCTCCGGTCGCGTCAAGGCCAAGGTCAAGGGCGGCCTGATCATCAGCATCGGCGTCGACGCCTTCATGCCGGCCTCGCACATCGACGTGCAGCCGCCCAAGAACCTCGACCAGTACGTCGGCCAGACCTACGACTTCAAGGTCCTCAAGATCAATCTCGACCGGAAGAACATCGTCCTGTCGCGCCGCGAACTCATCGAGGAGCAGCGCACCAGCAAGCGCCGCAACCTGCTCGAGAGCATCCAGCCCGGCCAGGTCCGCAAGGGCGTCGTCAAGAACATCACCGACTTCGGCGCGTTCATCGACCTCGACGGCATGGACGGCCTGCTCCACATCACCGACATGAGCTGGGGCCGCATCTCGCACCCCTCCGAAATGCTCAAGCAGGGTGAGGAGATCCAGGTCATGATCATCGAGGTGAACCGCGAGAAGGAGCGGGTCTCCCTCGGTCTCAAGCAGACCACCAAGAATCCGTGGGACGAGATCGACCGGAAGTTCCCGGTCGGCGCCAAGGTCCACGGCAAGGTGGTCAACCTCGTGCCCTACGGCGCGTTCGTGGAAATCGAACCCGGCGTGGAAGGCCTCGTGCATATCACCGAGATGTCCTGGACCAAGCGCATCACCAAGCCCTCCGAGCTGCTCAAGGTCGGCCAGGAGCTCGATGCGGTCGTCCTCGGCATCCAGAAGGACGAGCAGAAGATCTCGCTCGGCCTCCGCCAGCTCGAGCCCAACCCCTGGGACATGGTCCGCCACAACTACCCGATGGGCGCCCGCGTTCGCGGCAAGGTGCGCAACATGACCACCTACGGCGCCTTCATCGAACTCGAAGAGGGCATCGACGGCATGGTGCACGTGTCCGACATGTCGTGGACCCGCAAGGTCAACCATCCCTCCGAAGTCCTCAAGAAGGGCGACGAGGTGGACGCGATCGTGCTCGACGTGGATTCCTCGCAGCAGCGCATCAGCCTCGGCATGAAGCAGCTCGCGACCGATCCGTGGTCGGACATCGACTCCTTCTTCCGCATCGGCGACGTCGTGCAGGGTGCCGTCACCAAGATCACCTCGTTCGGCGCCTTTGTGGAGCTGAAGGACGGGATCGACGGCCTCGTGCACATCTCGCAGATCAGCGAGGAGCGCATCGAGAAGGTGAAGGACGTCCTGAAGCCCGGCCAGCAGGTCAGCGCCCGCGTGATCAAGATCGATCGCGACGAGCGCCGCCTCGGCCTGAGCATCAAGGCGGCCAACTACAGCGCCGAGCAGCTCGCGGCCGAGACGACCGCCTACGAGGCGCTCAACCGCCAGAGCGGCACCGACATGATGAACCTCGGCGACATCCTCGACGAGGCCGCGAAGAAGGAATAAGCCCCGCGCGAATTCCCGCTTCTCTTCCAGCCGCCCGGAGCAATCCGGGCGGCTTTTTGTTGGGTCGGCGCCGGGGCCCGGGCGGTGCCGGAGCGGACCGGTCCACTCCGGCAAAGCAAAGAGGCCGGCGGGGAGGCCGGCCTCTGACGAGCGAATCTCGCCCAGGGGGTCAGTTGCGCCCGGCCTTGCGGGCCTTGGTCTCGACGAATTCGCGGATGATCGCGTTGCGCTGGCGAACCCGTTCGTCCTCGTCAATCTCCTCGACGGTCCGGACGGCCTCGTGCTTCGCCATGGCCCGGCGCATCTTGGCGAGGGCGAGATACTCGAGCTGGCGGATGCGCTCGCGGGTGACATTGAACTTCCGGCCGACCTCCTCGAGGGTGAGCTCGTCCTTGCCGTCGAGGCCAAAGCGGAGGCGGATGATCTCCGCTTCGCGCTCGTCGAGGGAGTTCACCATCGCATGCAGATCGGAGTTCTGGTTCTTGTCCCGCAGTCCGTCGTAGGGACTGATGGCGTTATCATCGCCGACGATTTCGCCGAATGTGGCGGAGCCGCCCTCTTCGCCGACCGGGGCGTCGAGGGACGCGGGGCGGACGCTGACCGATTTCAGGTGGGCGACCTTGCTGGTCGGGATCTGCAACTCGATGGCCAACTCCTCGTCGGTGGGCTCACGGCCGAGTTCCTCGGTGAGTTTCATGGCCATCCGGCGCATCTTGGAAATTTTGTCCACGAGGTGGACGGGCAGTCGGATGGTCTTGGACTGGTTGGCGAGGGCGCGCTTGATGGACTGCTTGATCCACCAGGCGGCGTAGGTGGAGAGTTTGCCGCCTTTGCGGGGGTCGAAGCGTTCGACGGCCTTGATCAGGCCGATGTTGCCCTCGCTGATGAGGTCAAGCAGCGGCAGGCCGAAGTCCTTGTAATCCATGGCGATCTTCACGACCAGGCGCAGGTTGGCCGAGATCATGTGATCCCGGGCGGCCTTGTCGCCGCGGCGGATGCGCCCGGCCAGCTGGATTTCCTCCTGGATGGTCAGGAGGGGGGTCTTGCCGATTTCCTGAAGGTACAGTTGGAGGTTGCTGCGTTCGCCATGGGCAATGGGGGGCTCGGGGGCGGCCGGCTCGGCCCGCTCGAGGAACGAGGGCGGGGCATCCGGCTGTTCCGCACGCAGGCGAGTGCTAGACTCTTCGGAATCGACGCTGGCACTGGTGGATTTGAATTTGGCAGGCATGTGGAAAGGGAGTCTTAGGGAAGAGACGCAGAAGATGGATTTGTTCCGGCCGCTAGCTAGTTTTGATCGGGACGTTAGCTAGTATTGTTCCAAAAGTGGACATATTTCCACGGGGCTTGGGTAGCATAAGCTCCCCAACAGACGCGTTTATTGACGCACTCTGCTTACTTATAGCGCCAGAGTGGCGCAAAACTGGGCCTATGCCGGACTAGAACTGCTCAGCCATGGAAACGGCCTTAAACAAGGCTGAGGCCTTGTTGATCGTCTCCTGGTATTCGTCCGCCGGCAGGGAATCCGCGACCCAGCCGCCGCCGGCCTGGATATAAACCTGGCCGTTTTTCAGCAGGGCGGTGCGCAGCATGATGCAGGTGTCCATATTGCCGTCATACCCAAAGTAGCCCAAGGCCCCGGCATAAAACCCGCGCTGCTGCTGCTCGATCGTGGCAATGATCTGCATCGCCCGGATTTTGGGGGCGCCGCTCACGGTGCCCGCCGGAAAGGTGGCGCGCATGAGATCGTAGGCATTCTTGTCAGGCGCGATCCGGCCTTCGACCTGGGATACGATATGCATCACATGCGAGTAGCGCTCCACGGTCATGAAGTCGGGAACGGTGATGCTGCCGAACTGGCAGACCCGGCCGATGTCGTTCCGGGCGAGGTCGACCAGCATGAGGTGCTCGGCCTTTTCCTTGGCGTCGGCCAGCAGTTCCTGTTCGAGGGCCGCGTCCTCGGCGGGGTTGGCCCCGCGCTTGCGCGTGCCGGCGATCGGCCGGATCTCAACGAGGCCATCGGTCAGCCGCACGTGGACTTCGGGCGAGGCGCCGACGATGGAAAAATCGCCCGCCTCGAGGATGAACATGTAGGGGGACGGATTGACGGTCCGGAGCGCCCGGTAGAGGTCGAGCGGGGACTTGGTGAAGGGCTGCGAGAAGCGCTGGGCCCCGACGACCTGGATGATGTCGCCGGCGCGGATGAACTCCTTCGAATCCTCGACGCATTGCTCGAAGCGCTGGCGGGTGAAGTTGCCCGGCGGCACCTCGATCCGGGCGGGCTCCACCAAGGGCGCGGGGGCGAGTTCGCGCGGCTGCTTGAGCAGGTCGTGCAGGGCGCGCACCTCGGCGATCGCGGCGTCGTAGGCCGCGCCGGCGTCGCCGCCGACGTGGGCGTTGACGCAGAGGCGGAGGGTTTGCTTGGCGCGGTCGAAGATCAGGAGCGAGTCCGACAGCATGAAGTAGAGCAGGGGCACCTGCAGGTCGTCGGTCGGGGCGGCCGGCACGGTCGGCTCGATCCGGGTGATGTACTCGTAGCCGACGAAGCCGACGGCGCCGCCGGTAAAACGGGGCAGGCCGGGCAGGATCACGGGGCGGTAGCCGCTCATCTCCGCCTCGATCAGGGTCAGGGGATCCGCCGGGGTGCGGACGACCTGGGTGGGCCGGCCGGGCTGGCGGATTTCGGTCGTGTCCGGTCGGCACACGAAAACCTTACGCGGCCGGCAGCCGATGAAACTGTAGCGCGAAAGCCGTTCCCCTCCCTCGATCGACTCCAGCAAGTAGGACGGCCCGGCCTCCTTGAGCTTTGCATAGGCGGAGACGGGGGTCTCGAAGTCCGCCATGAGGTCGGTATAGACCGGGATGACATTGCCCTGCGTGGCCAGACGGAGAAAGGCGTCGCGGGTCGGGTGGATGTTCATCGGCAAAGGTTGGGCTTATGCGAGCCGAGTGGCGGCGCGGCAAGGCGAATGCAAGGGGACCTCCAGTCGACCCCCTGATGGCCCCGCCGCAAGACTGGATTTGACCGTTCCAGCCGGACGCTTGATTCCACTCGGGTCTGGCAGGCGGCGTGCGCGGACGACGCATCAACATGCCAGGGAGTGAGATAAAATTACTGCTGAAGTACACCGGATTAAGAGTATCGTCACATCCGTCTTGCCCCACTCGCGACCGACCTGCCAGCCGCGTTATTTTATGCACATGAGCTTCTCGATTTTTTCCGCTGATCGGCGGTTTAGGTTATTGTCCCGCCTGCTCTGTGGCGCCGTGCTGGCCTGCGGCGTGGGTGATCGGGCAGGCGCGACCGAAGACTGGGACGCGGCCGACCGGCTGCTGGTGCTGACGATGGATCTGACGCGCGAGGGGAAACAGGTGCCGCGGCCGACCCCGAGCCAGCCGGTCTATTACGTTCCCGTCGTGCTCGGTTATCAGGAGCGCGGCGAAATCGTGAAGCACTACGAGCGACAGCCGAAGGAAGAGGTCATCCTGCGGACGCTGATCACCACGCTGGAGCAGCAGGGGTACCGCATCGCCTCGAAGGAATCGCCGCCCACGCTCACGCTCACGTTTGAGTGGGGCACGGTGGCGCCGATCTTCTATCGGAACCGCGTCCTGAACGCGGGGGAAATGCGGATGATCATCCTCGGGGAATCCGAATGGGATGTGAGCAACCAGCACGCCTGGTATAGCGCCGAAATGAAGAGCCTCACGGCGCGCCATTATCTCCTCGTGTCCGCCTTTCGCTACCAGCGCACGGCGGAGAAAGGGAAGGAGGACGTGTTGCTGTGGCGCGCCCATGCGACGACGAGCGCCTGGGGCGACTATCTCGAGGAGGTGATCCAGCCCATGATCAAAATCGCTTCCCGAGGTTTCGGCCGCGCCGTCAAACCCGGCGCCTCCTGGTTCAACGAGCGCACCGGCACGGTGAAACTCGGTGAGCTGAAAGTGATCGAGGAGCCGCCGGCGAAATAAATGGCGCAAGCGCCGTCCGGATCATGAGCGCACTGCGGCGTCCGGTATTTCCGGCCGTGCGGATGCCCCGGCAGGAATCAGGGATCAGGCGTGCGGCCCGGCAGGAGATCGCCGGGTGGCGGGTCGGTCACTGCCTCGCCTGAAGCTCGATATCCGCGGTGATGATGCCGATGATGCGGCCACCCTTGCGAACCGGGGCGGAGAAGGTGATCATTTCCACTTCACCGCCGCCCTTGTCGAAGTAGGGTTCGGACCAAAGGGTCTTTCCCGACTTCAGCGGCACGCTGAACCAAGTTTGATGGGGATAATCGTAGCTGTCGGACGCGAGACTGCGGTGGGCGATTTTGCCCGATGCCCGATAGGCGTAGGGAGCGAGCGGTGACCCGACGGCGGCCGGATCGAGGGCGAACGTGCTGCCATAGGCGTCCGGGTGCTTGGCGAGAAGCGCGTCGAGCACGGGGTAAATCGCCGCCTCCGTGAGCGGGACGGCCGCGAGCATTTCGGTTTCGGCGAGGATGGACTGCTCCAAGCCTGCGCGCTCGGCGGCCGTGGGTAAGACATACTGACTCGTCTGGCAGGCGGCCAAGGCCAGGAACAGAGGCGCCGCCACCAGTGCCTTCCAGGCGTGGAGGGGTAGGCGACGGGCGGCCTTGGCGCGTGAGCACAGCGTGACAAAGTGGCGAACGTTCATGGGACGCGACATGGTGGAAGACATGGGGTTTGCTGACCATTTCCTCCGGAAAATCCAGCCGCTCGCTTGGGTGAAGTATTGGGCTAGGCCAGAGAAGTTAGGCCTATTCAGATGCTCACGCAGGATGTATTTCAACCGTAATTTCAGGCGAGAAATGGAGGGCCGGGCAGCTGTCACGAGCGTGGATGAGGTTCCCGCGCCGTAACGCTCCAGATTCGTCAATGGAACTGCAGTTCAGTCCAAGGCTCCGCGCCTCAACAATCGCCGCGAAGATGGCGAACACCTTCCCCTGCGGGAGTGTGAGAGGGAATTTACTCCACCGTGACGGACTTGGCCAGGTTGCGCGGCTTGTCGACGTCGCAGCCGCGCTCGACGGCGATATAGTAGCTCAGCAGCTGCACCGGAATCGCGGCGACGATGGGCAGCACGGCCTCATGGCAGGCGGGAATATGGATGACGTCATCCGCGACGCCCTTGGGCAGTTCGGCCCCCTCGGTGGTGATGGCGATGATGGGACCCTTGCGCGCCTTGATCTCCTGCATCGAGGACACGATCTTGTTAAAGATCTCCCCCTGGGGGGCAAAGAACACGCTGGGACATTTCTCGCTGACGAGGGCGATCGGCCCGTGTTTCATCTCGGCGGCGGGGTAACCTTCGGCGTGGATATAGGAAATTTCCTTGAGCTTGAGGGCCCCCTCGAGGGCGAGCGGGAAAAGCGACAGCCGGCCGAGGAACAGCATATCGTGGTACTGGGCGTAGCGCCGCGCGATGGCCTTGATCTTGGGGGCCTGCTGGAGTGCCTGGCGAACGAGTTCCGGGACGCCCTTGAGCGCGTTCACATAGGTTACGCCGTCGCTGAAACTCATGTCCCGCATCCGGGCGACGTACAGGGCGATCATGGCGCCGATGAGCAATTGGGACGTGAAGGCCTTGGTCGACGCCACGCCCACCTCGGGCCCGACATGCTGGTAGATGCCGCCGTCCGCCTCGCGGGCGATGCTGGAGCCGACGACGTTGTTGACCGCCATGACCCGGTAGCCTTTCCGCTTGGCCTCGCGCAGCGCCGCCAAGGTGTCGATCGTCTCCCCCGACTGGCTCATCACGAAGAACAGGGTCCGGGGATCCAGCGGCGAATTACGGTAGCGAAACTCGGAGGCGTAGTCGACCTCGACCGGGATGCGGGCAAAACGTTCGATCAAATGCTCGGTCACGAGGCAGGCGTGCCATGCTGTGCCGCAGGCGCAGAACATAAACCGCTCCAGATCCCGAAACTCGCCGGGCGTAATATTGAGGCCGCCGAACTGGGCCGTGCTGCCGTCGGCGGCGAAGCGGCCGCGCATGGCGTTCTCGAGCGCGGCGGGCTGCTCGAAAATCTCCTTTTCCATGAAATGGGCGTATTTTCCCATATCCGCTGCCGTGACGGACCAGTGGATTTTGTCCACGACCGGCGAGACGTCGGCCTGGTCCAGGGTGGAGATTGAGAAACTCTCCGGGGTGAGATGGACGATTTCCCCGTCCTTCAGGTAGACGACGTTCTGGGTGCGGCTGACCAAGGCGGACGCGTCGGACGCGAGGATGTACTCATGTTCGCCGACGCCGAGAATCAGCGGGGAGGCCTTGCGGGATCCCACGATCTGGCCGGGAAAGTCGACGCAGAGGACCGCGATCCCATAGGTGCCCTCGACGTGGCGGAGCGTCTTGCGAACGCTTTCGACAAAACGGGTCTGGCGGCTTTTGGCGCGCACCGGCTCCTTGGCATAATGATAGGCGATGAGGTTGCAGAGCACCTCGGTGTCCGTCTCCGACTTGAAGGTGTAGCCCCGGCCCGCGAGGAAGGCCTTAATCTGGGCGTAGTTCTCGATCACCCCATTGTGGATGAGTGCGAACTTGCCGTCGCTGCTGACGTGCGGGTGGGCGTTGGCGTCGGTCACGCCGCCGTGGGTGGCCCAGCGGGTGTGGCCGATGCCGGTCGTGGCCGTGAACCGGTGCTGGGCCGCCGCCTTGGCGAGGTTCTCGACCCGGCCGGCCTTTTTCAGCAGGTCCAGCTTCCGGCCTTTTTGCACGCAGACGCCGGCGGAGTCGTAGCCCCGGTACTCCAAGCGCTTCAACCCCTCGAGGATGATGGTGACCGCATTTTGCTTACCCACGTAGCCGACGATGCCGCACATGATGATTGGTGGTGATTTTGACTGGCGAAATTAGCCCCGTGCGCAAACGTGGTGTCTAGTCCTAAAACTCTGACCATTACTTCCCTCCCATGACTACACAAAAACGCGTGCTGGCCGTCATCATGGGCGGTGGTCGTGGCACCCGGCTGCATCCGCTGACCACCGAGCGCTGCAAGCCCGCCGTGCCGCTCGCCGGCAAGTACCGCCTGGTCGACATCCCGATCAGCAACTGCCTCAACTCCGACATCAACCGGATCTTCCTGCTCACGCAGTTTCAGACGGCGTCGCTGCACCGCCACGTGCAGGGCACCTACCACTTCGATCCCTTCGGCGGCGGGTTTGTCGACGTCATGTCGGCCGAGCAGACCGAGAAGGGCTCCGACTGGTACCAGGGCACGGCGGATGCGGTGCGCCGCAACCTGATCCACTTCCGCTCCTTCCCGCACGACCTCGTGCTGATCCTCTCCGGGGACCAGCTCTACCGGATGGACTACCGGAAAATCATCGACCAGCACCTGGCGACTGGAGCCGACGTCACGATCGCCGCCATTCCCTTTCCCGTCTCGAAGGTCGCCGGCTTGGGCCTCATGCAGGTCAACGACGACCTCTCCATCGGACGGTTTGTGGAGAAGCCCAAGGATCCCGCGGTCATCAACAGCCTGACGCTCAGTCCGGTGCTCGAGTCGCGGCTGGAGACGCCGTCGCAGGAGAAGCACTGCCTCGCCTCGATGGGCATCTACGTCTTCAACCGGGCCGCGCTGGCCGAGGCGCTGGACAACACGATGACGGACTTTGGCCGGGAGATCATCCCCGGCCTGCTCGGGAAAAAGGGCCTCTACGCGCACATCTTCGAGGGCTACTGGGAGGACATCGGGACGGTGCGGGCCTTCTTTGACGCCAACCTGGCGCTCGCCCAGCCGCTGCCCCCGTTCAATTTCTTCGATCCCACCGCGCCGATCTACACGCAGGACCGCTACCTGCCGGCGTCCAAGCTGAACAAATGCGCCATTGACCACGTGGTCATTGGCGACGGCTCCATCCTGACGAATTCCGCGATCAAGCACAGCGTGCTCGGCATCCGGTCGTATGTGGGCGAGAATTCCGTCCTCGAGGACACCGTCCTCATGGGGGCGGATTACTACGAGACCGAAGAGCAGCTGGCGGCGAATCGCGTCCAGGGCCGGCCGCATCTGGGCGTGGGCAAGAACTGCCGCGTCAAGGGGGCGATCATCGACAAGAACGCCCGCATCGGCGATGGCTGCGTGCTGCTGGCCGCGGGCAAGGCCGACGGCACCTACGCCAACGGGGCGGTGGTGGTCCGTGACGGCGTTCTCGTGGTGCCGAAAGGCGCCACGTTGCCGCCGGGAACGGTGGTCTGAGTTGGGCCCGGCGGTGCCCGGTCCAGCACCCGCTGGCCGACGACCGGGCGGCGGGCCCGCGTCCCGTGCTATTTCCCCTCGAGGGGCGCTGATTTCCGCAGGATCAGCGCGAGCCCGGCCACGATGAAGAACAGCGAGTAGAACGTCCCGCGGCTCAGGCCGAGGATCAGGGAGGCGTCGGGCTCGCGGAAGAGCTCGCCGACGGCCCGGGCGACGGCGTAGGCGAGCAGAAACTCTCCGCTCAGGCGGCCGGGGCTTTTCGCCACGGCCGGGCTGCGCCAGAAGCGCCATTGCATGAGGGCCAGCAGCAGCGCGCCCTCGAGCAGGGCCTCGTAGAGCTGGGAGGGGTGGCG
This sequence comes from uncultured Opitutia bacterium, assembly GCA_903830425.1. Taxonomy (GTDB): domain Bacteria; phylum Verrucomicrobiota; class Verrucomicrobiia; order Opitutales; family Opitutaceae; genus Opi-474. The sequence continues at coordinate 24,270 of CAIKTR010000038.1, forward strand.
GGGCATGAGCGGGTGGGGGCTGGCGGGGAAAATCACGGCCCACGCGACCCGGGTGGGGGTGCCCCAGAGTTCGCCGTTGATGAAGTTGGCGATCCGCCCGAAGAGCAGTCCGGCCGGGGCGACCGACGTGATCAGGTCGGCGAGGTGGAGAAAGCGAATTTTCTCCGTGCGGCTGAACCAGGCCAGGGTCACGGCCACGCCGAGCATGCCGCCATGGCTCGCCATGCCGCCTTCCCAGACCCGGAAAAAGCTGAGGGGATCGCGCCAGATGTCCGCGGGATGGTAGAGCAGGAACGACCCGATCCGTCCGCCGAGCATGACCCCGACCACGAGCGCGACGATGAAGTCGGCGATCCGCTCCGGGGGCAGTTGCGAGCGGCCGGCGCGGGCATAACGCGCCAGCAGCCAGGCGGCGGCGAGGAAGCCCAGCAGGTAGGACAGCCCATAGTAGCGCAGGCCGAAATTCCCCCAGTGCGGCCCGAGGAACGGGCTCAGGTCATGGACATAAAAGGCGAGGGGCATGGCGCGGGTCGGTTCGGGGCTTCAGGGGGCCGGGGCAAGGGGGGCGGTGCTGGCGGGGCCGGGTTTCCGGGCGCGGGTGATCTTCTGCTGCCGGCTGCGCGCCAGCTCGCGCATGTCCACCGCGATGTCATCCTTCTCGAAGATTTCCCGCCCGAGCAGCTGTTCCATGACATCCTCCATCGTCACCACGCCGGCGGTGGAGCCAAACTCATCCACCACCACCAGCAGCTGCTGGTGGGTCTTGAGGAAGACCTGCAGCGCGTTCGCCACGGTCACGGTCTGGGGGATAAAATGAATCTCGTGCCGCACCGACTCCACCAGAACCTGGTCCTGGTCGTTGGCCTTGGCTTTGAGGAGGTCCCGGCGGCGGGCGAGGCCGGTGATGTCGTCGAGGTTGCGGCCGTAGACCGGCATGCGCCCGAAGGGCAGGTTGGGGTACTCGCGGAAAACCTCGCCGATGGTGGCCGACTGCCGCAGGGCGGTCACGACCGTGCGCGGCGTCATGATCTCGCCCACCCGGATGTCATCGAGCGCGAGCGCGTTGGCGATGATGCTGGACTCGCTCTTGCTGAGGGTGCCCTGCTCCGCGCCGCGCTCGGCGAGGAGGATGATCTCCTCGTCGGAAGCCTGGGCGTCGTGCCGGGCGGGGATGAAGGGGCGCACGACGAGGTTGCAGAGATAGGTCACGGGCAGGAGGAGCCGGCGCATCCACCACAGGGGATAGACCACCTGCGGCTGCAGCGTCTGGCGGTAGGCGACCCCGAGGTTCTTGGGCAGGACCTCGGAGAAAACCAGGATGGTCAGGGTCAGGGCCGCGGTGAGGCAGCCGAGCTGGGTGTCGTCCAGCAGGTGGGCGGCGAGGCCGCCGACCAGCATGGAGCCGAGGGTGTTGGCGATGGTGTTGAGGGTGAGGATGGCCGCGACGGTCTGGTGGAGGCTGTGCTTGAGCAGGGCCAGCAGTTCGCCGCGCCGGGGATGGCGGCGCTTGAGCGCCTGGATGTCGGCCGTGGTGGTGCTCAGCACCACGGCTTCCACCAGCGAGCAGAGGAACGACAAGCCCACAGTCAGGATGATGGCGGTGACCAACCAGTGCATGACCCCAGTTTATGCAGTGGGCGCGCGTTGCGAATATAAACTGCCGGCCCCGCCCCCGCGCCAAAACAGCCTTGCCGCCGTTTGGGGCAGCGCGCGTAGTCTTCCGCATGAGCGATCTCCAGCGCACGCCCCTCCGCGATTTCCACGCTGCCCACGGCGGCCGGCTGGTGGACTTTGCCGGCTGGGAGATGCCGGTGCAGTACCAGAGCATTCTGGAGGAGCACAAGGCCGTGCGCCGCGCGGCGGGCCTCTTTGATGTCAGTCACATGGGTGAGGTCGATGTGCGCGGCCCGGAGGCCAGCCGGTTCCTCAACCACCTTGTGACGAACGACGTCGCCAAGCTCTTCCCCGGCCGCGTGCTCTACTCGCCGATGTGCTATCCGACCGGCGGGGTGGTGGATGACCTGCTCGTCTACCAGCGCGGGCCCGAGGACTATTTTCTCTGCATCAACGCGGGCAACATCGCCAAGGACCTCGCGTGGATCCGCGCCCAGGCGGCGCCGTTCCAGGTGACCATCACGGACCGCAGCGCCGACTACGCGCTGATCGCGGTGCAGGGTCCGCGCGCCGCCGCCATCGTGCAGTCCCTGACCCCGGTCGCGCTCGACCGCGTGAAGTACTACCACTTCACCGAGGGGGCGGTGGCGGGGGTGCCCTGCCTCATCAGCCGCACGGGTTATACCGGCGAGGACGGCTTCGAGCTGTACCACCCCGCCGCCGCCGCCCGGGAACTGGCCGAGGCCGTGCTGGCCGCGGGCACGCCGCACGGGCTGGTGCTGACGGGCCTCGGGGCGCGCGACAGCCTCCGCCTCGAGGCGGGTTATCCGCTCTACGGTCACGAAATCACCCAGGATATCTCCCCGCTGGCGGCCGGCCTGGGCTGGACGGTGAAGCTCGAGAAAGGCGCCGACTTCATCGGCCGGGCCGCGCTGGTGGCGGAGCGGCAGGAGGGTCCGCGGCAGCAGATCGTCTACTTCAAGACGGGCGATCGCCGCATCGTGCGCGCCGACACGCCGGTGCTCGGCCCCGCGGGCGCCGCGGTGGGCCGGGTCGTATCCGGCACCCTTTCGCCGGTGCTCAACGAGGCGATCGGCTCCGCGCTGGTAAGCTCCACCGCGGCGACGGCCGCGCTCACCGTGGACATCCGCGGCACCAAGCTGAATTTGCAACTGGTCAAACCTCCCTTCGTCGCACTAAAAAAATCCCCATGAGCAACGTCCCCGCCGGTCTCCGCTACGCAAAATCCCATGAATGGCTGAAGCTCGAGGGTGATGGCACCGCGACGGTTGGCATCAGCGATTATGCCCAAAACTCGCTCGGCGACATCACCTACGTCCAACTGCCCAAGGTGGGCACGGTGTTCAAGGCCGGCGAGACCTTCGGGGTGGTGGAGTCGGTCAAGGCCGCCAGCGATCTCTACGCACCGGTCGCCGGCACCGTGGTGGCCGTCAATCCCGTGCTGGAGCGCACCCCGGAAACCGTGAACACCGCCCCGTTCGACGGCGGCTGGATCATGCAGCTCCAACTCGCCAATCCTGCCGAGGCCTCCGGCCTGCTGGATGCTGAGGCGTACACGAAGCTGATCGGCTGAGCCAGACGGACGGGTGTCCGCCACCCGCCAGCGAACGGCCGCAGGGTGGGGCCGCCCGGTCGAACAGGCCGGCCAGCGTCGGGTGCATCCGGCGAAATGTAACTCGGGTGGACACTTTCACGGTTGCGACTGTCGCGCGTCCGTCCCTGAATTCCGGTTCTCATGCGATCCCTTCTCCCCCGTGGCGCCGCCGGTCTCCTGCTGGCCGTCATGCTGGTCGCGGCCGGCTGTGCGCGCCGGGCGAAATCCACGGCGGTGGCGACCAATGCGACCGTGCAGCCGGTGGAGGTCGTGGCCGTCAGCCGCCGCGACCTGACCGAGTCGATCAATCTGGTCGGGTCGGTGGCGGCCAACGAGACCGCGCAGATCCGGGCCGAGATCGCCGGCCAGGTGAGAAAAATCCTGTTCAACGAGGGCGAACGGGTCACCCGCGGCCAAGTACTCGTTAAAATTGACGACTCCGAGCTCGTCGCGCAGTCGGCGCAGGCCGCGGCCGCGTTCCGGCTGGCCGAGCTGAACCTGGAGCGCACCGAGAACCTCGTGAAGGGCAACCTGATCTCCCAGGCCGATGCCGACGGGGTCCGGTCGGAGTACGCCTCCAACAAGGCGGCGCTCGCCCTGATCCGCACCCGCCTGGCCAAGACGGAGCTGAAGGCACCCTTCGACGGCCTGGCCGGCTCCCGCTCGGTGTCGCTCGGCGACTACGTCAGCTCCAGCACCGCCACGCCCGCGATCACCACCATCAACGACCTCTCGCGCCTCAAGATCGAGTTCCAGGTGCCGGAGCGTTTTCTGGACAAGGTGCGGCCGGGCTCGACCTTTGAGATCCAGGCCCGCAGCGGCGGCGGGCCGGCGCGGCTGATGGGCGAGGTCTATTTCGTCAGCGCGGTGATCGACCGCACGACCCGCTCCAGCGAGGTGAAGGGCTACCTGACCAACCCGCCGGAGCAGATCAAGCCGGGCATGTTCGCCAACGTCCTGCTCGTGCTCACCGTGCACCCTGGCGTGCTCACCGTCCCGGAAGGGGCGATCCTGGTCACGCCGCGGGGCCCGCAGCTGATCACGGTGACCCAGCGGGACGGGGCCGCCACGGCTGAGTTTGTCCCGGTCACCCTCGGCCTGCGGTCGCGCGGGGTGGTCGAGGTCGCGGCGTCGGACCCTGCGCGGCTGCGCGAGGGCCAGCCGGTGGTGGCCGCCGGGGTCGGCGCCCTGATCCTCTATCCCGGGGCCAAGCTGGATCCCCGGCCCCTGCGTCCGGAGTTCTCCCCCGGGAACTGACCGATGATCCTTTCGGACCTTTCCATCAAGCGGCCGGTGGTCTGCGTGGTGGCGTCGATCTTCATCGTGCTCGTGGGCGGGCTGCTCTTTCTGCGCCTGCCGGTGCGGGAATACCCGAACATCGACTCGCCGATCGTCTCCGTCGAGGTCAGCTACCCCGGGGCTTCGGCGGAGGTGATGGAGTCGAAGGTGACGGAGCCGCTGGAAAAGGAGCTGTCGTCGATCGACGGCATCCGCACCCTCCGCTCGGCGTCGGCCGAGCAGCGCACCAACATCACGCTCGAGTTCAACACCGACAAGAACATCGACGAGGCGGCCAACGACGTCCGCGACCGCGTCAGCCGGGTGCGCTCCAAGCTCCCGGAGAACATGAACGAGCCCCAGGTGACCAAGGCCGACGCCGACTCGTCCCCCATCATCTCCGTCTCGTTCTACTCCGACCGCTACAGCCGCCTGGAGCTGACCGAGATGGTCGACCGCCTCGCGGTCCAGCGCATCCAGACCGTGCCGGGGGTCGGCGCCGTCAACGTCCGGGGCCCGCGCTATGCGATGCGGCTGTGGGTGGATCCCGACCGGCTGGCGGCCTACAACTTGACGGTGAGCGACGTGGCCAGCGCGCTCCAGCAGCAGAACATCGACGTGCCGAGCGGCCGCATCGAGTCGCTCTCGCGCGAGTTCCCCGTGCGCCTCGAGGGCACCATGACGACCCCGGTCGAATTCGAGAATCTGGTCCTGGCCACCCGCGCCGGCTACCAGGTGAAATTCGGCGACATCGGCCGCGTGGAGCTGGGTGCGGCGGACTACCGGAACGACGCTTTTTTCCGGGGGCGCTCGTCGGTCAGCGTGTCGGTCCAGCGGCAGTCGCAGTCGAACCTTCTGGCGGTGGCCAACGAGGTCAAGGCGCTGCTGCCGCACATCCGCCGGGACATGCCGGAGGGCGTGCAGGTGGAGGTCAGCTACGACACCAGCGTGTTCGTCGACCGCTCGATCCGCGAGGTGTACGTCACGCTGGTCGAGGCGGCCCTGCTCGTGATCCTGATGATCTTTCTCTTTTTGCGCGACTGGCGCGCCACCCTGATCCCGCTGCTGGCGATCCCGATCTCGATCATCGGGACGTTTGCGGTGATGAGCTGGCTGGGCTTCACGCTGAACGTGCTGACGCTGCTGGCGCTGGTGCTGGCGGTGGGGCTCGTGGTGGATGACGCGATCGTGGTGCTGGAGAACATTTATCGGCGCATGGAGGGAGGGGAGCTGGCGATCCGGGCCGCGGTGTTCGGCACGCGGCAGGTCGCGTTTGCGGTGATCGCGACCACGCTGACGCTGGTGGCGGTGTTCGTGCCGGTTGCCTTCCAGTCGGGCCAGATCGGCCGCCTGTTCTACGAGTTTGGCCTGACGCTCGCGATCGCGGTGCTGGTCTCGGCCTTTGTCGCCCTCACGCTGACGCCGATGCTGTGCTCGCGCCTGCTGCATGTCCGGCTGGTGGCGGGTCAGCGGCAGCACGGGTGGCTCTACACCTGGAGCGAGCCGTTCTTTGTCGCGCTCAACCGCTTCTACTCGGGCCTGCTGCAGGGCGCCCTGCGGCGGCGGTTCCGGGTGCTCGCCGGCGTGGTGCTGTTCACCGCCGCCGGTCTTTATTCCTACACCCGGCTGCAGCGCGAACTGGCGCCGCTGGAGGACCGCGGCATATTCGTCGCGAACTTCATTTCCCCTGTGGGCTCCACCCCGGCCTACAACATTTCGTACGCCAAGGAAATGGAGCAGCTGATCCTGAAGGTGCCGGAAGTGGACCGGACCTTCAACCGGGCCGGCGAGGGCACCCGGGGCTTCATTTTCGTCACGCTCAAGCCCTGGGAGGAGCGCACCCGGAAGACCCAGGAGATCATTGGGGAACTGCGGCGGAAATTCCAGCAGACCATCACGGGCGGTCAGGCCACGGTGAGCCCGGCGGGCACCCTGGGCGGCGGCGGCGGCGGCGGTGTGCAGATCGTGCTCCAGGGCAGCGACTTCAACAAGCTTCAGGACGTGGGCAGCCGGTTGATCGAGCGGATGCGCGGCAGCCCGATCTTCAACCAACCGCGGCTGGACCCGTCGCCGACCAAGCCACAGTTGCTGGTCCGGATCGACCGCGCGAAGGCCGCCGACATGAGCGTGTCCATTTCCGACATCGGCACGGCGCTGGAGACGCTCCTGGGCGGCCGCCGCGTGACGGAGTTCCAGCGCGGCAACCAGCAGTACGACGTGATTGTGCAGGTGGAGGATGCCGACCGCACCACGCCACGCGACCTGGCCCGGCTCTACGTCAAGTCGCGCACGGGCAATTTGGTGCAGTTGAACAACCTCGTCTCCTACCGCGAGAACGTCGTGCCGGAGAGCTACCCGCACTTCAACCGCCTGCGGTCGGTGACGGTGTCCGCGCAGGTCAACCTGGGCTCGACGCTGGGCGACGGCGTGGACTTCCTCTCCCGGGAGGCCAAGACGCTGCTGCCCGAGGGTTACAGCTACGCCTGGGACGGGGGCACGCGCGACTTCGTCGACGGCCGCAACGACACCTTCACGATCTTTGCCCTCGCCCTGATCTTCACCTTCCTGATCCTGGCCGCGCAGTTCGAATCCTGGATCCATCCGGTCACCATCTTCACCGGCGTGGTCATCGCGGTGGCGGGCGGCCTCCTGGTGCTGTACTGCACGCGGTGGTGGGGCCCGCCGGTGACGGACAACCTGTTTTCCCGGTTTGGCCTGATCATGCTCATCGGGCTGGTCGCCAAGAACGGCATCCTGATCGTGGAGTTCGCGAACCAGCTCCAGCTGCAGGGCAAGAACGCCTTCGACGCGGCGTTTGAGGCGGCGTCGGTGCGGTTCCGGCCGATCCTGATGACGGCGATCGCCACGATTCTGGGCGCCGTGCCGCTGGCGCTGGCGACCGGGGCCGGTGCGGAGACCCGCAACGCCATGGGCATCGTGGTGGTGGGCGGCCTCACGCTGTCCACGCTGCTGACCCTGTTCGTGGTGCCCATCGTCTACGTGCTCATGGACGGCCTGAGCGTGCGCCTGACCGGCAAGTCCAGCGCGCACGGCCTGCTCAAGGCGCGGGACATTGAGCGGGACGTGGCCACACCGTCACCGGACGCGGAGTGACGGTTGCGGACCTGGGTCGGTGGCAGTCCGTCGGCGCGGCGCGGTCGGGGTGGCGTGGACAAAAAAAGGCCCCACCGGGGGAGGGTGGGGCCGGGACCCGCCCCACAGTTGGGGCGGAAGGTTGTTAAGCCGGACGGGTTACTTGGCCTTCTTGGCGGCCTTCTGGCGCTCGCCCTGGTTCAGGATGCGCTTGCGGAGCCGCAGGCTCTTGGGCGTGACTTCGACCAGTTCGTCGATCGCCACGTACTCGATCGCGCGCTCGAGCGACAGCTTGGTCGCGGGAGTCAGGCCGGTGGCGACGCCGTCGCCCTGGGAGCGGAAGTTGGTGAGCTTCTTCTCGCGGACGGCATTCACGGAGATGTCCTCGTTGCGGGGATTCTCGCCGACGATCATGCCTTCGTAGACGGCCTCGCCCGGGCTGACGAAGAGCTTGCCGCGCTCCTGCACCATCACGAGGGCGTAGGGGGTGGTGATGCCGGCCTCGGTGGCGATGAGGGTGCCGCTGAGGCGCGTGAGCACCTCGCCGGCATAGGGCCCGTATTCCTTGAAGAGATGGCTGAGCACGCCGCGGCCGCTGGTGGCGTTGACGACGTCGATTTCCATGCCGATGAGGCCGCGCGTGGTGATGGTCGCCTCGATCATCGTCGTGTGCGGGAGCTTCTCCATGTTGGTGAGCAGGCCCTTGCGGTTGGCGAGGTTCTGCATGATCGCCCCCACGCACTCGTCGGGCACTTCGATCCAGACCGTCTCGAAGGGCTCGTGACGGGCACCGTCGACCAGCTGCTCGATCACGGTCGGGCGGGAGACGAGGAGTTCGAACCCCTCGCGCCGCATGGTCTCGACGAGCACGGCGACCTGCATGGCGCCGCGGGCCTTCACATTGAAGATGCCGGCCTTGTCGGTGTCCTCGATGTTGATGGAAACGTTGGTCTTCAACTCGCGCATGAGGCGCTCGCGGAGCTGGCGCGACGTGACGAGCTTGCCTTCCTGGCCGACGAGCGGCCCGTCGTTGACGCAGAACTGCATCTCGAGGGTCGGCGGGTCGATCTGGGTGAAGGGCAGGGCGTGGCCGGCCTCGTCGGCGGTGAGGGTGTCACCGATGTCGATGTCCTCGAACCCGGACAGGCCGACGATATTGCCGGCGACCGCGGTCTGGGTCTCGGTGGTGCCGAGGCCGGTGAATTCAAAGACCTTGGTGATCTTGGCGCGGACGCGCTTGCCGTCGCTGTGGCGGACGACGAACACGGTCTCGCCGATGCTGGCGGAGCCGCCGAGGATCTTGCCGACCGCGATCCGGCCGACGTAGTCGCTCCAGTCGATGTTCGACACCAGCATGTGGAACGGCTCGTTGGGCTTCGCGAACGGCGGCGGAATGTGGTCGAGGATCGTCTGGAAGAGCGGGGACATATCCTTCTTTTCCTCGCCGAGGTGCATCATCATGTAGCCGTCGCGGCCGGAACCGTACACCACGGGGGCGTCGAACTGCTCCTCGGTCGCGTTGAGCTCCATGAGGAGCTCGAGCACCTTGTCGTACATCTTGGCGGGCTCGGCGTTGTCGCGGTCGATCTTGTTGATGACGATCACCACCTTGAGACCGTGGGCGAGGGCCTTGCGCAGCACGAAACGGGTCTGGGCCTGGGGGCCGTCGTAGGCATCGATGACCAGCAGCACGCCGTCGACCATGCGCAGTGCGCGCTCCACCTCGCCGCCGAAGTCGGCGTGCCCGGGGGTGTCGACGATGTTGATCGTCTTGTCCTTCCAGTGCACGGAGGTGTTCTTGGCCTTGATCGTGATGCCCTTTTCCTTCTCCAGGTCCATGGAGTCCATGGCGCGCTCCTCGACCTGCTGGTTGGCGCGGTAGACGCCGCCTTCCTTGAGCAATTTGTCGACGAGGGTGGTTTTCCCATGGTCGACGTGGGCAATAATGGCAATGTTACGGATGTTCTGGTTCATGGCGCGCACGCTGTTCTGGTCTTTGGAAAAAAGAAGAAAGTGCTGAGCGCCCGCGGCGAAAGCAAGGCCGAAGGCGCGAGATGAATCGGTTCTTGCGCGGCGGCCCCCGCCTGACTCTCTGGCGGCATGGCTGCCGATTTGGTTTCCACCCCCCTGGCCCGTGGCCGCAAAGTCACCGCCGAGACGCTGACCGTGGCGCCGGCCGTGCTGGGCCAGCCGCTGGCCGAGCCCTGGCGGCGCCTGGCGGCCATGCTGGTGGACTTGGCGGCGATCGGGGTGCTTTCCTTCCTGTCCCGGCCGTTCCTCGGCCTCGGCACCGGGCTGCTGCTGCTCGTGCTGCTGGGCAACGCCCCGGCGGCGCCGGTGGCGCTCCGGACCTTTCGCTGGATCGCCCGCGGCCTGGGGCTCGTCGTCCTGCTGCTGGCGGCCCTGGCCCTGGGCCATGGCTCGTTCCTGCGGGCTCCCCAGCTCAAGCTCGACGCGCTGACGGGCCGCGCCCCGAGTGCGGCGATGGCCCAGACCGTGCCGGTCTCGCCCCAGGCCTCCTGGGCCGAGTTGCGGACGGCCAGCGGCCGGCTGCAGGAGCAGGTCGACCAGCTGAAGGACGAGTTGCGGGCGCGGGAGGCGGCGGGGGCGTCGTGGCTCAACCAGGCCCGGGCGTTCACCGGTGCGCTGGGGGTCACCTTTGGCTGGTCGGGCCTATATTTTACCCTGCTGGTGGGTGGGTGGAACGGCCGGACGCTCGGCAAGCTCCTGCTGGGAACCCGGGTGGTGCGGATCAACGGGGCGCCGCTGACCTTCTTTGACGCCTTTATCCGCAACGGCGGTTATGTCGCCGGCCTCGCGATGGGCCTGATCGGCTTCCTGAAGCTGCTCTGGGAACCGAACCGGCAGACGGTCGAGGACCGCATTGCAGGCACCGTGGTCATCCGGTCCGCCTGACCCGCCGGGGCGGGGGGCGAAGCCTCGGGGTGGGGGTGGGGCCGGCCCTGCGACGGTTGAAGACGGTAAAAAATAAGGCCCCGAGACCTTGCGGTCCCGGGGCCAAATTTGGGGGTGGGCGTTCGCCACGCGCTCTTTCCCAGTGGCACACGATTGGGCGCGCTCGCTTTCGCGGGCTGTGTGCTTCCCGACGCCACTCTCCGCGGCAGGCGGATGTTTCGGTCTCATGGCGGGACCGTCCTGACCGTTGCCGGTCGGGATCTTTTGAGTGAGGCCTCTTCGCCCAGTTCGGTCGCTCCCTGCCGGGAGCGGCACGCCGGACGTGGTGCGGACACGTCTGCAATCTTACTTCGCGTCGGCACCCTTACCACGGGGACGGCGCCAGCTTTTGGCTGGCCGTTGGCCCTGCGTTACGGGTCTGACCTCTTAACTCTCAGGTTGCGTTCGCTTTTGCAGTGTGGCGGCGTGCTTTTTCACGCTGCCCCATTGAGGAGGTTGACGGGCCTTGCCTGGTCCGCTCACTCCCCGCCGCCGTGTCGCCCTTGCGCGCCCTGCTCGCTTTGGGCGAACCGGGCCTTTTGGCGGGGGTTGTCCCGCCGGGAAACGCGACTGCGTTCTGGTCTGCACAGTAGCAACCATAACCCTCTGGGGTAACTGTGTCGGCGCACGGGTCGAAACGGCCCGTGGACCTGACTCGGCTTGGACGCGGTTTCTAATCACGCCTTGCCGCTCAGCTCCTGATTCGTGGATGAACTGACCGGACACGACTCCGGCCAGAGGAGCTGGTGATATCTGCCTGCCAGCACCGCTAACGCGGCATTGGAGGGGCCGGCAGCACCAGCTGCCACCGACCATTCCCCGGTCACCCGGGATTATCCCAGTCGTGCTCGCGGCGGGTTTTTCATACCGCCGCGCTGCGACTGTTCTATCAAGGAACGAGGCCAACCTGTCCCCTCCGCCTGGAAAGTGAAGGTTTTGTTCTCCACAACTTCTTCACCGCGCGCCTCGGTGAATAACTTGGGAGTAATCCGACTCACCGGTTGTTCACAATCGCGCCGGGCGCGGCGCACCCCCCTGCCGCACCCCCTCGGACCGACCCACCGTGGCGCTTGCAACCCGCGCGGGGGAATCAGACTTTCGCCTCCCCCTTTTCCCGCCACGCCCTGACCCGCCCGATGCCCGCCCCCCGCGACCTGCCCATCTACGAACTCGAGCCCGCCCTCGTCGCCGCCTTGCGCGCCTCGGGCCGGCTCATCGTGCAGGCGCCGACCGGCTCGGGCAAGTCGACCCAGATCCCGCAGATCCTGCTCCGCCACGGGCTGCTGGGCGAGCGGGGCGAGGTCGTCGTGCTCCAGCCCCGGCGCCTGGCGGCGCGGCTGCTCGCCAAGCGCGTCGCCGAGGAGGTCGGCACCCCCCTCGGCGGCATCGTCGGCTACCAGATCCGGCTCGAATCCCGGGTCAGCGCCCAGACGCGCATCCGGTTTGTGACCGAGGGCATCCTGTTGCGCCAGATGTCCTTCGACGACCAACTCCGCGGCGTTAACACGATCGTCTTCGATGAATTCCACGAGCGGCACCTGTATGGGGACATCTCGCTCGCCCGGGCCGTGCAGCTCCAGCAGACGACTCGGCCCGACCTGAAATTGATCGTGATGTCCGCCACGCTCGATGCCGGCCTGCTCCAGGCGTATCTGGCCCCCTGCGAGGTCCTGGTCTCGCAGGGGCGCAGCTTCCCGGTGCGGATCGAGTACCTGCCAAAGTCTGTGAACTTTGACGATGAGCCGGTCTGGGACGTGGCGGCCCGGGAGTGTGCCCGCGTGGCGGCCGAGTCGACCGGCGACCTGCTGGTCTTCATGCCGGGGGCCTACGAGATCAACCGCACCGTCCAGGCGATCCAGGGCGCGCGGGCCTTGCGGGAGTTTGTGACCTTTCCCCTCCATGGGGAGCTGCCGCCCGAGCAGCAGGACCGCGCCGTGGCCCGCTACGAGGCGCGGAAGATCATCGTCTCCACCAACGTGGCGGAAACCTCGCTGACGATCGACGGTGTCACGACCGTGATCGACTGCGGCCTGGCGCGCCGGGCGCGGTTCGACCCGCACCGCGGCATCAACACGCTGCTGATCGAGAAGATCTCCGCCGCGAGTGCGGACCAGCGGGCGGGCCGGGCCGGACGCACGGCCCCCGGGGTGTGTGTCCGGCTGTGGACCGAGCGCGAGCACGGCCAGCGGGCGCCGCAGGAGGTGCCGGAGGTGAAGCGGCTCGACCTGTCCGAGGTCGTGCTCACCCTCAAGGCCAGCGGCATCGACGACGTCGCCCGTTTCCCCTGGCTGGAGCCGCCCGAGCCGAAGGCGCTGGAGCGCGCGGAACTGCTGCTGGCGGATCTCGGGGCGATCGGGCCGGTCGCCGGCCGGGCGGCGGCCCGCATCACGGAGCTCGGCCGCCGGATGCTGCGCTTCCCGCTGCACCCCCGCTACGCCCGCATGCTGCTGGCGGCGGAGGAGCGCGGCTGCGTCCGGACCGTGGCGCTGATGGCGGCGCTGACCCAGGGGCGGAATTTTCTGCTGCGCAACGTGCCCAAGGAGGTCGAGCAGGCGCGCGAGGAGGCGCTGGGCGAGGAGCATGAGAGCGATTTTTTCCGGCTGCTGCGGGCCTGGCGCTTTGCGGACCGCGCGAACTACGCGCTCGAGGCCTGCCGCCGGCTGGGGATCCACGCGCAGGGGGCCCGCCAGGTTGGGCCGCTGTTCGAGCAATTCCTGGCGATCGCGCAGCAGGAGGGCCTGGACGTCGCGGAGCGCCGCCCGGCCGATGCCGAGGTGCGGAAGTGCGTGCTGGCCGGCTTTTCCGACCAGCTGGCCCGGCGGCTCGACGGCGGGACGCTGCGGTGCGAGCTGGTCCACCAGCGGCGCGGCGTCCTGGCGCGGGAGAGCGCCATCGGTTCGGCGCCGCTGCTCGTGGCGGCCGAGATCAGCGAGGTCGAGGGGCGCGGCGGCGAGGTCAGCGTGCTCCTCTCCCTGGCGACGGCGATCGAGGAGCCGTGGCTGCGGGAGATCTTTCCGGAGGACTACCGGGAGGTGCGCAGCGTGACCTACGACGAGACGATCAAGCGCGTGGTTTCGCGGCGGGAGCGCCGCTTCCGCGACCTGGTGCTGGAGGCCCGGGCGAGCAGCGACGAGGCCCCGCTGAACGAGGCGGCGGCGCTGCTGACCAAGGAAGTCATGGCGGGCCGGCTGAAGCTCGAGGCGTGGGACGAGGCGGTGGAGCAGTGGATCATCCGCGTGAACCGGCTGGCGGAGTGGTTCCCGGAGCTGGAGGTCAACGTGCTCACCGAGGCCGATCGCGCGACCCTGGTGGAGCAGATCTGCTATGGGGAGCTCGGCTATCGCGACCTCAAGGACAAGCCGGTGATGCCCGTGCTGCGGGACTGGCTGACGGCCGAGCAATTCGCCGTGCTGGACGACTACCTGCCGGAAAAGCTGACGATGGCCAACGGCCGCAAGGCGCGGCTGACGTATGCGAAGGAGGGGCCGCCGGTGCTCAGCGCCCGGATCCAGGAACTCTATGGCATTGAGGGCCGGTTCACGCTCGGCCACGGCCGCGTGCCGGTGAAGTTCGAGGTGCTGGCCCCCAATCACCGCCCGATCCAGGTGACCGAGGACCTGGGCGCCTTCTGGCGCGACATGTACCCCAAGGTGAAGGCGGAGCTCTCCCGCCGCTACCCGCGCCACGAGTGGCGCTAGGCGCGGGCGCTCCGCCGCCGGGTTGAGCCCGGCCGGCGGCCGGGCCTACCGGAGGGTGGTGGTGAAGCGGATCTCCGCCGCCGGGTGGGTCCAGACGATCGTCTCGCCGTCGGGCAGGAGGCGCGCCGCCGGGTCGTCGACCGCGGCGAGCTTCCGCCCCTCCGGCAGGCGCACATGGATCTGGAGGCTGGCCGGCTCCCGGCCGGGGGTGAGGGAGACCTGGCCGCGCACGCGGCCCGCGGCGGGCTCGAGCGCCAGCTGGTACGACACCGGGCCGAAGTGGCTGCGGAAGCCCTGGCCGCCGACGGGGCCGCGGGCCAGCCACGACCGGTCCGTCCCGCGGGCCAGGTGCAGCGTGTCGCCGTCCTCAAACACGAGGAGGTCGCGGATCAGGCGGGTGACGGCGATGGGGGTCCAGAGATGCTGGCGGTCGCCGGTGGTCTTGGTGGACCCCGGCTCGGGCCCGCGCTCCTCGCACCAGGAGTAGAGCGGGGTGCCGTGGTTGAGGGTGGCGTAGAGGTACTTGGCCGCGCTGTCGCCGTCGTCGCGGAAGAGCTGGGTCTCGGCGAGGTTGTCGAGCGTGATGGCGACCCACATGCCGTTCTCCATCCAGCCGGTGTGGATGGGGAGGCCGCCGGGGCTCAGCTTGGTTTCGATCCGGCGGATCGTGCCCGTGATGAGGGGGTCGTCGGCGGGCAGCACGCGGCAGGGATAGGCGGCGTTCAGCGCCCCCCAGGTGCTGCCGGAAGTCTTGCCGGCGACGCCCGGGATCCAGCGATAGCCGTCCGCGACAATCGACCCGCGGTGGAGGGTGTCGAGCAGGTCGGTGCGGGCCGTTTCAAAGATCTGCTGCAGTTCCCGCGCCTCGGCGGTGCGGCCCAGGTCCGTGGCGGCGAGCATCGCCTGCTGGTCCGCGTAGACCGCCCAGATGTTGTGCGGGAGGAAGACGCCGTAGAGGCTGGCGTCGTTCTTCAGGCCGCCGTCGCCCATGCCCGGGGGCAGCAGCCCGGCATTGAGGGGCTTGGGGCCGCTCCCGAACTCGCGGGTCCGCTGGCGGGCGCGCTCCTGCCAGCGGCTGCTGGCGAGCATGCGCGGAAACACGTTCGCGAGGAAGTCGCGGTCCCGGGTCATGCGGTAGTGCTCCATCACGAACCAGGTCTTGAACCCGGAGGCGATCCAGTTGGAGCGGGACCAGCCCTGGGGCTCGGCCCAGCAGCCGTCGAAGTTCTGCAGGTCCAGGGCGAGGCGGTAGCCCTCGGCCGCCTCCAGCGGCAGGCCGGCCTGGTCGAGCGCGATGCAGGCGATCGCGGCCTCGGCGCAGTTCGCGCAGCGGTACAGCTCGGTGCCGGGCAGCGTGCCGAGGTAGCTGCCGGGGACGGGCTCGCGCATGATGAAGATGTCGGCCAGGCCGGCATAATAGGCGTCGCGCACGCCGGCGTCGGGCAGGGTGAGGCGCGTGGTCTGGCCGATGAGCCGGGTCCAGACCTCCTGCCCCTCGGTGAATTCCCGCGCCCAGTCGCGCCGGCGCAGTTCCGGCAGCATGGATTCATAGACGCTGTAGGGGCGGACGAGCCAGACCACCTTGGTTTCGCCCGGCTGCAGCCGCACGGTGGGGTGGAGCGTGTTGGTCGCGACCGGGTACTCCTCGGCCCCGACCGCCGCGAGGATCACGCGGTCGGCGCGGGCCATCCAGCCCGCCACCAGCGCATCGCGGGCCTGGTCGGGCTGGGCGGGGTCGACGCCGGCCGGGTTCACGCCGCGCCAGTTGCCGGGCACGGAGCAGTCGAGCGCCGCGGTGTGCGGCTGCGCCGCGTCGGTGTTCGTGAACTCGGCGCGCACGAGGGCGGCGCGGGCCCCGCCGACGACCTCCAGCTTGGTCCGCACGGGGGAGCCGGTGAAGTCCGCGGTCAGGGCGGGCCGCCAGCCGTCGGTGCGCCGCCAGGTGGACTGGGTGAGCCGCGCGCCGTCCACCTCGGGCCGGAGCACCACCTTCCATTGCGTGGCCGGGCCGAAGAAATTGGCGACGGGAAAGCTGAGCAGGTTGTCGAAGCTCCAGGAGAGCATGACCTGGCCGGGCTCGCAGTCGACGAGGGTCTTGTCGCTGCTGTCCGGCATCGCGACGGTGACCCGGTGGGGATAGCCGAACGCGTAGCTGAAATCGACGCGCGGGGCCGGGGGCACCGCGGGACCGGCCGCCATGGCGGCGGGCGCAAAGAGGGCGAGGAGGGCGAGGAGGGGGAGGGAGCGTGGCATGGGAAGGGAGGAAGGGGTGGCGGGGGAAGAGGGATTACGGACGGGGCTCAGGGGAGTCGTTCATAGGTCAGGACGGCCGATCCGGGGCGCGCCTGCAGGGTCAGGTCGAACCCGGCGGTCATGAGTTCGCGGCCGGTGGCCTCCCAGGGGGCTCCGGGCGCATCGAGATCGGTGAAGCGATAGCGGGCGGCGGGCTCCAGGCCGCGGAGCTGCACGTGGGCGGTCTGGTAGATGCTCCCGGCCCGGCGAAAGGCCTGCACGACCCCGCGTCCGGCCTCGGGCCGGTGGTACTGCCAGGCGAGCCAGACATCCGCGCCCAGGCTGCAGGGGGTGAGGGGATAGAAATCGCCGAAATAGTTCGGCGCGTAGTCGCGCCACTCGCGGACGGCCTGCCGCAGGGTGTCGTAGGGGAGCGTGCGATCGCGCAGGTCCCACGAGGGCAGGACGACCGGGCCGGCGAAGTTGGAGCGGAGCTCGTAGGGGGTGAACTGCCGCGCGCCGGGGCAGGTGCCATGGAAGGGAATCCAGAGCGCAAAACCGTAGCTCTGGCACTGGTTGGAGACGACGTCGAAGACGTAGTCGGAGCGGTAAAACGGCAGCGCCCGGCGCATTGTCTCGAGATCGTTGCGCGAGCCGCCGCCGGCGCAGGAGTCGATCACCAGGCCCGGATGGCGCCGGCGGAGGTCGTCGAAGAGCTTGAGGTAGCCGACGACGTGATGGTTTTCCGTGATGCCCTGCCGCTCCGCGGTGTCGTGGCTGCGCCAGAGCTCGACCGGCTCGACCACGTTGAAGTCATTCCGGTAAATATCGATGCCCTCCTCGTCGAGGATGGTGACGATCCGGTCGGTGAGCCAGGCGGCCGCCGCGGGGTTGCCGAGGTAGAACAGGCGGGAGAGCCGCTTGGTGATGAGGTTTGGCAGCAGCCAGTCGGGGTGGTCGCGGAACAGCTCGTTGGTCGGCATGATCCGCTCGGGTTCGAACCACAGCAGGGTCTTGAGCCCGCGGGCGTGGGCGTGGTCGGTCACGGCCCGGAGCCCGCGGGGAAAACGCTTCCGGTCCACGCGCAGCGCGATGGGCTCCTGCCAGCGGCCCGCGTTCTCGTACCAGCCGGCATCCATCCACCAGCAGTCGACGGGAAATTTCTCCTCCAGGTAGCGGTCGATGAATGCGAGCTGATTGGCCTCGGTGGCCTGGACCATGATGTCGAACTGCTCGGAGCTGGACGGCATGAACAGCGGGCGATGCGGCTGGCCGAAGGGCTGCGGCAGGTTGTGCGCCCGCATCCAGCGCCGCCACCCATTCTGGGCGCCGATCCAGTCGCCCCGCCAGAACTGGAGCGCCATGAGCGGCGAGCGGATCTCCTCGCCGGGGTGGAGGCGCAGGTGCACCCGTTCCTGGCCGGCGGTGACGCGGAGGCCGGCCTGGTCGTCGCGGTCGAAGGCGATGGCCCACGCGCCGGGCCAGCCGACGGCGAGGATGACGCCGGCGTCGCCGCCGCGCTCCAGGTTGAAGTAGGGCATGACGCCGGCCGAAGGCCGGCCCTTGTCGGGGATCAGGCGCAGGTGCTGGCCCGGCTCGAGCCTGCTCTCCTGCGGCTGGAAGTCGGCCGGCGACAGCGGAAAGAACGTTCCGAACGAGTGGTGGAGCAGAAATTCCCCGGCGCCGGAGCGCGCCCAGCGGGCAGCGAGCGCCGCGACGTCCGCGAGAATGGGCGTGTCGGTCGGGCCGGTGTTCTTGAAATAGAGGGTCCACTCGACCGTGGGGAAGTCGCGGTAGCTGACCGCGACGCAGCGCACCTCCAGGCCGGTCGCGGGATCGGCATAGGTCAGGACGCGCTCGTGGCGCTGGGCGTCGAGGTCCCGCTCGGTCTGGCGGGACGGCCAGGCGGCCAGCAGCTCGGCGGCGGGGCGGCCGCCGTAGGTGAAGGAAAACGGGAGCTGGACGGCGGCACCGGGGGCGGCGGCGCGAAACTGGTCGAACCAGGCGCGCGCCTCGGCGAACTCGTCGGGCGCGGCGGTGGCGGGCGGCGGCTGGGACGCCAGGGCGGCGCCGGCCAGGCTGGCGAAAATCAGGCGGAGCAGCGGGAGGCGCACCATGGGAAGAGCGCAGCGGCTGGGACCGCCGGAGGCAAGACGGCGCCAGCGATTAATCAGGCGGGCGCGGCAGCCCGGGGCGGGGCGGCGGCTAGGGCTTCTTCCGCCGCGCGTGCTTCGGCTCGATGTTCAGGTAGGTCTTGTTGAGCATCTGGCTCTCGTAGAGTTCGAGGAGGCGGACGCCCTCGCGGGGCTTGACCATGTCCTTGCGCGTGGCGGCGTCGATCTGGGCCTTCATCTTCCGGCACAGCTCCTCCTGCTGGTACTGCACGCCCTCGATCACGTCCGCGATGCGGCTGCCGGTGAGGGCCTCCTCGATGTAGAAACCGTTGGGCTCGTCGGCCTCGAGGAAGACGTGGACCTCGTTGACGCGGCCGAAGAGGTTGTGCAGGTCGCCCATGATGTCCTGGTAGGCGCCGGTCAGGAACACGCCGAGGTAGTACGGCTTGCTGTTCAGCGGGTGCAGCGTGATGTAGTCCTTCACGTCCTGCAGGTCGATGAACGAGGAGATCTTGCCATCGGAGTCGCAGGTGATGTCGACGAGGATGGCGTTGACCGAGGGCTTTTCGTTGAGCCGGTGGAGCGGGGCGACGGGGAAGAGCTGCTTCAGGGCCCAGTGGTCGAGCAGGGACTGGAAGACGGAGAAATTGCAGACGTACTGGTCGGCGAGCAGCTTGTCCAAGTCGTGCAGTTCCTCGGGCTGGTAGCCGGTCTGGCGGCCCTCCTTGGCGATCTGCTCGCAGATCTGCCAGAAGATGGACTCGGCGGCGGCCCGGTTCTCGAGGTCGAGGTACCCGAGGTTGAAGAGGGAGAAGGCCTCCTCCTTTTTCTGGAGCGAGTCGTGGAAGCGCTCGAGCCGGCCGAGCTTGGTCTTGTTCTTCAGCATGACCTCGAGGTCGGTCACGACCTTGTGCTTCACCTTGGGCTGGTGCTGGTGGCCGAGGGACTCGCGCTTGTTGATCCGCTCGAAGACCTCGACGACGAGGAGGGAGTGGGGGGCGACGACGGCGCGGCCGGACTCGCTGACGATGTCGGGCACGGGCACGCCGGAGGCGGCGCAGATCTCGCGGATGTTGAAGACCACGTCGCGGGCGTACTCGTCGAGCGAGTAGTTCATCGAGCTCTCGAAATTGGTGCGGGAGCCGTCGTAGTCGATGCCGAGGCCGCCGCCGACGTCGAGGTAGCCCATGGGGAAGCCCATTTTCGCGAGCTGGCAGTAGAAGCGCGAGGCCTCGATCACGGCGTTCTTGATCGTGATGATGTTCGGCACCTGCGAGCCGATGTGGAAGTGGACCAGCTTGAGGCAGGCGCCGAGCTTGACGGCCTTGAGCTTCTCGCAGGCGAAGAGGATTTCCGCGGTGTTGAGGCCGAACTTGGCGTTGTCGCCGGTGGACATGGCCCACTTGCCCTCGCCGCGGGTCTGCAGCTTGCAGCGGAAGCCGATCATCGGCTTGACGCCGGTTTCCTGGGAGATGCGGATGATGTCATCGAGCTCGGCCAGCTGCTCGACGACGAGGATGATCTTTTTGCCGAGTTTGCGGCCGAGGAGGGCGAGGCGGATGTAGTCGTGGTCCTTGTAGCCGTTGCAGATGATGAGGCGCTGGGCGCCCTCGTGCATGGCGAGGGCGATCATCAGCTCGGGCTTGGAGCCGGCCTCGAGGCCGTAGTGGTAGTCCTTGCCTGCCAAGATGATCTCGTCGACGACCTCCCGGAGCTGGTTGACCTTGATCGGGAAGACGCCGCGGTAGTTGCCCTTGTAGCCTTCCTCCTTGATGGCCTTGGCGAAGCACTCGTTGAGCTGGATGACGCGGTGGCGCAGCAGGTCCTGGAAGCGGATGACCATCGGCGCCTTGAGGCCCATGCCCAGCGCCTCGTCGACCACGTCCATGATCCGGATGCCGCGGCCGTCGGCCCGGGGCTGGACCTGAACGAACCCCGCGTCGTCCACCGCGATGTGGCCGGACCCCCAGCGCTTGAAGCCATAATGCTCCTCGGATTTGGCGGCGGACCAGGCGGATGCGGATTTACTTTTCAATGCGGGGTGGGGTGGGGGGAGTTATGGCTTGCTATCGCTGGCGGGGAGTCGGTTAGGATAGATGTTTTCTTTTTTCAAAACCCTCAACACGCAATGATGAAAATGTCCCTCACGAACGACGCGACCGCCTTTTTTGCCCAGCAAGCTGCTCCCTCGGCCGGAGCTGCGTTGCCGCAGCTCATGTTTTTCGGCCTGCTGTTTGCGGCGATGTACTTCCTGATGATCGCCCCCCAGCGCAAGAAACAGAAGGCGCACGAGAAGATGCTCGCGGCCCTGACGTCCGGGGACGAGATCGTGACCAGCGGCGGCATCTACGGCACGATCACCAACGTGAAGGAAGACCGGTTTGTCGTGCGCATCGCCGACAACACCAAGATCGAGATTGGCAAGGCCTTCGTCGGCTCCGTCCTCAACAAGAGCGACGGCGAGAAGAAGTGACCCCCGCTGGCGCCGTTCCCCGCGCCGCGCTTGCCTGAGTGACCCCGCTTTAAACCAAAAAACCACCATGCTCCGACGCAACCTCTGGAAGATCGCCCTCAGCCTCCTGATTCTGGCCTGGGCCGTCTCGACCCTGCTCCCCCTCCAAGACCAAGACTTCGCCGCCTACGCCAAGGCTCACGCCGGCGCCAAGCCCGCGGAGTTTGCCAAGCTCGTGGACGAAGCCGCCGTCATCAAGAAATCCGGCTACGCCCCGAGCGAATACGTGGCGCTCAAGCAGATCGGCAAGGACCGCAAGATCGACTTCGCGCAGTTCTTCCCCGACCTCCAGCTGGAGGGTAAGCTCACCAACATCGAGAAGCGGAACAACATCCTGCTCACCGAGCTGCTCCGCCGCTCCAAGAGCAAGCTCCAGCTCGGCCTCGACCTCAAGGGCGGCGTGGCCTTCACCCTCGAGGTCGACCCCAAGGCCGCGACCAAGTACACCGACGACGTCCGCAAGGAGAAGCTGTCCAAGGCGATCGAGATCATCGCCGCCCGCATCAACTCCTTCGGCATCGCCGAGCCCATCATCCGCCCGGTCGGCGAGAACCGCATCGAGGTCCAGCTCCCCGGCGTCAACACCAAGGACAACCCGGATGTGGTCGACAACGTGAAGAAGCCCGCGCGGCTCGACTTCCGCATCGTGCACCCGACGCTGACCCCCGCCCTGGCGGCCCCCGGCGAGGTGCCCCCCGGCTATGAGATCCTGACCCTCGAGCAGGACGGCCAGCGCGGCGAGAGCCTCAGCGAGGATGTCTTCGTCAAGCGCATCCCCGAGATGGGCGGCGAGTCCATTTCCGAGTCCCGCGTGCAGGCCGACATGTACGGCAAGCCCGAGGTCACCCTGCGCTTCACCAAGGAGGGCCGGAAGCACTTCGCCGACGTCACCCGGGAGATCGCCAGCGGGGGCCGCCAGGCCGGCCGCCTGGGCCGCCTCGCCATCGTGCTCGACGGCAAGCTCTACTCCGCGCCGACGGTCAAGGAGGAGATCGACAGCGACTCCGCCCAGATCAGCGGCGGCTCCATGACCGAGCGCGAGGCCTTCAACCTCTCGAACGTGCTCAACAACCCCCTCGACCTTCCGCTCGTCGTGAAGGAACAGAAGGAGGTCGGCCCCTCGCTCGCCGAGGACGCCATCTCCAGCGGCGTGCGCGCCTCCGTCATCGGCACCGCGCTGGTCGCGGCGTTCATGGTCACGTTCTACACCACCGGCGGCGTCGTCGCTGTCGTCATGCTCGCGGTCAACGTGCTCATCATCTTCGGCGTCATGGCCAGCCTCGGCGCGACCATGACCCTGCCCGGCCTCGCCGGCATCGTGCTCACCATCGGCATGGCGGTGGACGCGAACATCCTGATCTTCGAGCGCATGCGCGAGGAGCTGGCCGCCGGCAAGTCGCTCATGATCTCGAATCAGACCGGCTACATGAAGGCGCTGATGACCATTCTCGATGCGCACTTCGTCCAGCTGATCATCTGCGCGATCATGATCCTCCTCGGCACGGGCCCGATCAAGGGCTTCGGCGTGACCCTCGCGATCGGCGTGCTCTCCACCCTGTTCTCGGTGCTGATCACCTCGCACCTGCTGATGGAGGTCCTGATCGATTCCCAGCTGCTCAAGCGTTTCACGATGCGGCGGATGCTCAAGGACCTGCACGTCGACTTCGTGAAGTACGGCAAGCCGGCCTTCATCGGCGGCTGGCTGATCGTGGCGCTCGGCGTCAGCGTGGTGCTCTACAAGGGCGACCGCATCTACGGCATCGACTTTGCCGGCGGCGAGCTGATCACCGTCCAGTTCACCCAGCGCCTGGACAGCGCGAAGATCCGCCAGGTGGCCGAGGCCGCCCGGATCGGCGAAATCAGCCCGCGCTACGTCAGCGCGCTCGGTGGCGGCAAGGAAGTGCTCGAGATCGAGACCACCGAGGGCAAGTCCGAGGTCCTGATGAACGTGCTCAAGCAGGCCTTCCCCCAGGCCGGCCTCGAGAAGGTCGGCGAGAGCCACATCGGCGCCTCCATCGGCAAGGAAATCGAGTGGAACGCCCTGCTCGCGATCAGCGTCTCGATGCTGACCATCCTCGGCTACATCGCCTTCCGCTTTGAGTTCGGCTTCGGCATCGGCGCCATGGTCTCGTCGCTGCACGACATCCTGATGACCATCGGCATCTTCGTGCTCACCGGCCACCAGTTCTCCGCGCCCATGGTCGCGGCCATCCTCTGCATCGCCGGCTACTCCATCAACGAAACCGTCGTCGTCTTCGACCGCATCCGCGAGGAGCTGAAGCTCAACCCGACCGGCTCGCTCCGGGACATCGTCAACTCCGCCATCAACAAGGTCTTCGCCCGCACCATCATGACGGCGACCACCACCTTTCTGGCGGCCCTCGCGCTGTACCTGTTCGGCGGCGGCGTCCTCCGGGACATCTCGTTCACCTTCCTCGTCGGCATCGTCACCTCGACCTTCTCCGCCATCTTCGTCGCCGCCCAGGTGTTCTACTGGTGGCACAAGGGCGACCGGAAGCACGTCGAGGCGCACGCCGACGTCGCGCCGAAGTACGAGTGGACCGGCTCCAGCAAGGCCTCGGAGTAACGGCCGGAAGCCCGCGGGGCTGAACCCGAACTTCGCGTCCTGACTGCCGCCCGCCGGAGGGCAGGACGCGAGCTTCGGCCTTCCGCCGCCGGGTTTCGGGCGACCGATCTCGAACTGCATGCGCTGGACCTACACGCCGCTCCCGGCCGCCGAGGTCGAGGCGATGAGCCACCGCACCGGCGTGAGCCGGGTGCTGGCGGAGCTGCTGCTGCGCGCCGGCCACCACGAGCCCGCGGCCACGGCCTCCTTCCTCACCCCGGTCCTGGCCGGCCTGGGCGACCCCTTCCTCCTCCGCAGCCTGGAGGCGGCGGCGACCCGCCTGCGCCGCGCCATCGCCGGCCGCGAGTCCATCGTGGTGCTGGGCGACTACGACGTCGACGGGGTCAGCAGCACCGCCCTGCTGGTCAGCGTGCTGCGCCGCTTCGGGCTCGCGCCGCGCTTCGTCGTGCCCCGGCGCTCGGCGGACGGCTACGGGCTGTCGCGCAGCGCCATTGACCGGGCGCTGGAGGGCGGCAAGCCGGCGCTGTTCATCGCGCTGGACTGCGGCACCAATTCGCACGACGAGGTCGCCTACCTCGCCGCGCAGGGCATCGACGTCATGGTCATCGACCACCACCGGTCGAAGGACGCGGCGCTCGTGCAGGGCCTGCTGATCAACCCGCACGTCGAGGCCGACGAGACCGGCGCCGATGCGGCGTGGCGCAACCTCTGCACCGTCGGGCTCGTCTTCAAGCTCGCCCACGGCCTGGTCAAGCAGCTCCGCGCCGAGCAGCACCCGGTGGCGCTGGCGCTCAAGCTCCGCGACGACCTGGACCTGGTGGCCCTGGGCACGGTGGCCGACCTCGTGCCGCTGCTCGGCGAGAACCGCATCCTCGCCCGCCACGGCCTGCGCATCCTGCAGGAGACCCGCCGCCCCGGCCTGCGGGCGCTGATGAGCGTCGCCGGCGTCAAGCCGGCCAACGGCATCCATCCCGTCGACATCTCCTTCCGCCTGGGCCCGCGGATCAACGCCTCCGGCCGCCTGGCCGACGCGGCGCTGTCCGTGGAGCTGCTGCTCAGCGACGACCTCAAGTTTTGCACCGAGACGGCGGCCCAGCTCGACGCCTTCAACCGCGAGCGGCAGGAGATCGAGCGCAAGATCACGGAGGAGGCGGAGCGCATCATCGAGACCCAGTACGCGGATGCGCCCGGGATCGTGCTGTTCAGCGAGGACTGGCATCCGGGCGTGGTGGGGATCGTGGCGGGCCGGGTGACGCGCAAGTACCACCGCCCCTGCGTGGTGCTGGGCAACGAGGGCGAACTGGCCAAGGGCTCCGGGCGCAGCATCGACGGCCTGAGCCTGGTGGAGATCCTGGCGGTCTGCGGCGGCCCGCTGACGAGCTGGGGCGGCCATCCCATGGCGGTCGGGGTCGCGATCGAGAAGACGCGGCTGGAGGCCTTTCGGGCCCATTTTGCGGAGACGGTGCGGGTGCAGGCCGGCGGGGACATCGCGCAGCGCCAGTTGGCGCTGGCGGCGTGGCTGGAGGCCGAGCAGGTGACCGAGCAGCTCATGACCGAGTTGGAGGCGCTGCATCCGTTCGGGCAGGGCAACCCGGAGCCCGTGTTCGGCGTGAGCGGGGTGGTGTTCCGGCAGCCGCCGGAGGTTTTCAAGGGCCAGCACTTCCGCTTTCAGGTGGACAATGGCCGCGGTCGCCGGCTGCACGGCGTGGCGTGGAAAATGGCGGATCGGGTGCCGCCGGCGGGGGTGCCGCTGGACCTCGCGGTGCAGATTACGTGGAACCACTTTAACGATCGGAAGTTGCTCCAGCTCGAGCTCATCGACTGGCGCGAGGCCGAAGCCTAAATTCTCGCTTGCACTTGGCCACCAATCCCTGCTTTTTCGCACCCTCGCGCGGCCATAGCTCAACTGGATAGAGCGCCAGACTACGAATCTGGAGGTTTGGGGTTCGACTCCCTATGGCCGCACCATTTTTGGTCCTCCTTCTCACCAAGGAGGATTTTTTTTGCCTCCTCCCGGAGGTGCCTGGGTTACCCGACCGAAGTGGGAGGGGCGCTGGCGGGTGCGGTGGGGCAAAAATCCAAGTCGCGGGCGAATCGCCCGGGCCCGTTCGCTCCCCCTGCGCCTAGCTGGGCCGACTGGTGGGAGCGCGCGAGGCCCGCGCCCGCCGGGTGACCACGCCTAGCAGCAGGAGACCGGGGGCGAGCAGCAGCGCCGAGGAGGGCTCGGGCACGGCCAGCAACTGCACGTTGGCGAACCCGACATGGGCGTAGTAATTGTCGGCGTCCAAGCCGGACAAGCCGGCAAAAGTCAGGTAGCGGGTGGTGCCGCTCAGCGTGAGCGAGAACGTGCTCAGGGTGTTGCCGGCGCCGGCTTGCCAGTCGAAGACTGCCAGCTGGGTGCTGTCGGCGATAATCGCGCCGCTGGTGGGCGCGAGGCTGGTGTTCGCGATGCCGGCGATGCCGCTGAGCGTCAGCGGGGCATCGGCCGTCAGCCCGGCGCTGGCCCGGATCACGCCGAGGTCGAAGGTGATGAACGTGTCGCCGTGCATGCCGAAGCCGGGCAGGGGAGCCTCGTTGGCGAAGGATCCGGTATTATGGGTGTCGAGGATGAGCGGCCCCGTGGAACTGCTGTCGTATTTCAGGTCCGCCCAGACGTTCGGCGCCCCGGCGGTGCTGCCGGTGGCGCGGTCGAGCGTGTCGCTGAACCCGGTGTTGAAGTCGAAGGCCGAAGCGCCGCTGCTGCCGGCCGCCGTGAGCACGGTGGCGCCGCTGTTGGAGGCATAGCCGGTGAGATTGACGGCATTGCCGGCACCCGCGACGGTCGCGGCGTTGGTGCCGGTTATCCCGATGACCCAATTGAGCGGAATGATCACCTGGGCGTGGGAGAGGACCGGGGTAACCAATCCTGCGGACAAGGCGAGGATCACAGCCAAGGAGGGGTGACGGCACGACATGGGGGCTGAAGCTATTATTACGGACGTAGCTGGCAAGCCGGCAATTACGCAAAATACAGGCGTCATTCCTCCGGGATTAAATCGGGGCACTCTGAGCTAGGAGGCAATCTCGCCACGTGATGTTCCCACGCCTTCGTGCTGGGTAAATTCCCCTGCAGCTGATTGGAAATTCTCCAGTCCAAAATACTTGTCGCTAACCGACCGCAAACCCACGTTCCGCGTCGCGATTCTCATTTTACCCCTATGAATTTCAATGCGTTTCTCGGTTTGTTCGTGTTGGCGGCCATGGTTGCCCTGGCTTTGTTGATCAAACCCCTCCGGAAAACCATGGGGCTTCTGCTCGTGATTCTCGGCGGCATCTTTTGCCTCACGGCCATCGGACTGGTCATTGGGGTTCCGATGATTCTCGTGGGAGGAATCCTGCTCTTTGTCTAGCCGATCGGTCGCCACCGGTCTGGCTCGTGGCATTTGCCTCTTGCCCAGTTTGCGGTGGGTGCATCACAAACCGCGCCGGCTAAGCCCATGGAACATTCCGAGAGGTTTCGAAGTCACTTAAAAATTCGCTCCTGCACTCGCCGCGCATCCTTACCCCTGGATTCATGAATTTCCCCTGCTGGCTGGTTGAACTCAGGTTGCTCACCCGCGGTGAACGTTTCCGCGCCCCCGTCGCCGTGCTCGCGGCGATCCTGCACGGGACCCCGGCGGTCCGGACCACGGTCGCGGCCGCCGACTATGTCCTGGCCTCTCCCATCGTGGCGCTGCTCCGCGCGGTCGTGGCGTCATCGGCGGTGCTGGGCGCGTACGACTCCTTGGCCGGGGCCACCAGCACGGCGGCCGTTCTGACCTCGGATATCCCCTTTCCCGCGAAGATCGATGCCGGGCAGCCGTTCAAAATGGTGCTGTCCGTGTCCGGCACGGCGGTGAGCTTTGCCCAGTCCTGGGACGTCAACAACACCCTGCCGCCCGGCCTCACCGTGGAGGGCGCCGTGCTTACCGGCGGCATTTGGGTGATCAATGACGCGAATCCCACGAAAGGCATCCTGACCATCTCGGGCACGCCGACGACTCCCGGCGTCTACAGTCTCGTGGCGCATGCGTGGCAGGGCACCTACCGGTCGGGCAGCGTGACCTCCGGCCTGAGCACGATCACGGTCAACGCCGTCGTCGGCACGGTGCCCGCGCTCACGTCGCAGCCGGTCAGCCAGTCCGTCTATGAGGATGCCCGCGTCACGTTCAGCGTCACCGCGACCGGTTATCCCACGCCCAGCTACCAGTGGCGCAAGGACGGCCAGCCGCTGGCCGGGGCGACCAGTTCCTCCTTCGCCCTGGCGGCCGCCCTGGTCGCCGACAGCGGCAGTTACACCGTCGTGGTGAGCAATTCCACCGGGAGCGTCACGAGCAATGCGGCGGCGCTGACGGTCACGGCGGTCAACCGGGTCCAGACCCTCACCGGCCAGCCGTGTGCGCTGACCGTCCTGGCGGGGAGCAGCCTCAGCCTGAAGGTGGGGGCCGGCGGCACGCCGCCGCTGACTTACCAGTGGTACAAGAATGGCACGGCGATCAGCGGGGCCACCGCGACAACCTACACGATCGGAACGGTGGCCGTCGCGGATGCCGGCAGCTACACGGTCGTGGTCAGCAATTCCTCGGGTAGTGTGACCAGTGGCGCCGCCGCGCTCACCGTCGACGCGTTTGCCACCGCCCCCGTCCTCACCAGTCAGCCGAGTGCGCAGGCGGTGACGGCCGGAGGCAGCGTCAGCTTCACCGTGGCCGCCGCGGGCACCGCGCCCCTGGCCTACCAATGGCGGCGCGAGGGCCAGGCGATCAGCGGGGCCACCGCGGCCACCTACACGATCGCCGCCGCCGCCGCCGGCGATGCCGGCAGCTACACGGTGGTGGTGAGCAATGCCCAGGGCAGCGTCACGAGCAGCGCCGCGCTCCTCACCGTCCACGCCTCCATCGTGTCCCCGGCCATCAGCAGCCACCCGAGCTCGCTGGCCGTGACGGCCGGCAGCAGCACGAGCCTGACCGTCGGCGCCAGCGGCACGGCGCCCCTGACTTACCAGTGGTACAAAAATGGCTCGGCCCTCGGCGGGGCCACCGCGGCCACGTACCTGATCCCGGCGACGGCGGTCGCGGACGCCGGCAGCTACACGGTGACGGTGGTCAATGCGGCGGGCAGCGCGACAAGCCATGCCGCGACCCTCACGGTGAGCGCCGCCGCTCCCGGCGACGTTCCGACCCGGCTGACGAATTTGTCGGTGCGGACCGGTGCCGGCACGGGCGACAGCACGCTGATCGTCGGGCTGGTGGTCGGCGGGGCGGGCACCGGTGGTTCCAAGCCGCTGCTCCTCCGCGCGGTGGGGCCCACGCTGGCCAGCTACGGGGTGACCGGCACGCTGACGGACCCGAACCTCGACTTCATCCCGCAGGGGGCGGCGACCCCCCTGGCGACGGATGACAACTGGGCCGGCGACGCCCAGATCAGCTCGGTGGCCAACGCCCTCGGCGCCTTTCCCATGGTCAGCCCCACCAGCAAGGACGCGGCGCTGAGCCTGACCCCGGCCAGCGGGGTTTACTCCGTGAAAGTCACCGGGGTCGGCGGCACCACCGGCATCACGCTGGCGGAGATTTACGACGCCTCCGGCACGGCGTTCACCGCCAGCACCCCGCGGCTCATCAATGTCTCGGCCCGCGCCCAGGTCGGCACCGGCGACGGCGTGCTGATCGCCGGTTTTGTGATCGACGGCACCGCGTCCCGCACCGTGCTCATCCGCGCGGTCGGGCCCACCCTGGGAGCCTATGGGGTGGGGGGCGCGCTGGCCGATCCCCAGTTGGAACTGACCCACACCGTCAGCGGGGCCACCGTGGTCGTGGCCAGCAACGACAACTGGGGCGGGGACGCGACGATCTCATCGGTGGCGTCCGCCGTCGGGGCTTTCGCGCTCAGCAGTGCGAACAGTCAGGACGCCGCGATCCTCGTGACCCTGCCGCCGGGTGTCTATTCGGCCAAGGCCTCGGGCACCGGCAGCACCACCGGCGTGGCCCTGATTGAGGTGTATGAGGTGCCGTAGGTGGACGCCTCGCCGGGTGCGACCAGACGGCGGGCCGGTGGGGGGAACTGATTCGAGGGTTGCGCTGAAAACGCGACTCGGACACGGTGTGCCGATGATCAAAAAGGCCAAGGCCGGCGCCAAACGGAATCCCGAACGGACCAAGGGGCGTCTGTTGCGGGCGGCGATCCGGTTGTATTCGGCCAAGGGTTTTCATGGGGTCGCGGTCGACGAGATTGTCGAGCTGGCCGGGACGAACAAGCGGATGGTCTACCACTATTTCGGCAGCAAGCAGGGCATCTACCTCGCCGCGCTCGTCGAGGTGTTCAGCCGGCTTGCCCAGGTGGAGATCCACGCGCTGGAGGATACGGCGCCACCGGACGAGAAGCTGCAGCACCTGCTGGCGGCCAACTTCAAGTTTCTCGATGAGAACCCGGAGTTTGTCCGCTTGCTGCTGTGGGAAAACCTGGCGGAAGGCCGGCACATCAGCCGCCACCCCGAGCTGGTGAACAAGAATCCGTTCATGGACCGCTTCCGCGCCATCATCCACGAGGGCGTGGCCCAGGGGATCTTCCACGCGCCGCGCGACATCAAGCACCTCCTGATCAATATCATCGCGCTCTGCTTCATCTACTACTCCAACCACTTTTCGCTCGCGATCAGCCTGCGGGTGAAGCTCGACAGTCCGCGAAATCGCGCGCTGCGCCTCACCCAGGCGACCGACCTGCTGTTCCGCGGGCTCAAGGCCAAGTAGGCCGCGCCGCGGGCCGCCGCGGAGATCGGCACGGACCGGTGCCGCCGGACGATTGGCTTGAACTTAATCGACGGGAGATTTAACCATCTGGTTACCCCCATGGCTAATCTCACGCGCCGCGCTTTCGTCCGCACCACCTCCTTGCTGGCCGCCAGTCTGCCCGCGGCCTCGCTGCTCCTGCCGCGCCTGGGCCTGGCTGCCCCCGCCTCGGCCCGGGTTGGCGGCGGCATCGAGCGTCAGGCCTTCCGGGCCTACCTGGTGCGGGCGCTCGAGGCCAAGCTGGGCCCGATCCTCGCCCTGGCCCGGCCGAACGGCCAGTTCGGCACCGAGCCGTGGATCGTGCGCGACCAGGATGCCATCCTGACCCTGGCGCTGCTCTACCAGTGCGAGGGCGGCCCGCACTACAAGGACCCGCAGCTGCTCGAACGCATTGCGGCGGGCGGGCGCTACCTGCGGGCCCGGCAGGATGCCAAGGGCATGTACCCCTTCGACAAGAAGGACGGATCCAACTGGGGGCCGATCTACATGCCGTGGACCTATCTCCGCTGGATCGTCACCTTCCAGCTCATGGCGGCCGACTTCGCCCCGGCGGATCGCGCGATTTGGGCCGAGGGCCTGAAACTCGGCTACGCCGGGATCGCCGCGACCGAGCTCTCATCGCGCAGCGGCATCTATCCCGGCCCGCTGACCGGCCATCCGCCGCTCAAGCCGGGCGAGGTCATCCCGTGGATTCATAACATCCCCTGCCACCACGCCGCCGGCCTGTTCATCGCGGGGCGTCATTTCGGCCGGCCCGACTGGCAGCAGCAGGCCCGGGAGTACATCCAGCTGGTGGTGGCCGCCCAGTCGGAGCATGGCTGGTGGACCGAGCACAGCGGCCCGGTCGTGCTCTACAACCGCGTCTACCTCGAGGCGCTCGGGGTCTATTACGCGCTCAGCGGCGACGCCGGCGTGCTGCCTGCGCTGGAGCGCGGCAACCGCTACCACCTCAACTACCTCTACCCCAACGGGGCGATGATCGAGACGGTGGACGAGCGCAATCCCTCCGAGCCGCTCAAACTGGTTCGCGGTCCCCAGGGCGCCGCCCGCTACCTCCCGCCGCACATCGGCATTCATCCGGGCCTGTATTGCACCGACGAGGGCCGGGCGCTGCTGGCGCACCAGTTTCCGCTCGTGGCGGAGCGGGATCCGGCGGAACTCGATTCCGCGGAGTTCCTGTATCTGTTCCTGCCGGCGACCGACGCCGGGCTGGCCTACACCACCGCGCCGGCCCGCCGGTTCCGCATGGGGGGCGACGCCCTGATCGCCCGCGAAGACCCGTGGCTGGTCAGCCTTTCCGCCTACTGCTGCCCGCGCACCGGCAACCGCTTCATCCAGGACCGGCAGAACCTGATCAGCATTTATCACCGCGACGCCGGCCTGATCCTCGGCGGCGGCAACACCAAGCTGCAGCCGCTCTGGAGCACCCTGACAGTGGGCGACCCCCGCCTCCTCACGCCGGTGGGGGCCAAGCGCGACACGAACCTGGCCCCGACCGTGGCGGTGGCCTACACCCCGGAACACTGCGTCATCGCCGAACCCGGCCCCCAGCGCTGGACGCAACGGATCTCCGCCGCCGGTGCCGTGGTCGAACTGGCCTGCGAGATCGTCTCGGCCACCGCGCTGCGCCTCGGCGCCACCCTCGTGCAGGCCGCGCCGGATGGACGCCCGGCGGCGGTCCACCTCACCTTCCTGCCTTACCCGGAATCCCCGGTGGTGTTTTCCGACGGCGCGCGAGCGGACATCGCCGGCGCCTGGTGGGAAAAGACCGGGGTCACCCAGCTGCGGCATCATGTCTGGCAGCTGGACCTGCCAGCCGCGGCGCGCATCGCCTGCCCCGTGCTGCCGCACAACCCGTACACGACGGACGGCCATGCCGAGGCGGCGGAGGGTCGCCTCGTCGTCTCCCTGCCGCTGGAGCGCCTCGGCGTGACCTGCCCGCTGACGCTGACCATCGGTCGTCCCGCCTAGTCGCTGCCCCGCCTCGCCCCGCGCCATGCCTCCCGACCTGCCGCCCTCCGCCGGCCCGCCGGCCCAGCCCTCGGATCCGGCGGTTCATTCCCTGCGCGGACGCTGTGCCATCGTCACCGGCGCGTCCCGCGGCATCGGCCGGGCCATTGCGCTGGCCTACACTCGCGCCGGCGCCCAAGTCGTGATCAACCACGCCCCGGACCAGGCCGTGCCCCAGGACCTGCTCGACCTCATCGCCGCCGAAGGCGGCCAGGCAGTGGCGGTCCAGGCGGACGTCGGCCGGTCCGCCGACCAGGAGCGGCTGCTCGCCGCCGCCCTCACGCACTTCGGCCGGATCGACATCCTCGTCAACAACGCCGCGATCAAGGGCAAGGCCTCGTTTTTGGAGGTGACCGAGGCGACCTGGGACGAGGTCATGCGCACCAACCTGCAGGGCCCCTACTTCCTCGCCCAGCGGGTCGCCCGGGAGATGCTCCGGGCGGGCACGCGCGGCCGCATCATCAATTTGTCGAGCCTGCACGAGTCCAAGCCGCTGCGCGGATCCTCGGTCTACAGCATCTCCAAAAGCGGCCTGGCCATGCTGACGATGACGCTGGCCCTCGAGCTCGCCCGCCAGGGGATCACGGTCAACAGCATCCTGCCGGGGTCGTATCTGACCCAGATGAACCTGCTGGCGCTGAACGATCCCGCCCGCAAGGCCGACGCAGACAACTGGGTCCCGGTCGGGCGCATGGGCCTGCCGGAGGATCTGGTCGCGACGGCCGTCTTCCTCGCCGGACCGAATTCCGACTACATCACGGGCAGCTGCATCCGGGTCGATGGCGGCCTGAGCCTGGTCTAGGCCGAGTCGCGCCGGGCTCAGATGATAGTAACCGTTCGGTGCGGATAATGCGCGGAACGCCGGGTGTGCGCTCGACAGGCCCCCGGGGGGCAGGCAGGATGACGGCCGTCGGTCAGGAGCGCGGGGCTTCCGGACCGCCCCAGCCCCATGGCGAAAACCACTATGACCGGTCGGCAACGCATCCTCACCACCATCCGGCACGAGGAGCCGGACCGGGTCCCCGTCGCCCCGCGCGTCTGGGCGTGGCTGATGGCCGAATACGGCGCGCAGGACCTCGCCACGCACCTCCGCGCCTTCCCGGACCTCGATCAAATGTACCCGGTCGACGACGGGACGCTGAACACGCTGGATGTGTTTCCCGACACCTACGACCTGCCGGAGGTCCGGGTGGAACAACGCAAGTACCCGGAGGGTGATTTTGTCGCGGTTGAGCGCACCTTCCACACGCCCGCCGGAAAATTGTCCGACCGCATCCTCGTCCCCCCCGACGGCCGCGAGTTCGGGGTGACACCGAATCCGGTGCGGACGGAGCACCTGGTGAAGGGCCCGGAGGACCTGGCCGCGCTGCCCTACGTGCTCGCGCCGGTGAACACGCGGTACGACTTCCTGGCGGCCCTGCGCACGCAGCTGGGCGACCGCGGGGTGCTGATGGTGGTGGTCCGTTGCGCGCTCGACCACAATGCGGGGCATGCCCGCGAGCTGGCGGACCTGATGGTCGACTACTACGACAACCGGCCGTTATTCGACGCGTTGATCGGCCTGTTTCACCGCCGGTCCCTGGCCCAGGTCCGGGCCGCGCTCGAGGGCGGCGCCGAGGTGATTTTCGGCACGTGGTACTTCGCCTCGCTGTCCGCCGGCTGGTCCCCGGCGATCTTCGCCGAGGTCTTCGTGCCGCTGATCCGCGAGCACGTGGAACTGACGCACCGCTACGGGGCGCTCTATGACTACTATGACGATGGCCGGCTGGCGGACTCGATGGAGCTGATCGCCGGCACGGGGGTGGATGTGCTCGAAACCTGCACGCCGCCCCCGACGGGCGATTTCGATCTGGCGCGCGCGAAGCGGGTGATCGGCCGCACCACCACGCTGAAGGGCTACATGGACCTGCTCCATGTGATCAAGAACGGGACGCCGGACACGATCGATGCGGCGGTGCGCGTCGCGATGGAGGTCGGCAAGCCGGGCGGCGGCTTCATCATCGGCAGCTCGGACAGCATCCGCGAAGGCACGTCGCGGGAAAACCTCGCGGCCTATTTTTCCGCGTGCCGCCGGCATGGGGCGTACTGACCGTCCGAGCCGGGGATTTGACTTGCGGCCCGCACTCGGCCATCACCACGCCATGCGTCGCCTACTCCTGTCGTTGTGCGCCTTGGTTGGACTGTGGTTGATCGGTGTCGGCCCCGCAGGCGCCAAGCCTCCCCTCGCTGAGGTCACGGAGCGCGCGGAAAAGGGCAATGCCAAGGCCCAGTTTACCCTCGGCGAGATCTATGCGAACGGCGACGGCGTCGTCGAGGACCCGGTCGAGGCGGTGCGCTGGTATCAGAAATCCGCCGCGCAGGACTACACCCGGGCGCAGGCCGCCCTCGGCTACATGTACAGCGTCGGCCACGGGGTGGGGAAGGACAGCGCCGAGGCCGTGCGGTGGTTCCGGCTGGCGGCGGAGAAGGGCCACGCCACCGCCCAATACAATCTCGGGATCAAGTATCAGACGGGCGACGGGGTGGAGAAGGACAGCGCCGAGGCGGCGAAGTGGTACCTGCTGGCGGCCGACCAGGGCACGGGGCACGCCAAGGCCCGGTACAATCTCGGGGTGATGTACGCGACCGGCGACGGGGTGCAGAAGGATCCCCTCGAGGCGGTCCTGTGGTATCGGAAGGCGGCGGAGCTCAATTACGCCAAGGCCCAGGCCAATCTCGGCTTCATGTATGCCACGGGCGACGGCGTCCGGCGGGATCCGGCGGAAGCGGTGGCCTGGTACCGCAAGGCGGCCGACCAGGGTGACGCGACCGCACTGTACAATCTCGGGGTCATGGCCGCGGTGGGCGACGGCGTGCCGAAGGATCTGGTGCAGGCCCACGTGTGGATGAAGGAAGCCGGCGCGCAGGGCGACAAGAACGCCCGTCCCAACCTGGAGGCGATCGAGCAAAAGATGACCGCGGAGCAGAAGGCGGAAGCCCAGCAGCTGACGTCCACGGCCCGGAAGGCCGAACACAAGGCTCGTCCGTCCGGCTGGTATGCCAAATTTCGACCGGGGGCGGGTGCCCGCCTCAGGTTCCAGGCCGACGGCCGCTGCACGACAGCGGAGGAAGGCGCCTTCTGCCGCTTCGGGATCTGGGTGGCCGCGGCGGGTCCCGAGGCGGAGGTGGAACTCTTGCCCACGGCGGAAGATCCGGCGGCGGCCGACGCCAAACTCGCGACCTATCGTGCGATTGTGCTGCAGCGCTCGGATGAGATGGTCGTGCTGAAGGTGGTGACGGATCCGGCCCGGCAGGAGCAGAGCGTGGAGATCTTCACTGTCTTTCCGAAGACCGGCCTCGGTTTTGTGACGATCTGCAGCGCGGACGGCCAGAGCCGGGTGGATCCGCGCAACCCGGGTGCGGCGGACACGACGAAGGCGGGAGCGAGCGGATCCGTCACGCCGCTGGTCCGGGCGGACTGAGTCCGAGCCGGACGCTGGGAGCGCTGCCCTGCCGGTGATCCGGCCGACTACGTGCGGGCCGGATTGGCCGGCCGCCACCAGACTTGGTTGTTGAGCTCGCGCTCATGCAGGCCCGTGCCGCCGCTGCCGGCGGTGTAGAGAATCCCGGGCAGCTCGGGAATCGCGTGGTGCCCGGTGGCGCGCTCCAGGTTGGGCAGCCAGTGCGGCCCGTGCCCGTCGTACGGTTGCAGGACCTCGCTCTGAAAGGTCCGGGCGCCGTCATCGGACCACAGGCGCACGATCTGGCTGCTGGGATGCGCCCAGTCGGTCTCGCCGGGTGCGAGCTTCACCAGCGTCCCGATGATCGTCGCCCGGCCGGAGGCGCTGAAGGTGACGGCGCCGGTCATCACCAGGTCGTGATCGCGCCAGGCGGCGGGGAGAAACGGATGCAGGTCGCGGCGGGTCCAGCCGCCGCCGGGCGCGGGGGTCGCGAGGTAGGAATGGGCCACGCCCTGTTCCCGGACGCTGTGCAGCAGGTGGGGCACCCCCGCCGGGCTGACCGCGAGGGCCCCCGCGTAGAGCGTCCGGCCGGTGGTGTCGCCGCCGTGCAGCAGCCCGTCGATCGTCTCGGCGGTGGCGGGCAGCGTCACCGGCGTGCCGTCGGAGCGGCGCCAGGTGACCCCGGCATCCGGGCTCACCAGATACCCGAGCGTCTCGATCGGTTTCCCGCCGGGCCGGGGATTGGTCTCATAGACCCGGCAGCTCAGGTGGATGGTGCGGTGATCGGGGCCCCAGGCCGTCGAGTCCTGAAAGTGCGCGTAGTCGAGATAACGCGACCGCATGATCGCCCCCTGGCGCTGCCACGCGGCGCCCGGCGGCTTCCGCCAGAGCTCCATTTCATTGCGCTGGTCGTTGGCCTCGTAGTAGCGGCGGCACGTCATGATCAGCGTGTCGTCGGGGGCGCAGAGCAGCACCGGATAGGACAGGCTCTCGCCAAACTGGATTTCCGGTCCCCACGCGGAGCTGTCGTTGGGCCGCAGGGACCGGCGGTAGCGGAAAGGCCGGTGGTGCGGATAATAGACGATGTGGAGGAAGCCCTGGCGATCGATCGTCAGGGCCGGCCCGCCGTGGTTGTCGAGCGCCTCGCCGACGGTCACGGTCGGCGACCATTGCCCCGTCCGCCGGTCGAGGCTGCGCGCCCGCACCCAGAAGCCCGTCAGTTCCGCGTCCAGCCACGCGACGTGGGTCCGGTCGCCGCACGTGATGATCTTGCTCGACTCGCCGTACCCGGTGGCCCGGCCGCTGCCTGCGGCGGAGAGGACCACGGGCGCGTCAGTCGCCGTGGCCGGCGGGGACGCCGCGCGTCCGGCCGCGCCGAGCAAGGTGGCGGCCAGCGCGCCGCTGCCGAGGAGGCGGACGAAATCGCGGCGATCGAGGGGCGGCAGGGGCGGGGACATGGGCGAGGGTGTCGGGGGTTTGGTGCGGCGGCGCCCGTTCGTCAAATGAGGAGCGCGGGTACGGCCGGTCCGACGGGATCGGTCAGGCTGAGGCGCACCGTCTGGCCCCGGTGCGAACCCGCTACGTGCCAGGCTCCGCCCACGTGGGTCACGTCGAGCCGGCCGTGGTCCGCGCCGTGCGGCGCCGCGGTGCAGACGGTCAGGAAGGTGTGGGCGAGGGCGGAGTCGGACTGGAACTCGGCGTAGGGATAGACGCCGCTGGCCTCCGGCAACGCCAGTCGGCCGGCGGCGACGCGTCCCGGGCCGGCGGCAGTCACCTGGGCGTGGAGCGTCGCGTGGGGCCGCTCAATCACGAAGGTGTCGCCGTCATGGCGGACGCGTCCGGCGCCATCCTCGTTGTAGACCTGAAACCGCGCCTGCACCGGCTGGGCCGCATCCAGGACCACCCGATCGAGCAGGACCAGCACGTCCGGCTTGAGGAAGACCACGGTGCGCTGCACCACCTGCGCGGGCAGGCCGGCGCGGCGGTAGGCGTCGGCCGCGTCACTGGTGGCGGCCATCCAGCCGAGCCCGGTGCGGAAATCCAGCAACTGGGCCCGGGCGACCGAGGCGTTGGTGCCATCGTGGCCGTCGTGGTACACATGCCCCCGCCCGCCGATGAGCACCGCGGTGTGCGCCTCGGTCAGGCGCAGCAGCCAGCGGGGGTCGGTGGTGGCGTAGGCGGCGTGGAGCGGGTCGTTCAGGAGCCGTTCGCCGTGCGCCTTGAAAATCACGCTGTTCCGGTCGGCGTGCTCGTGGTTCTCGGGCCCGCCGCTGCGGAGCGAGACGACGCTGTCCGCCTCGCCCCAGCCGGACCGGGACAGGACGATGCCGAGGGCCTGATGGGAATCGAGCGGCTCCGCCGTGGCCGGCCGGCCGGGGAGTTCCGGGTCGAACCAGATGGCCCCCCAGCTCGTCGACCAGGTCGGCGGGAAGGCGTGGGGATGTTGGGTGAAGGCCTGCGCCGCGCCGTCGCGAAACTCGCGGGCGATCCACGCCAGGGGCACGCCCAGCGCGGCGACGCTGCCATCGCCGAGGTTGATGCAGTCGTCCGGATGGCCGACAGTCGGCATCGTCATGCTGCGGGCGTACCGCGCCTGGGCGGGAAAATCCAGCAGGCCCCGCTCGTCGATCCCGAGCCGGCGCCGCAGGAGCTCGAGGATGAAGACATAGTGGGTGAACGTGAAGTCCCAGTAGCCGATGCCCTCGCCGAAGGTGCTGTCGGCGGGTTGCCAGGCGGCGTAGCGCTGCAGGCTGTCCCGGGTCAGGTCCACCCACTGCGCCGCATCCGGATGGCGGCCGTGCAGGTGGCAGGCGGCGGCGGCGAGTCCGGCGGTGGTGATGATGCGGAGATTGCTGGTGTTGAGAATCGTGGCCCAGCGGGCGACGTCGACCGGCGGCAGGCCCTCCTCGCCGGGCTGCAGGCTCCACGGCGGCACCGTGTCGTGGTGCGTCATGTCGTCGAGGCCCCGGTAGCAGGCCGGCCCGCCGACGGTGCCTAAGCCCCGGTCAATCGCCGCCAGCTCCGCCGCCGTGAGGTCGGCCGCGAGCCAGTCGGCCGCCAGGGCGACCGCGATGCAGGAGCCGGCGCCGCGCATGACGGTGACGGGTTGCTGGCGGGAGTTCAGGATCCAGTCCCAGTGCGGATACCGCAGCACCGCCTGCAGCGCGGTGCGCGCGAGGGCCAGATGCCGGGCATCGGGGGCGAGGACATGGGCGAAGGCCGAGCGCATCAGGATGCCCTGGGCGCGAAACTGGTGGGCGGCGTGGTTGGTCAGGCGGAGCTCGTGGCGCAAAAACTGGTCGTCCGCGGCGAAATCCACCGTGCTCAGGTAGGTCCAGAACAGCTGGAACTCGGGGCGCCGCACCGTCGCGCGGATGCGCGGCAGGTCGGCGGCGTCAAACAGCAGCCCGTGCGGGCCGCTGGTGGCGGCGGGTAGGCTGGCCCCAGCGGCGCGCGCGGGGCGGTCGAGGGCCAGCAGGGCGCCGAGGCTGAGGCCGGTGCGGAGAAACTGGCGGCGGGTGTGTGACATGGCAGCGGGCTGGGGGGGCGGAAGCGAAGGGGCAAGTCCGGCGACGGCCGGTCTGCGGCGCCCTCCACTTCCGTTGGGAGCGCGTCCCGGTCACGCTGTCGCGGTCCAAGCGCTCTGGCCAGCAAAACAGTATCCAATAGGTTACTTGCTGTTTGACCTCGGCGGGCCGGGGTATTGGGTGCAGTTCGTCCGCTGCCTCGCCACCCCCCATTCCCCGCCATGAAGCAGTCCCGCCGCGCCTTCCTGCAAACCTCCACGCTGCTGGCCGCGGCGCTCCCGCTGGCCCGTCTCCGGCTGGGCGCGGCCGAGCCGGGCACGCCCGCGCCGGTCCCCGGGCAGCATCGCGGCCTGCTGTTTGACGACGCCGACCTGCCGCGCATCCGGGCCA
This sequence comes from uncultured Opitutia bacterium, assembly GCA_903830425.1. GTDB lineage: Bacteria > Verrucomicrobiota > Verrucomicrobiia > Opitutales > Opitutaceae > Opi-474. The sequence goes on from CAIKTR010000038.1 coordinate 64,135, forward strand.
ACACCCGGGATCCGCGGTACGCCCGCCTGTGGCAGACCATGCTGGCCGCGGACGTCGCGGCCGACACCGACTTCCTTGAGCACCAAGTGCGGCTCAACAATCACCGCATCGACTTCCTGCGCTGCCAGAAAATTCTCGAGCGCAGCGCGTTTATTTTCCTCATCAATCGCGATCCCGTCCAGGCGACGCTGGCGCGGCTGGCGATGCGCCGGCTGCTTGAGTACCCGGAGTGGGATCTGTTCGTCGAGGGCGGCAAGCAGGTGCTGGGGCTGCAGCGGGCGACCGAGGGCAGCTTCGCGCTGCTGCTGGCGATGGATTGCCTCGGCGACACGGTGACACCGGCCGAGCGCGCGGCAGTCGAGCAGGCGGTGCTGACCAAGGGGGTGCCCGCGTGCCACGCGGCGGTCTACGGCATGAAGTACCCCGACCGCGTGAAGGGCTGGGATTGGAACCCGCGCAGCGAGGTCGACCAGTACCGCTACATCAGCCTGAAGCGCTGGCCGCTGATCCTCAATTCCACCAACCTGAAGATCATCCCGACGGCCTGCCTCGGCATCGCCGCCTGCTATTTCCGGGGCCGGCTGCCGCAGGCCGACGCCTGGCTGGAACTCGCGCGCTCCAGCGCCAAGTCCTTCGCCACGATGTACGGGAGCGACGGCTGCTACGACGAGGGCGTGGGCTACTGGGGCTACACGACGCTCTTTCTCGCCCTGTTCGCGGAGGTGCTCTGGCGGACCCAGGGCATCGACGACCGCCAGCTCATCAACTATGCGGGGACGGTGCGCTATGGGCTGGGCATGACCGATCCGGTCGCGTCGGTGGGCAACCAGGTGATCAATTTCGGCGACGCCGGGGGCAGCGTGGACGTGTCGGTGGCCGCCTGGGTGCAGCGGACGCAGCGCGACGGCGTGGCGCAGTACGTGGCGCGGGAGGTCGGCGTGGCCGGCTCCACCTTCGGCCTGATCTGGTACGACCCGCAGGCGGCGACGACGCCCCCGGAGCCGGCCCTGCTCGACCAGCGGATGGCCAACGACATCGTCGTCTCGCGCAGCGGGTGGAGTTCGCCCGCCGCGGTGCTGGCGCTGCGCAGTGGCGGCCCGGCCAACCACGAGCACGCCGACCGCAACAGCGTCATCTTCTCGGCGCATGGCGAGCGCCTGCTGCATGATCCGCTCCATGCCTCCTATTCGCGGACCGAGCCGCACTGGCTGCTGCGGCACACCGAGGCGCACACCGCGGTCCTGATCAACGGCCGGGGCCACCAGTACCACGACGGCAGCGAGGGCACGAACTCCTCCTGGGCCGTGGCCCGCGTGATCGACTACCGCACCGGCGCCGGCTGGATGACGGTGACGAGCGACGCGACCGAGGCCTACAGCCTGGTCCACGACCGGGTCACGCGCGTGCACCGCACGCTGGTCTACCTCAAGCCGGAC
>CAIKTR010000039.1 GCA_903830425.1 uncultured Opitutia bacterium
GGCGGTTTGGTATAAGGACACAGGTCCTTGGTGGAACCAAAGTGCCCTGGCCCTGGGCCGTAGCGTTTCCCTCGAGGAGGAAAGCGGGCGCCCCGACTCACTCTACGCGTACTACCGAAGCCTGCTGGCTCTCCGTCGCGCTGCTCCGGAACTGGTCAACGGCGACCAGGTCCTCGTGGACAATGACAGCGCCTACGTTTTATCCTTCATGCGCTCCGTCGGAACTCGCCGCACCTTGGTGGCGGTCAATCTGGCGGATGCGCCGGTGACCGTGCGTCTGGCCCCGGCCGCGTCCGCCGGCGAAGCAACGGTGCGCCGCTGGGCCAGTCGGCTGGGGAGTGCCACGCCGACCGAACCGGGGAACGGCAAGGTTGAGGTCACGCTGCCTGCCTTTGGGATCGGCATCTATTCAAATTCACCGAGCAACTAAGCTAACCCCACAAGCCAACCAAAGCACGGTGAGAACCAGCGTGCCAAAGTTGAATAGCGCTTGGAGCAGCTTTTCGGCGATGAACCCTCCTCAAATCGGAGTTAAGTTCGCCCACATCTGACGGAACACCCCAGCGCCTTGCCCGCCTCGTGGCGCTTGTCCTCGGACAACGGCGGGGACAGCTACAGCCTATTTAATCTGGGGTGAGTCCGGGCCAAACTAGAGGAGGGATGCGACCGCCCAAGCTATGTCGGCGACGTTGTTGTCGCCAGGCCCTCCATCGGGCAAGGGCCAACCCAGTGAGGTCAGACTGAGGTTGTCCGGATTTGAAGGACTGCGGGCGGATTTCCGACACGTCAGTATCACGTGCGCGCAGCCCATCGTGGCGGGCAGTTTCCCGCGTGATGGACGCGGCTTATGGGCTGCACAAGGAGCGTCCTGAACTTGCCGGTTTGCGGGGTGATTCCCGCCACCCAGTCACAAGAAATCCGGCCGCCTGATGTCATGGCAAAACGAACAGGACATCAGGCCATAAGTTACGTAAATGGTGGAGGTGGCGGGAGTTGAACCCGCGTGCCCCTGACCTTCGCGCACCGCGTCTACCATGTATAGCGTGCGTTTAATCTCGCCGGGGCCAAGCGATCACGCGCGCTAAGACCCCAGCCAGTCCCCGGATGAAGATACGGCGCGCACACCGCGGACGGCTCCGCGCGCTATACCTGCTGTCGACGTTCGTTCCGGCTAGCAGGTGTCGCCGGGCAAACGTGGGTGCTTAATTAAGCAGCCAGGAGCATTTCTTCGTTGTTGCCTATTATTTTTTTGAAGGAGGTTTTACGAGAAACCTTCATTCTCGACAGGCAGCGGCGCACTCCAACCAAGGGTAGAATCCGGAACACCCCCAAAAAGGGACAGGGTGATTGGAACGAGTGCGATCCAATCAAAGAACAGGAGGGGCACCATGCGCCGTCTCCCCGGGATTACAAGCCCGCGCACGCCGCCCGCCCGCCTCAGCCCTTCACCCCCGTCGCCGCCACCCCCTCGACAAAGCGCCGCTGCACCACCGCAAACAGCACAATCACCGGCGCCACCATCACCGTCGCCAGCGTCATCACCAGATGCCACGGCACCTGCCCGATGCTCCCGCCCGTCAGCTGCTCCGCCCGCGCGATGAAATACAGCAGGCCCACCGGCAGCGTCACCAGCTCCTCGTTCTGCAGGTACACCAGCGGATTGAAGAGGTCGTTCCAGCTCCACAGGAACGTGAACACCACCACCGTCAGCACCGCCGGCCGGCTCATCGGCACCACCAGCCGCCACAGGATCGCCCACTCCGACGCCCCGTCCAGCCGCGCCGCCTCGATGAAGCTCCGCGGGATCGTGCGGAAAAACTGCCGCAGCAGGAAGATCCCGAAGACATTCCCCCCCAGCCAGGCCGGCACGATCAGCGGCAGGTAGGTGTTCACCCAGTGGATCGCCGCGAAGGCCTTGAACAGCGGGATCACCGTCACCTGCGCCGGCAGCATCAGCGTGCTCAGCAGCGCCCCGAAGATCAGCTCCTTGTGCCGCACGTCGTAGTACGCGAACGCGTAGGCCGCGGGACAGCAGGTCAGCACCGTGCCCGCGATCACCATCACCGCGACAAACACCGAGTTGAGGAAAAACCGGTAGTACGCGAAGCCCGCCAGCACCCGGTGGTAGTTGCCCCACTGCGGATCCGCCGGGAGCCAGGCCGGCGGGTGCCGCAGGATCTCCGGGTAGGTCTTCAGGCTCGTCAGCAGCATCCAGGCCAGCGGCGCGAGCATCACGCACGCGCCCACCCCGAGCACGGCGTAGAGGCAGACGGTGGCGAGCGGCGGGCGGCGGTGCATGTCAGTCCCCGTAATGCACCCAGCGCCGGCTGAGGCGGAAGTTGATCACCGTGAGCAGCAGGATGAACGCAAACAGCAGCCAGGCCAGCGCGCTCGCCAGCCCCATGTGGAAATACCCGAAGGCCTGCTGGTACAGGTTCAGCCCGTAAAACAGCGTCGCCCGCGCCGGGCCGCCGGGGGTCATCTGCCCCTGCGCCAGGCTGAAGGCGTAGGCCAGGTCGAAGACCTTCAGCGCGCCGATCACCCCCATCACCCCGTTGAAAAAAATCACCGGCGAGATCAGCGGCAGCGTGATGTGCCGGAACCGCGCCCAGGCGCCCGCCCCGTCCATGTGCGCCGCCTCGTACAGCTCGCGCGGCACGTTCTGCAGCCCGCCGAGGAAGATCACCATCGGGTAGCCAAAGCCCCACAGGCTGACCAGGATCAGCACCGGCAGCGCCCAGGTCGGCGAGGTCGTCCAGGCCGCCCCCTGGATCCCGGCCAGCGCCAGCCCCTGGTTGAGCAGGCCGCCGTCGGCCTGGAAGATGAAGCTGAACACCACCGCAAACACCGCCTGCGGCAGGATCGAGGGCAGGAAATAGACCGCGCGCCAGAAGCCCCGCCCCCGCACCGGCTGGTGGAGCAGCAGCGCCAGCGCCAGCGCCGCCCCGAGCGCCAGCGGCACCTGGACCGCCGTGAAGACCAGCGTCACCCGCACCGACGGCCAGAACGACGGGTCGTGCCCGAACAAATAGGCGTAGTTCTGCCACCCGATGAACTGCGGCGGCGCCACCACCTCGTACCGGCAGAAGCTCAGCCCCAGCGAATACAGCATCGGCCACAGGTTGAACGCCCCGAAGCCGACCAGCGCCGGACCCGCGAAACACCAGAACCAGCGGGACTCGGCGCGGCGCAGGTTCATCCGGCGCGGGGGTCAAAGGTGGCCAGAAACGCATTCACCGCCGCCGCCGCGCGGCGGCCCGCCTCCTCCGGCGTCAGCTCGCCCAGCAGCATCCGGTCCACCTCCGGCTGCACCACCTGGAACATCAGCTCGATGTAGTTCGCGTGGTGCGGGATCGGCTCGCCGAACTCGAACTGCCGGTAGGCCGCGGCCAGGTTGCGCGGGTTCGCCCGCGGCCCCGGCGCCTGCAGCACCGCGTCCGCCACCGACCGGCGCACCGACAGGTGCCCATGCCGCACCACCGCCGCAATCGCCTCCGGGCGCGTGAGGTACTTCACCAGCTGCCAGGTTTCCTCCGGATGCCGGCTGGTGCGGCTGATGCTGTAGCCCGCGATCGCCAGCTCGCCCCCGGACCGCCCGGCCGGCCCCGCCGGCAGGAGCTGCACGTCCCAGTCCAGCGCCGGCATCTGGTTGTAATTCAGCCAATAGTTGGTGTGCCCGCCCAGGACCATCGCCACGCGCTGGTTGACGAAGCCGTTCAGCGGCTCGAACCCGGCCGGCGCGCTGATGCGGTAGCGCGAGGACTTCTCCAGGTAGAAGCGCAGGCCCGCCACCGCCGCGGGCGCATCGAGCAGGCAGCGCCGGCCGTCGGGCGTGAACACCTGCCCGCCCGCCTGGCGCACGTAGATCAGCCATTCGCCCCACCAGCCCTCGACCCGCGCGCAGCCCCAGGTGTCGGGCCGGCCGCCCCGGCCCGGCTGCGTCAGCGCCTGGCCCGCGCGCACCAGGTCCGCCCACGTCCAGTCCGCCGTCGGCTCCGGCTGCCCCGCCGCGGCCAACATCCGCCGGTTGTAGTAGAGCAGCGAGAGATTCAGGTACTCCGGCAGAATGTAGTACCGGCCCTCCAGCTGCATCGCCCGGCGGATCGCCGGGAAATAGTCCTCCAGCCCGATCTCCGCCGCGTCCCGCTGCACGTAGGGCGTGAGGTCGCGCGTGAACGGCAGCAGGTAGCTCAGCCAGACGTCCCCCGTGAAAAACAGGTCCGGCAGCTGGTGCGCCGCCGCCAGCGTCTTCAGCTTCACGTTGAACTCGCCGCCCGGCACCCAGCAAATGCGCACCTTGATCCCGGGGTGCGCCCGCTCGAACGCCGCCACCTGCTCCTCGTAGAGCCCGCGCAGCGGCGTGATGATCATGTACCACGTGATCTCCGTGCGCCCGGGCTCCGACCGCGGCTCCCGGCTGCGGCCCGCCCACCAGAAGCCCAGCCCGGCCAGCAGCAGGACCAGGCACCAGGACAGGAGCTCGCGTAGGCGGGATAACATGGGGCGCCGGGCTTCCTCCAACTCCCGAGCCGGCGGGGGAACCCACGATATGGGCCCTCCCGCCGGCGTTGGCAATCCCGTGGTTCCCGCCCCCGCCCCACTTCGTGCTTCCTCGCCCCGCCGCCGGGCCGCACACTGGCCCCACCATGCCCGCCCCCTCGCGCATCGTCGACGCCCACCAGCACGTCCGCTGGCACCAGCGCGACGAGCACCACCTCGTCGCCGACCTCGACGCCCACGGCATCGGCTACGCCTGGCTGCTCACCTGGCAGCTCGGCGCCGCCGAGCAGTCCCCCGAGCACGCCGCCTACCTCGACCCCGCCCTCACCCTGCCCGACGGCTCCCACCCGGGCATCCCCCTCTCCGCCCTGCTGGCCGTGCGGGAGAAGTTCCCCGCCCGCTGCGTCGTCGGCTACTGCCCCCACCCGCTGTGGCCCCACGCCCCGCGCCTGCTCGAGGCCGCGCACCACATGCACGGCGTGCGCGTGTGCGGCGAATGGAAGTTCCGCGTGCCGTTCGACGACCCGCGCTGCCTCGCGCTGTTCCGCCAGGCCGGCAAGCTCGGCCTGCCGGTCGTGCTCCACCTCGACGTGCAGTACCTGCCCGACCCCCGCACCGGCGCCCCCGCCTACCAGCCGCAGTGGTACGGCGGCGGCGTCGGCCACCTCGAGCGCGCCCTGCAGGCCTGCCCGGAGACGACCTTCATCGGCCACGCCCCGGGCTTCTGGCGCGAGATCAGCGGCGAGGCCGACGCTTGCCCCGCGCCCTACCCCCACGGCCCCGTCACCCCCGGCGGCCGGCTCTACCGTCTCTTCGACACCTACCCGAACCTGTGCGCCGACCTCTCCGCCGGCTCCGGCCGCACCGCCCTCGCCCGCGACCCGGCGCACGCCGCGGCCTTCCTCACCCGCTACGCCGACCGCCTCCTCTTCGGCCGCGACTACTACGGGCGCGAGCTGCACGACTTCCTGCAGACCCTCCCGCTCGACCCCGCGGTGGTGGAAAAAATCTACTGGCGCAACGCCGAGCGCCTCGTCGCCGCCCCCGCCTAGCCGCGCCGCGGGCTCACGCCCGCCCGGCCCCGCCCCCGCGCGCCCCCCGGCGCCGAAAAGTCCAGCCGCCACCGGAAGCACGCCCGGCGCCCCCGGCGCGCCACCACGATCTCCGTGCCCACCGTGCCTTCGTGCGGATAGGCCGCGACGAACTGCTCCGGCCCCGCCGTCACCGTCTCCCCCGGCTCCGGCGCCACGCTCAGCCGCGCCGCGCAGCCCGGGCCGCGCAGCGCCCACCCCGCCCCGCGCGCCGTCACCCGCGCCCAGGTGTGCCAGTGCCACGCGATCTCCGCCGGCCGCGCCAGCTCCACCGTGTCGACGCCGCTCACCGCGCCGTCCGCCGCGATCACCAGCACCCGCGTGTGCCGCCGCACCCCGAGGTGCGGCAGGTAGGCCGCCGCCAGCTCGACCCGCAGCCGCACGATTTTCCCGCGCACCGTCACCCGCGGCTCCGGCGGAATGAACCCCGCCGCCAGCCAGTCCGGATACCACACGCAGCCGTCGCCCGCCTGGCCGCGTCCATCCACCGTGACGAGGTTGTGCAGCGCGGTGTCGCGCCGGTAGAGCGGGCCCGGCCCGCTGCCGACAAACGTCCCGCCGCGCCACACCAGCACCGCGCCGTTGCACGGGTCGGAGTGGCCGTACCCGCCCGCCTCCCCCGCCGCCCGCCGCTGGCGCCCCAGCGGCGCCCCCGCCCGCAGCGTCACCAGCGTGTCGCCGCGCCGCACAAAGACCTGGCCGCCGTCGGGAAAGCGCGTCACGCCGTCCGCCGCCGCCCGCGCCGCCCGGCCCGCGTCGTGCCACAGCAGCTCGTACACCCGCCGCCGCGGCGGCGCATGCCGGTGGTCCGTGCCCACCGGGGACGACGCCAGCAGCCGCTCCCCCAGCGCCTGCGCCTCGGCCGATCCCGTCCGCCGCGCGATCAGCAGGTGGCACCAGCTGTCGCCCGTCACCACGTACTGCGGGTCGCCAAACGTCACCCCCTGCCGGCCCGCGGGCGAGGTCGCCGCCGCGCGGAAGCGCGACGCCGCCGCGAAATACGGCGTGGACCGCCAGAGGTCCTCGCCGGCGCATTGCCGGAACAGCTCCAGCCCGCGCAGCAGGAAGCCGTGCTCGTAGATCCACAGGTTGATCCCGTGGGGAAAGAAGCCGTCCGCCGGCAGCATCGCGAGCACGCGCGCATAGGCCCCGCGCAGCTCCGCCGCCCAGGCCGGGGCCGCCGGATGCTCCTCCCAGAAGAGAAACGCAAAGGCCAGCAGCCCGAGCCCGCAGCCGAGGTAGTGTGCCTGCGCGTAGTCCCGCCGCGCCGGGTCGAGGTGCCGCCGGCAGATCGCCGCGATCTCCCCCAGCCGCCGCCGGGCCCGGGCCTGCTGCGCCGCGGACAGCGTGGGCTGCAGCCAGTCGTAAGCCACGCAGAGCACGTAGAGCACCTCGCCGCTCTGCGTGTCGATCCCGAGCGGCCCGAACTCCGGCCGCGCCGTCTCGCGCAGGTAGGCGAAGAAGGCGCGCTGCGCCCGCGCCACCGTCGCCCGCCGCGGCCGCAGCAGCGCGCCGCACGCCGCCACCAGCGTCCGGTCCGCCCCCGTCAGCCGCTCCGGCCCGGGCCGCACCTTGCCCTCGGGCGTCGTCGCATACGGCCGCTGCCAGCCGGTCCGCAGCAGCTCCCGCAGCCGCCGCCAGTGCGGCGCGAGCGGTCCCCGCAGCTGCGCCCGCAGCGCCGCCACGTCCGCCCCGCCCACCACGAGCCGCGGATGCACGCCCCGCA
>CAIKTR010000040.1 GCA_903830425.1 uncultured Opitutia bacterium
CCGGCGATGGCGAGGCCGACCACGAGTGCCAGCGCACCGAACACGATGAGCGCGCCGTACAGCGCGGATTTGAGCCAGGTATTCATTGGACTCCTTGGTTTCGGAGCGTGCCGCGGCTGGAACGGTAGGGTTGGGGCATCCAGCTGACATGCTCCCTTGCCCCCTTCATGCCACGCGGACCGGCCGGTGACCAGCCCGGAGGCTGTGCATTTTTTGCCGGTCGCCGCCCTCTGGCCCGAGCCGGCAGCCGGGGGCGCGGGGCGGATCAACCCATGAACGCCGGGGGGCCGGAGCACGACCAGGTTGGATCTGGCGACCAGGGCCGACCGTCCGCGCCGGCGGGTCCTTCCGCTTGGGGAGCGCTGCAAATCCGACCGGATCGTGGGGCGGGACGGGTGGGGCAGGTGGCGCGGGCAAAACCACTCTTGACTTGCCTGACCTCGATTCTACTTTTCGCACCTTTCCCGGTTAACGGGGTGGTAGCTCAGCTGGTTAGAGCGTCTGCCTGTCACGCAGAAGGTCGCGGGTTCGAGTCCCGTCCATCCCGCCATTTTAAACGCCTGTAGCCTCCAAAGGTTGCGGGCTTTTTTGGGGGCGAGTTCCGGGGTTGGGAACGGGCCGCTGGGGGGCGGGGGGCGCGGTTGCCCCAACGGTCCGGGCCGATGACGGTCGGGGCGGCGGGAAAAGTTCTGAACGGAAAACGGATAGCGGAGTGTAAATATCCGCATCCAACTGGTGACGCCTTGCCGGAGAGTGCTGCGGGCAGCCGGCAGGGTTCGATGCCACGACTGCGGGCTGTGACTGAGTGGATGGCGCGGGCCGCCGTCGCGTCCGTTTCAGCGCGAAGAGGGCCTCCGCCGCGTCCGACCGTAGGCGAGGTGGCGTCGAAGCGAATTCGCCTGACCTGCAAGGCATGCCGGTTGCCCCGATCCAGCTAACTACAGACTTGGCGGCATTCCGCGCCCCATGCGCGGCAACCAGGAAGGCATGCTAGCCATGTTTGCCCCGAGAGTGGGAATACATGTATAACCATAAGGGATAGCACTTAAGCATTAGCTAAAATTAGTACTTATTCTGGGTATTAAAATAATAGCCGATCATTTTAATCGTCTGCGTGAAGGATACTTCACGAGTCGCAGTTGATGGAGCTTGGGCTTCCTCCGCCCGAGCCGTCTGCTGCTGCGCCCCGAGCCAGGATCTGGGAAAACATCCGGCTCCTCGCGCCCGCCCGTCAATGACCGGCCGGCCCGGCCGGTATGCGCCGCTCGGCGGGCGAACCCCTCGCGCCCGGTCCGATCGCCGCCGGGCCGGTCGGGCGGACGTTGTCCGGGTTGCTCGCTGCGCGACCGCGGCGCCGGCCCATCTGCTTTCCGCACGAGTGCCCTGCCCGAACTTTTTATGAAAAACAACAATCACCCCCATGTCCGCTGGCTGATATGTCTCTGCCTCCTGTGCGCGGCGCCCCGCGCCTGGGCCCTGACCTCCGGGGACTATTCCTACACCGACAATGGCAGTGCCGTCACGATTACCGGCTACACCGGTGCGGGCGGCGCCGTGACAATCCCCAGCGTGCTCGGGCCCTCCTCCCATCCTGTCATCAGCATCGGGGCGAGTGCGTTCCAAAACTGCACCGCCCTGACGAGCGTGACGATCCCGAGCAGCGTCACCAGTATCGGGGACAGCGCGTTCCAATCCTGCACCGGCCTGACGAGCGTGACGATCCCGAGCAGCGTCACCAGCCTCGGGAACTATGCATTCTTCAACTGCACCGGCCTGACAAGCGTGAC
>CAIKTR010000041.1 GCA_903830425.1 uncultured Opitutia bacterium
CAGAAAGTCCAGCGGCTCGCCACCGAGAACGCGGACCTGCGCAAGCAGCTCGGCGGAAAGGACGGGGCGGCGCCCGTGCTGGTCCGCCCCGGCGCCGGCGAGAGCAAGCTCACCGTCGGCGGCTTCCTCCACGGGCAGGCCGAGTTCGGCCGGGCGTCCGACCCGCGCTGGACCAGCATCAAGGACCGGTTCTTCTTCCGCCGCGCCCGCATCTACGTGGCCGGCACCCTGGCGGAGGATTTCGACTTCAAGGCGGAGCTCGACCTGCAGGGCAACTCCCTCAGCGCCAGCACGGGCCTGAACGCCCGGGCGAACGAGATCTTTCTCAACTGGCGCAAGTACTCCTACCTGAATCTCCGCTTCGGCCAGCTCAAGCCCGGCTACGGCGCCGAGGCCCTGGCCAGCGACCTCAAGATCCTGACCATCGAGCGCTCCCTCTCCAGCGACCGCCTGGCCGACGGCCGCCAGCTGGCGGTCGGCGCCGCCGGCGAGCTCTGGGACAAGAAAGTCAGCTATTTTGTCATCGTGGGGGACGGCAACGGCTCGAACGTCAGCGCCAACGACAACAGCAAATTCCAGAAGTCCGCGCATGTCGGCTACACGCCCCTGGCCACGGCCCAGGACAAGGTCACGGTGGGGCTCGGCGGGCTGTGGTCCGAGGACGCCGGCCTGTCCCGGAACGACCTGGGGCTGACGGGCAACCTCTTCACCGGCAAACGCGCCATGCAGGGCGTGGACCTCCAGTGGACCCACGGGCGGCTCGACCTGAGCGCCGAGTGGCTCAGCGGCACGTTCAAGCCGGTCACGGCCGTGCCGGCCGCCTCGTTCACCGCCGAGGGGTGGCATGCCACCGCGGCGTATTTCCTCGTGCCGCTCAAGCTGCAGGCCGTGGTGCGCGAGGAGCAGTTCGATCCGAACACGGCGACCGGCGGCAACACCATCCGGACCTTCACCTTCGGGCTGAATTACTACCTCAAGGGCGACGACCTCAAGTTCATGGTCGATTACCTCGAGGGCCAGGTGCCCGGATCGCTCCGCGATGGCGGGCGGCTGCTGACCCGGCTGCAGGTCGTTTTCTGACCGCCGCCGATCCCGGGGCTCGGGCCGCTGGCCGGCGCGCTTAGCGCGACCGGCGGGCGCATGACGTCGCCCAGGTGACGGCCAGGCCCGACCCAACGCAGGAAGGGGTGGCAACAGGCCCGCTCGCCCCACCCCGCCGCTGAACGTTTTTCCGGCCGCCCGCGAGTCAGCCCACCACCGGAGGCCGCGGAGGCAGGGCGATCGCCCGTCCCCCAGTCGGCAAGCCCAGGGTGGCTGGCGCCACGGAACGAGGGGACGCAAGGACTCGCCGCGGAGCGACGAATCAGCCGACGCTGGGATCCCAAACGGCCGGGCGCGCCACGGCGCCGGGCGGGCCTACGTGGCCGCGAGCTGGGCCGCCGCCGGGGACTTGCCGAGGTTGGCCTTCGCCTCCTCGATCGACTCGTAGAACGTCCAGCCGCGCGTGTCCTCGAAGCCCTTGCACTCCGTGATGATCTGCGGGTTGCCGACCAGCACGAAGTGCATCGCGAGGTCGCGGCAGGTCTGCATGGCCTGGAAGAGGAGCTTGATCACGCCCATGTGCAGCGCCTTGAGCTGGTGGATGTCGATCACGACCTTGTTCTGGCCGGCGTCGACCGCCTGCGCGAACTTGCCCTTCATGTAGTCGGCCACCTCGGCCAGCACCGCGGGCGCGCAGTTCTCGGGCAGCCGCATGATGAAGGTGTCGCCCTCCAGCGCATAATAGCGCTGGGAGGTGTCGAGGTTCATGGCCTTGGCCATCTTCGCCTCCAGGTCGCCCAGGTCGATCGGCTTGGTGATGATCGCGCTGAACCCGACCGTCTGCGCCTGCTGCTGCTGCGCTGTCTCGGTCTTCACCACCAGGGCGAACACCGGCGTGTACTTCGTCTTCATGTTCGTGCGCACGAGGCGAAACAGCGCGAAGGCCGACTCCTCGGGCAGGGACAGGCTCACGACGATGAGATCCGGCGGGGTGCGCGTGCAGAAATCGATCGCCTCGCCCTGGGCGGCGACGCCATGGACCTTCCAGGGCGTGTGCTTCAGGCCGTCCTGGATCTGCTGGATGATCGCCGGCTTGTCCTCGACGACGAGGATGGTGGCGGGATCGAAGATGGACTTGGCCTTGGCCGGGGCGTCGGAGAGCGGCTTGAGGTCGATGATGCGGCCGGTCTTCTCAATCAGGACGTCCTCCTTGAAGGGCTTCACCAGGTAGTCCCGCACGCCGATCTTGGCGATCTTGAGCACGTGGTCGCGGCCGCCCTCGGCCGTCAGCATCATCACCGGGATGCTCTTGAGCGCCGGGTCGGACTTCAGCTTGGTGAGCATCTCCACGCCGTCCATGACGGGCATGGTGACGTCGAGCAGGATGAGGTCGGGCATTTCCTTGGAGGCGACGGCGAGTCCCTCGACGCCGTTGCCCGCCTCGAGGATTTCACAGTCATAGCCCTTGAAGGCCTTCCGCACAATCATGCGGACGGTCTTGGAATCGTCGACGGTGAGCAGCTTGTAGCGCATGAGGGTAAGGATCGGCTCAATCGCCGACTTTCATGAGGATATCGATGACGACGCGGTGGCCCGCGCATTGGAAGCAGAAGGAGTCGCGGATGGCCGAGCTGATCGGCTCGATGCGCAGGTTGTTGCCGCGCAGGATTGACGGGATGGTGAGCTTGCACGGGTAGCCGGCGTCGCAGAAGCCGTTCTTGAAGCTGCCCACCGTCATGTTGGTCAGCTCGCCGATCGCGTCGTTGACCACCTCGTCGTCGGCGGCCTCCAGCTCGGCCTCGGTCATGCCGAGCAGGTGGCCGGTGGCGAGGCGGGCGAAGCCGAGGTCGAAGTAGAGGTAGATGAGGCCGGTGACGTCCCCGATGAAGCCCACGGTGCCGACGATCTGCGGCCGGTTGGCCTCGGCGCCGGCCGCGGCCGCCGGGGCATGGGCGCCGGCATCGTGCAGGGTTTCGGAGACAAACTCCGGTTGGCGGGCGAGCATGGTCCGGAACACATCGTTGACCGCACGATGAATGTTTTCGCTGACCAGCTTTTTGGTGATTTCCTGGATGACGGGCATAGGGGGCGCGACGTTGGACTGGTTGGGTATCGGCTCATTTATGCAGCAATTTAACCCTTTGTGCCGATTCCGCCGAAAGTCCGCACGCCAGGGCGCCGCTCCGCCCCGGGAGGTCTGCCCGTTCTGAAGACGCCGCGGCCCAGGGGGCCGGCCCGTCCGCCGCCCGGCGGGGCGAACCCGGCTCAGGCGTCGGCCGCGTCAGTATCCGCGTGCACGGGCTCGCCCGCGTCGCGGTATTCCTGCAGCTTGTTGCGCAGGGTGCGGATGCTGATCCCGAGCGCGGCGGCGGCCTGCGTCCGATTGCCGGCCGTCTGCCGGAGCGCGGCGAGAATGGCCTGCTTTTCCAGGGCATCCAGGCGGAGCACCGCGCCATCCGGACTGGTCACGGCCGGACCCGCCGCCGGATCCAGCGCGATCGCCGGATCATCGGCGGGCGCGGCGGCCGGCGCCGGCAGTTCGGCGAGGGAAAGATCGGCCGGCAGGCCGAGGGCGGCCGCGGTGATCAGCCGGCCGGGCTCGGACAGGATGACGGCGCGCTCGAGGGTGTTCTGGAGTTCGCGCACGTTGCCGGGCCAGCGGTAGGCCATGACGGCGGCGCTGGCGGAGTCGCTCAGGCCGGTCACCTTGACGCCGTGCTTGCGGGCGAACCGCCGCAGGAAGTGCTCGGCCAGGACCAGGACGTCGTCGACCCGGTCGCACAGCGGCGGCACCTGCACGGGGAAGACATTGAGCCGGTAATACAGGTCCTGCCGGAACCCGCCCTGCTCGACGCAGCGGAGGAGGTCGCGGTTGGAGGTGGCGATGATGCGGACGTTGACCTTGATCGTGCGGTTGCCGCCGACCCGCTCAAACTCGCGCTCCTGCAGCACGCGCAGCAGCTTGGCCTGCAGCGCCGCCGGAATCTCGCTGACCTCGTCGAGCAGCAGGGTGCCCTGGTGGGCGAGCTCGAAGCGACCCACCCGGCGCTCGGTCGCCCCGGTGAAGGCGCCGCGCTCGTGGCCGAAAAACTCGCTCTCGATCAGGGTCTCGGAGATGGCCGCGCAGTTGACCTTGATGAAGGCCTGGCCGCGGCGCGGGCTCCGGCGGTAGAATTCGCGCGCGATCAGCTCCTTGCCCGTGCCGCTCTCGCCGGTCAGGAGCACGGTGGCGTCGGTCGGCGCCACGCGCTCGATCAGCTGGCGCAGCCGCTGCATCGCCGGGCTGCGGCCCACCAGCGCGTTGTCCGCGTCCTCGGGGTCGTCCGAGAGCAGGCGGTTGACGCTCAGCAGCTGCTGGTACCGCTGCGCCTTGCTGACGATGACATCAATCTGGCTGGGGGAAAAGGGCTTCAGGACATAGTCGAAGGCGCCGGCGCGCATCGAGTCCACCGCGGACCCGATCGTGCCAAAGCCGGTGACCATCACGACCAGCGGCCGCTCCGGCAGCGCCACCATCTGCTCGAGAAACTTCTGGCCGTCGCCATCCGGCAGCCGGATGTCGAGCATCATCAGGTCGTACGACTCGCGCTGCACCGCGGCGCTGGCCTCGGCCAGGTTGGTCGCGATCGCCACGCTGAACTTGTGCCGCTCAAAGATGCGCAGCAGGAGGTTCCGCACCACGGGTTCATCTTCGACGATGAGGATTTTTTCGAGTGGCATGGGGCGGAAGACCGGGCGACCGGCGCTCGGGGGTCGGCCATCAAGACAGACCCCGCTTCCGTTTCAAACAAATGTTCGCGCGCCGCGCTCGGCCCGCGCGCCCGGCCGGAACGGCCCGGGCGGGAAAAGGCCCTCAAGTTTCCCGCCGGCGCGCCGATGGGTGGGCTAGGTTTCTTTCCGCCCCCTTTCCTCCCGGTTACCACCATGGCCACCCGACTGCTTTCCCTGCTCTCCGAGATCGAGCAGGCCCTGCGCAAAGAATCCGCCGCCAACATGGGGCCCACCTGGGACAGCCTGCGCACGGTCAACTACAAGTCCGGCCTCGCCCGGCTGACCCTGACCACCCCGCCGGACGCCGTGGACGAGGCGGCGGCGCCGGGCGGCACGATTTTCCTGCAGAGCTTCCTGCTCGCCGACGGTTCGCAGTGCCTGAAGGTCAACCTCGGCTGGACCGGCGTCACCGCCACCTCGCTGATCGCGATCTACGCCAAGCCCCAGGTCAACTGGCTGTCCGAGGCCCGGCAGATCGCCTCCAGCTGGCTCGCGGGTCCGCCCGTCCAGGCCGCGATCCCCGCGGAACTGCCCGCGGAGACTCCGACGGAGATGCTCGAGGCCAGCCCGGCGTCGGCGGAGGAGTCTCCCCGCCTGGCCATGACCGGCTGAGGCGCCCCGCGACTCGGGTTCAGCGCGGCCCGCGCGACGGACGGCCGGCATCAACCGGATGGCGGAGATGCTCCTCCCGCCACGGGTCGGCCGCCACCGGCCAGGAAGCCCGTTCCGCCGACGGGTACAGCCCCATCTGCGCCAACGGCAGGGGGATGAAGCCCAGCTGCAGCGCCGGGGAGCCCGGGCGCAGCCGATAGTCCCCCCGCCGGGGATCCACCAGCTGCGGGTCGGCCACCACCGAGGCGCGATCAAAGCCGAGCTGCTGCCAAGCCGCCCAGTCGCCGCCCGGGGCCGCGCGCAGCTGCGGGATCGTCACCGGCCGGCCGCCAGCCCAAATGACATTGCGGTCCGACTCCGCGAGGATCTGGCGCCACTTATCGCCCTTGAGCCAGTTGCTCTCCGCGCCGGGGTAATAAAAAATATTCCCCACGCACCGGGTGCCGGTCATCAGCCACGGGCCCTTATCCGGGTGCGCGGGGGTGCGGCCGCTGGTGAGGCTGTCGATGGGGGCATACTGCAGCTGCTGGGCGGCGCCGTCGACGAAGAGGTTGTTGGCGATGAGATTGTCCTGCCCGCCGTGCACCATCACGGCGCCCCGGTAGGCGTTGACCACGAGATTGCCGTAGATCCGGACCCCGCTGGTGTAGTCATCCAGATAGATGCCCCAGCAAAAGTGCGGGTAGGCCCAGACGCCGGGCTGGAGCATGTGGTAACCGCCCGCGTCGTGGACGTAGTTGTAGCGGATGACGCTGCCGCGCTCGTGGATGTCGCGCGAGCCCATGCCGATCGCCCCGGTGTCGGACTGCTCCTGGTTCGTGTGGTGGACGTGGTTGTATTCGACGACATTGCCCTGCCCGTTGAAGGCGATGCCCTGCCGCGGCGTGTCGTGCACCAGGTTGTGCGAAATCACGTTGTCATGGCTGGCATTGCCGCCGCAGCTGGGCAGGAGGGCGATCGCGCTCCACGCCTCCCCGCCCTCGCCGACGTCGTGGACATGATTGTTGTCGATGACGTTGAAGGCCAGATGTCCCTCCGGCCGGTGGGTCCAGTCCACCGTGTCCTCCAAACTGATGGCCGGCCCGCCCACCTGGTGAAAATCGCAGCCGGCGACCCGGTTGTGGTGTGCGCCGTCGTCCAGCCGCAGCGCCGTTCCGCCGCAGTGCGTGAAGGTCGCGCCCGTGATGCGGCAGTCGGCCGTGCGCGACAGGCGGACGAGGGTGTCGTTCGTTTCCGCCAGATCGAAGCCGCGCAGCTGGATCTGGCCGGCAACCGCGCCGGTGCGGGCGTCGCCCTGCACGGTGATCAGGTTGTCCAGCACCGGCACGGACACCGCGTCGCCCGGATTCCTTTCATCGGGGGGCCAAAAATACACCTGCCCGGTCTGCCGCTCGTAATACCACTCTCCCGGCGCATCCAGTTCCTCGAGGAGATTGTCCACGAAGAAGCGGTTGCCCCGCATGATCAGGTAGCGGGCCGGCTGCGCCAGCGCCAGCGTGTGCCGCGGCAGGTCGACCGCCCGGATGGGGGAGATGTCATGGTTCCAGTTGCGCCACGCCCAGACATGGACGCGGCCTTCCGTCGGCCGCGACCACCGCGCCGGATCCAGGTGGTCCGGGTCGTAGGGCAGCAGTTCCCGGCTGCCCTGCTCGACCGCACCGGCGGCGTACGAGAATCCGCCGGAACGCGGGTGCTGCGGATCAAAATTGGGCGTGCGCGCCAGAATCTGGCGGCGGCCCCGGTAGAACAGCTGCCAGAACCGGACGTCCCGCCGGCCGGCGGGGACGGACGCCTGCCAGATCCGGCCGCGGGCGGGCCGCCAGCCCTGCAGGACGATGCTGCCGCGCAGCCGGACGGACTCGCCCGGAAACGCCGCGTACACCATCGGGGCGTCGGCCAGGCCTGAATCCGCGGGCCCGAGGACCAGGGGGGCGCTGAGGCGGTACACGCCGCCGCGCACGAGCACGGTCGCCCCCTGGGGCAGACCGGACCCCGCCTTGAGCGCCTGGAGCGCGTCGCGCGCCCGCGCGAGGGAAGCAAACGGTCCGTCCGTCCGCGCCAGATTCGGCGTCGCCGGGATGCCCGACCAGCGGTCGTCCCCGTCGGCGGCGACATACCGCACCAGGGCGGCCGGAGCCGCGGGCGCGGGCGGCACCCCCAGCAGCGCCACCCCGCCCAGCCAGAGGGTTCGAACCAGTCGTCGCAGGAGTGGAGTCATCGTTGGCCGGTCCGGAGGATCTGCCTCCGGCGCAGGCCGGGGAAGATCTGCCGGGCGCGGCGGAGATTGGCAACTCTGCGCCCGCGGGGAAGCGCCGGCGATTTGGCCGGCGAAAAATCATCCGCGGCCGGCACGCGCGGCCGGAGGATCGGGCGCCGGGTCGGAACCGGCGGCCTTCAGCCCTGCACCTGGAGCTGCCGCAGGGGGCCGCCCAGCGCCTGGCCGCCGTAGGCCGGGGCCACTTGCGCGACCCGGCGTTGGTGCGCCTGGGTGCAAAGCAGCGCCTCGCGGACGCGGGCGATCTGCCGGGCCAGCCGTTCCTGGCACTGCTGCCGCCGCTCCAGCAGCGCCGCCAGCCGCGGCCGCGCCGTAGCCGCGTCGGCCGCGCCCGCGCCGAGCCGGGCCAGTTCCGTGACCAGGGGCGCGGCGCGCTCCTGGACTTGCCGGACCGCCGCATAGTCCTCGTCCGTCACGTGCCGGGCCTCCTGGACGGAAAGCTCTTCCAGCGCGCCCAGCAGGCGGAGAAAGGCTGGAGCCGGCCCGTGCATTTTCAGGCCACGGCGTAGCGGTGCTGCACCGCGGGCACTTCCTGCTGGCACAGCATCTCGGCCCACGCATTGCGCAGGTCGCGCACCAGGGCCTCCACCTCGATCACGGGCTCAACCTGCTTGCGGAGGTTGGCCTCGAACAGGCGACGGTTGTGGTAGTCGTACAGGCGCTGGAGGGTGCGGGCGAACTCCCCGCCGGCGTCGACCCGCAGGCCGTCCTGCAGCTCCGTGATGATGGCCTGCGCCTTGAGGAGCTGCCGGTTGATCGTCTCGATCCGGCGGGGATCGTCGCTGGGGCGGTCAAAGGCGTCCCGCGCGATGGCGAGGCACTTCAGCACGCCGTCGTAGAGCATGAGGACCAGCTGACCGCGGCTGGCGGTGAGCACCGCGTTGGAGCGGTAGGTCTGGGCGTAGTCGCGGGCGAGCATGGGGCTCAGGCGTCGTTTTCGCTCAGGTCGGGCGCGGCGAGGATCTGCTCGGCCACGCGGCGGAGGACGCCCACCGGCGGGTAGGCCGGGTCGGCGACCAGCGCCTGGGCGCGGGCCACCACGGCCGGGCGGAGTTCCGGATCCTGCGCCAGGGAGGAGCGGAGCACGGCGGCGCGGGCCGTCGAGATCTGGTCGGGGCGCTGGATTTTCAGCCGGGTCACCGGCTGGACGGATGCCAAGGCGGCGTCCGTGGGTGCAATCCGGGCGGATGAAGGCATGGAGGGAATCATTGGATTGTTTCGAGTTACGAAACGGTCCGCCGCTGATAGTTCGGTTACAGGGAACGCCGTTGATTGATAGGATTTTTTATCGGCCCAAAGCGAGCCGACTTTAGGCCTACTTCGCGACCGGACGATCCGCCCGGTCAGGGGATCCGGCCCCGTCGGGGCCGGCCGGCGCCGGGCTCCCGGCGGTCGCGAGGGGCGGGAGCGTGGCGAACATGGCCTCGACCGCATAGCCGGCGAACAGGGAGGGCGACTGCAGCGCCGCCGGGCTGAGATCCGCCGGCCCTTCGCGCCGTCCGCCGGCCAGAAAATGGCGCCGGGCGCTGGCGGCCACCGCCGGGTCGGCCGCGGAGAAGAGGGTGTCGAAGGTCCAGACCAGGCGCACCTCCTGCACGGTCGCCAGCTTGGCGCGCAGGCCGATGGCCAGCGGGCGGTAGGCGCGAAAGACCGTCACGTCGACCAGCAGCACCGCATCGGCGGCGTACTCCCGGCGCAGCACCGCCATGAAATTGGCCGGCAGCGCCGCGACGGAGGAGAGCTCCTCCGCGGAGAACAGCCGGAGGCACTCGAGGCGGGGCAGCGCGACGACCTCAAAGCGGTTTTGGTGCTGCAGCGCCGCCGCCAGCACCGGGTCGAGGGCGGCCAGGCTCGCCGCCGGCGCCACCGTCGCGCCCGCCAGCGGGAGCAGGACGACGCGGCGCACCGAGCGCGGCAGGACGGGGTCGCCGACATAATTGACCGGGGTGAAGCCCGGACCGGCGTTCGCCGCGCCGTCGCCGGGCGGCGTCAGGCAGCCAGCCCAGAGCCCGAGGGCCAGCAAGGAGGTCAGGAGCGCCGGGCCCGCGCACCGGCGGACCCGCGGGGGGCGGCCCGGGACGGCGGGGCAGGCAGGAAGGACGGGAGTGATTGCCATGAGTGGGGAGCGCGTCCGGGGCCTCACCGCAGCGAGGCGCCGGCGATCCGCGCGTCCATCCAGGAACGGATGAGCGCCTGGAGCCGCGGCTTGTCGCCGAGCCAGGCGGCGAAGCGCGCCCCGTGGCGGAGGTAAACCCAGCGGAACCAGGGCGGCGCCCGGTGCAGCAGCCAGGCGCGGAACACGAGCCAGCGCGGGTTGTGCCCGCCATAGACGGCCCGGGCCACCCAGCAGGAGGTGTTACTGTTGTTGTTGTTGAAGAACGCGCTGATGAGCGTCTGGTTCTGGCTCTGGGCGGCGGACTGGGCGTCGAGCATCTTGATGAAGGAATTGGTCAGCTGCTCGCGCTCACGGTCGAGCCGGGCCTGCAGCGTGGCAATCTGCGTGTCGATCGCAGTCGAGGCCTGGCTGATCCGCGCCTGCTGGACGCCGTCCGCGCTGATCAGGCTGACGAGGTAGTCGTAGCCCTTGGACACCAGGCCCGTGTTGGCCGTGAGAAAAAACGACTGGACGTCCTCGGGCCGGTCCGTGAGCGCGCTCGCCAGCTTGTCGGCGTTCTTGACGGTGAGGTGCCCGCTGGTGGAGTTGAAATCGATCCCGAGGTGGTCGAGCCGCTGCACCGTGCCGGTGACCCCGCTGACGGCGCCGAAAACCAGGGCCCGGAGCGAGCTCGCCCAGCCCTGGACCTCCCGGTTGTCCGTGAGCACCGAGGTCTGGACCTTGGTGCCCGTCACCGTGGTCTGGGTGCTGGTCTCGATGAAATCCTGCACCGCGTTGAATTTCTCGATGAAGGTGTCGATCGCCGCCCGCATCGGGGCGGTGTCGCTGGTCACGCTCACGGTCTGGGTCGTCAGGCTGTTCACCGTCACGCTCAGGCCGGTGATGCCGTGGATCGAGGCCGGCAGGGTGTTGCTCGCGCTGCTCAGGGTGGCGCCGCCGTTGACGGTGAAATGCGCGTTCGTGCCCCGGATGGCGGTCCCGGCCGGGAGGGTGAGCCCGAGCGCGGCCAGCAGCCCGCCCGGCGCCTCCGTCAGGCTCAGGCCCAGGTCCCCGGTGGTGGCGTTGGTCAGGGTCACGCGGTCGTTGGTCGCGTCGTAGGCGGCGGTCACCCCCGCGCCGGCCTGGTTGATGCGGGTGATCACGGCGCCGAGGGAATCGGTGGTGGCGTTGAAGCTGATGGTGACGCCGTTGAGGACGAACGAGCCGTTGCCGGAGCCGTCCACGGCGGTGAGGGCCGCCTTCAGGCCGGAGCTGGCCAGCGGGTTCGCGAGCTGGAGCGTGCCCAGCCGGGCGGAGCTGCTGACCGGGCTGGTCCCGTTGTTGACCAGCTTGAGCACGGCGAGAAAATTGCTGGTGTCGTTCGCCGCGCCGAGGACGACCTCGCCGCTGAGGCTCGTGAGCGCCACCGTGTCGCTGGTCGCATCGTAGCTGGCGGCCACATCGCCGCCCGTGGCGGTGGCGATCCGGGCGAAGACATCCTGCATGGAATCCGTGAGGGCCACCGTGATCGCCTGGCCGTTCACGGTGAAGCTGCCCGCGGTCACCGCGGTGGCGGTGCGGAGGCTGGCCAGGGTCAGCCCGGAAACGTCGCTCGTCGCCGCGAGGCCGGCGCCGATGTCCGCGGCGCCCTGGATGCGGGTGGCGGTGGCGAGCTGCTGGACCGCGATCTGGTAGTTGCCGATGGTGGCGCCGCTGGCGGAGTTCGATTTCCACGTCGTGCCGCTCGTGTCGGAATTGACGCTGCGGGAGGCGAACAGGTCGTCGGTGCGGATGGTCTGGAGCGAATCCTTCAGCTCGGTGAGCGCGGTGCGCAGGGTGTCGAGCGCGGTGACTTTTTCGGTGTTCTGGGTCTGCTGCGCGGTGAGCCGGGTGATCGGCACCTTGCCCACGGCGATCAGCTGGTCGACAATCGACTTCCAGTCGAAGGCGGAATTGGAGAGCAGCCCTGAGATTTGAATGCCGGACATGGTGCAGCGACAGGTTTTCTAGGTGGCACTATCGTCACGTTCGGTCCCCCGCTTGAGCCCGAACGCCCTCCCCGCTCCGGCTGACCCCGCGACCGGCCGAGGAGGCCGGACCGCACCCACGCCGCCGCACGTCGGCGACTGAGCCACGTCCGCCAACCGCAGAGACCAGCAGCCGCCGACGCGCCCTCCCGGACTCGCCCCGGCGCGCCTCACTCCGGCGGTGGCAGCGGGGCGGCCCGAGGACTTTGCGCCGCCGGGACGCCGCGGAAAAATATTCCGTCCGTTTGACCTAAAGGTTTTCCGGGCGCGGTCCGATTGCTCCACACGTCGAGGCAAAAGGCCACGATCGGCGCGATTCAGAGCCGCTCCCCTGAATACGTCAGCGACACGGACGTCGCATCTAGGATCAAGGAAGATCACCATGTCAGTCGTCATTAATACCAACTACGCAGCGACGGTTGCCTCCAATAACCTCGCGGCTTCGAATGAGAACCTGCAGAAGAGCCTGAACCGGCTTTCCAGCGGTTCGAAGATTGTTACCCCCTCGGACGATGCCGGCGGTCTGGCCGTCTCGATGAAGTTGTCGGCGGCCGCCAAGCGGTCCGGCGCAGCTTCCAACAATGTCGCCAACGCGGTGTCCTTTCTGCAGACGCAGGACGGCGTGCTCAAGGTCGTCGGCAAGATCCTGGACCGCATGGGCGAGCTCGCGACGCTCTACAC
>CAIKTR010000042.1 GCA_903830425.1 uncultured Opitutia bacterium
GCCGGCGCCTTCGCGACCGCCGCCGGCAGCTCGCTGGTCGAGGCCAAGTCCCTGAAGGAGAAAAACTGGGCCGCCATCACCGCCCGCGCCAAGGTGTTCGTCGCCGCCGTCGCCGCGGTGAAGTAGGCCGCCCGCCGGCTTGGGACCGTCAGCACTCAGCCGGTCGCGCCCCACACCGGGGCGGCCGGACCGGGCGCGTTCCCTCAGGCCGTCGCCGGGCCCCCGGTCGCGGGCGCCTCCAGATAGCGCCCGATGTCCGGGATCTTATTCACCCGCCGATTGGCGGCGTCGCGGACGAAATAGGGGTCCTCCTCCTGCTTCGCCTCGACCTCCTCGTCGCCCTCGGTCTCCTCCTCCTCGTCGATCACCTCCCCGTCCGCGTCGGTGAAGATCCAGTCCTGCTCCGCGTCAAACACGTGGGACATCCGGCGCGCCAGCGGGTCCAGCACCAGCGCGGGATTTTTCACCCGGCCCTCCCGCACCAGTTCAAAGAGGCAGGGGTAAAACTGGCCGTCGAAGTGCGCGCGGAACTCGCTCAGCCACTTGTTCACCACGCCCTCGCGGCGCGTGAGCAGCACCACATCCGAGAAATGCACGCAGGCCTCGAACCACGCGAGCAGCGGCGGGTGCTGTTCCGCGAGCTGGCAGTTCACCACGCAGAGGATGCGCCCGAGCTCCGCCGGCTGCGCCTCGATCCAGGTCTTGAGCGTCTCGAGCTGCTCCACCGGATTGCGCCGGCCGTCGGTCACGAAAAACACGTGCGTGGCCCCCGCCGGCAGCGCGGCGAGGATGAAGTCGTCCTGCCACGTCCAGCGCGTGAGCCCGGGCAGCCGGGCGTCGAACTCGCTGGGGGCCTCGGTCCCGGCCAGCAGCACCGCCGCGCGGTCGCCCTCCGCCAGCCCGGCCTCGATCAAGTCCACCAGCACTTCGCGCCGGCCCGAGCCGGCCGCGCCCAAAATCAGGTAGATGAGTGGTTGGTCCGCCATGTCTGCCGCCCACGAAGAACCCAGACCCCCGATCCCGCAACCCCAGACCCAAGAAAATCCCGGGCCGGTGTTTTCACCCGAAGGAGCCGCCCGCATCCGCGCCGGCGGGAACTTCAGAACTGGAACGTCCGGTTCTGCGCGCTCTGGCGCAGCCAGTGGTCCACCAGCACCAGTGCCGTCATCGCCTCGACGATCGGCACGGCGCGCGGCAAGACGCAGGGGTCGTGCCGGCCGCGGGCCGTCAGCTCGGTTGCCGTCCCCTGGACGTCGACCGTGGCCTGGGGCTGAAGAATCGTGGCGGTGGGCTTGAAGGCGACGCGGAAGACCAGTTCCTCGCCGTTGCTGATGCCGCCCTGCACGCCGCCGGAGCGGTTGGTGGCCGTGCGCACGCGGCCCGCCGCCGACACGAAGGCGTCGTTGTGCTCGGATCCCTTGAGGCGGGTGCCCGCAAAGCCGCTGCCCAGCTCGAAGCCCTTCGTCGCCGGCAGCGACAGCATCGCCTTCGCCAGGTCGGCCTCCAGCCGGTCGAACACCGGCTCGCCCAGCCCGGGCGGCAGGCCGCGCACCCGGCACTCGATCACGCCGCCCACCGAGTCGCCGTCGCGGCGCACCGCCTGGATGCGCTCAATCATCGCCGCCGCGGTCGCCGGATGCGGGCAGCGCACCGCCGTCGCCTCGACCTCCGCCAGCGTGGGAAATTGCTCCAGGGCCGCGGCCGGCACCGCCAGGTCGTGCACCTGGGTCACGAACGCCCGCAGCTCCACGCCGCCCGCCAGCGCCAGGATCTTCCGGGCGATCGCCCCGGCCGCCACCCGGCCGATGGTCTCGCGCGCGGAACTGCGCCCGCCGCCCCGGTGGTCGCGCCGGCCGTACTTGGCCTGATAGGTGTAGTCGGCGTGCGACGGGCGGAACTTCTCCCGCATCTCGTCGTAGGCCCCCGGGCGCTGGTCGGCATTCCGGACCAGCAGCGAGATCGGCGCGCCCGTCGTCCGGCCCTCGAACAGGCCCGCCAGGATCTCCACCCGGTCCGCCTCCTGCCGCGGGGTCACGAGGTCGCTCTGCCCGGGACGGCGGCGATCGAGCTCAACCTGGATTTCCTCCGCCGTCACCGCCAGGCCGGGCGGGCAGCCGTCGAGGACCACGCCCACGGCCGCGCCATGGCTTTCGCCCCAAGTGGTGATCGTGAAAAGTTTTCCGAAACTGTTGGGCATCGCGGTCGCGCAGCGTTGGCCGCCGGCCCGGGAGCGGCAAGCGGCAAATCCGGCCCCGGCCAGGCGGCAGCCCACGCGGGGCGGACGGGCGCGGGCTGATTTCGGCAACTTTCGCGCGCGCCCGACGTCCTAGCACAACACGGTTTACAACCCCGGCGCTTTCACCTCTCATCCCTGTTTCCCAGCCGGCCAACCACCTCCCCCGCCCACCACCCTGCCATGAGCCCGCTTTTTTCCCGCCTGCGCCTCGCCGCCCTCCTCTCCCTGGCCACCCTGGGCGGGCTCGCCCAGACCCCGCCTCCCGCCCCCGCCGGCGAGGAGCTCGTGGGCCCCATCAAGCTGGCCGACGCCGACATCGACACCGTCCTCGGCGCCCTCGAGATCTACACCGGCCGCACCATCCTCCGCCCCCAGGCCCTGCCCGCCGCCACCTACACCCTCAAGCTCAACAAGGCCGTGCCCAAGTCCGAGGCCATCACCGCCCTCGAGACGCTCCTCTCGCTCAACGGCGTCGGCATCTCCCCCCTCGGCGACAAATTCCTGAAGGTCGTCGGCCTGGCCCAGGTCAAGACCGAGGCGCCCGAGATGATCGACGGCTCCACCCTCGCCCTCCCGCCCAGCGGCCGCGTCGCCACCAAGCTCTTCCAGCTCGAGTTCCTCCGGGTCAACGAGTTCGTCCCCCAGATCTCGCCCCTGATGTCCCCCGGCGTCGCCAACGGCATCGTCTCCCTCGACAAGGCCAACGCCGCGCTCATCACCGACAGCATCAGCAACCTCCAGCGCGTCGAGTCCCTGCTCCGCCAGCTCGACAAGCCCAACTCCGCCGGGCTCGCGCCCAAGTTCTACTCCCTGTCGTTCGCCAAGGCCAGCGACCTCGTCACCAAGCTCCACGCCCTCTTCCAGGGCCCGCTCCAGACCCAGCTCGGCACCGCCACCAGCTACAACGCCGACGACCGCACCAACCAGATCATCCTGCTCGCCGACCCGCGCCAGCACGCCCTCTTCGACGAGCTCATCGCCAAGCTCGACGTCAAGGGCGAGCTCAACACCCGCAACGAGGTGATCTACCTCAAGCACGCCACCGCCAAGGACGTCGCCTCCCTCCTCACCCAGCTGGTCTCCGGCCAGAACAACATCGCGCAGAAAAGCGGCGCCGGCAGCACCTCCCGCCCCGGCTCCTCCCCGGCCACCCCCGCCCCGGCGGCCGCCGGCGCCCCCGTCCTCGCCAGCCTCGGCATTCCCACCGACGAGTTCAGCACCCTCATCACCGTCCTCCCCGACGAGCGCAGCAACGCCGTCGTCGTCTCCGGCACGGTCGACGACATCCGCCTCATCCGCGAGCTCGTCGCCAAGGTCGACATCCTCCTCGCCCAGGTCCGGATCGAGGTGCTCATCGTCGAGGTCACCCTCTCCGACACCGACAAGACCGGCCTCTCCGCCCTCAACCTCACCGTCGGCCAGAATCCTCTCGGCACCACGAAGATCACCAAGGTCGAGGGCGCCGTCGCCGGCTGGGACATCAGCAGCGGCATCGTCGACCCGCTCTCGTTCACCGCCGCGATGACCGACGCCGGCTCCAAGAGCAACGTGAAGATCCTCTCCAACCCGATGATCATGACGACCCACAACAAGGAGGCGGAGGTCAAGGTCGGCCAGCAGCAGCCCATCATCACCGGCTCGTCCGCCACGCCGACCTCGGTCGGGTCCACCGGCTTCAGCACCCAGTCCCAGGTCACCTACAAGGACATCGCCATCGACCTGAAGGTCACGCCGCTGATCGGCGACGACGGCAGCATCCAGCTGAAGATCTCGCAGGAGGTGAACGACGTCGTCGGCAAGGTCACCATCGACGGCAACGACCAGCCCATCATCGGCACGCGCCTGGCCACCTCGTTCGTCAACGTCAACGACGGCCAGATGATCGTCCTCGGCGGCCTGCAGCGCACGAAGAACGACACCAACCGCGCCAAGGTGGGCTTCCTCGCGGAAATCCCCATCATCAGCCACCTCTTCGGCAGCCGCACCAAGACCGCCGAGCGCACCGAGCTCCTCCTCTTCATCCGGCCCCACGTCATCCCCGTCGCCGGCGGCATGGCCGACGCCCGCGAGACCATCGACCAGCTGTCGAACAAGGACCAGATCAACGAGTTCCTGACCCCGAAGCCCGCCGCCCCGGCGCGGAAGCCGTAACCGCGCCGCCGCCGCCATGCCCGCGACCGCCCCCGCGTTCCTCCCGACCGCCCTCGCCGCGCGCCTCTCCGCCGCGCAGACTCAGGCCATCCAGGAGGCCTCGCGGGAGAAACGCCTCGGCGCCCTCGCCGCCGCCCTGGAACTGGCCGAGGCCGACGCCCTCACCACCCTCGCCGCCGCCGCCGGGCTCGACGTGGCCAGCAACCTCGAGCCCGACCCCGACGCCCGCGGCCTCCTGCCGGCCCGGCTCGTGCACGACTACCAGGTCATCCCCATCCGCTTCGGCGCGCCCCCGCCCACCGAGTCCGACCCCGCCGCCGGCCGCCCCCTCCACCTCGCCACCGCCTGGCTGCCGGATGACGTGATGGCCGACTGGCTGCGCACCTTCACCCCGCGCACCCCCGTCTGGCACCTCGCCGTGCCCGAGCGCGTCCACCAGCTCATCATCGAGCACTTCGGCGTCGGCTCCGGCTCGCTGGAGGACGGCGACGACTCCTACGTCGCCCCGGAAACCGTCTCGCCCAACGAGGAGGTCGTGGACGAGGACGCCGCCGTGGTGCGGTTCGTCACCGACGTGATCTCGCAGGCGGTCGAGGACCAGGCGACCGACATCCACTGGGAGCCCCAGGAGGGCCAGCTGCGCATCCGCTACCGCGTCGACGGCCTGCTCGTGCCCGTGCCCGTCCCGGAGAACCTCCTCCACTTTCAGGACGCCATCATCTCGCGCCTCAAGATCATGGCGCGGCTCAACATCTCGGAGAAGCGCCTGCCCCAGGACGGCCGGATCAACTTCAAGGCCAACGGGGCCACCCTCGACATCCGCGTCTCGACCATCCCGACGATCTACGCCGAGTCCATCTCGCTCCGGCTCCTGAACCAGAAGAAGGAGGCGTACACGATGGACCGCCTCGGCATGAGCGCCGAGGAGCAGCGGCAGATCACCCAGATCCTCGACTACCCCCACGGCATCATCCTCGTCACCGGCCCGACCGGCTCGGGCAAGAGCACGTCGCTCAACGCGTTCCTCCGGAAGATCAACTCCACCGACCTGCGCATCATCACGATCGAGGACCCGATCGAATACGAGGTGCCCGGGGTGAACCAGATGCAGGTGCGGCCCGAGATCGGGCTCTCCTTCGCCGACGCGCTCCGCCACGTGCTCCGCCAGGATCCCGACGTCATCATGGTCGGCGAAATCCGCGACAAGGACACCGCCGAGATCGCCATCCGCGCCTCGCTCACGGGCCACCTGGTGTTCTCCACCCTCCACACCAACGACGCCCCGGGCGCGATCACCCGGCTGGTGGACATGGGGATCGAGCCCTTCCTCGTCGCCTCGGCGATCGAGCTGGTCATCGCCCAGCGGCTGGTGCGCCGCCTCTGCCCGCAGTGCGCGCGGCCCGCCCCGGTCACGCGGGTGAAGCTGATCGAGAGCCTCTCGATCCTCGGCTGCGACCCGGCCGAGGCCGAGCACGTCACCCAGCTGTCGGCCCCCGTCGGCTGCGACCGGTGCCGCGGCACGGGCTACCGCGGCCGCATCGGGATTTTCGAGATCTTCCGGCTGAACGACGAGATGCACGAGCTCGTGCTGAAGCGCGAGAGCACCCGCACGCTGGCCGACGCCGCCCGCCGCCACGGCATGCGCACCCTCGGCCAGAGCAGCTGGGAGAAGGTCAAGGCCGGCCACACCACCCTCGACGAGGTCCTGCGCGTGATCACGGTCGCGGAAAAATGATCCGGCGCGCCGCCCCCGCTCCCGCCGGCGCCTAGCCACCCCCTCCCCCGATGCCCCGCTTCACCTACCGTGCCCGCGACCGCGCCGGCCAGCGCGTGTCCGACGCCCTCGACGCGCCGAGCCGCAAGGACGCGCTCCGGCTCCTCGCCGCGCGCGGGCTGCAGGTCGAGGCCGTCGAGGAGGCCGGCGGCCCCGCCAGCCGCGACCCCCGGCCCGCGGCCGCCGCCACCGTCGTGGTGCTCACGCGCAAGCACCGGCTGCCGTTCCTCGAGGCCCTGCACGACCTGCTCACCAGCGGCATGTCCGCCGGCGAGGCCGTGCGGCTGCTCTCGGTCCGGATCAAGGATCCCGGCCTGCGCGCGCTGAGCGGCGGGCTGTGGGAGCGCCTGAGCGAGGGCGCCCCGCTCTCCCGCGCCATGGCCGACTACCCGGCGGTCTTCGACCCGTCCACCCTCAGCCTGTTTCAGGCCGGCGAGGCCACCGGCTCGCTCACCGACACGCTGGAGCGGCTGATCGCGCACCTCAACGAGCAGCGCGACCTCCGCACGCAGCTGCTCACCGCGCTGGCCTACCCGCTCCTCCTCATCTTCGTCGCCGGCGCGCTCGTGCTCTTCTTCCTGTTCTTCCTGCTGCCCCGCCTGCAGGCGCTGTTTGACTCCCTCCACGGCGAGCTGCCGCTGTCCACCCGCCTCCTGGTCGGCTGCGCGAACTTCTCCCTGCACTACGGCCTGCTGCTCGTCGGCGCGGCCGTGCTCGGCGGGGTCTCCGCCTGGCGCTGGCGGCAGACCGAGGCCGGCCGCATCACCAGCGACGCCTGGCTGCTGCGCCTGCCCCTCCTCGGGCCGTTCCTCGTGGCCCAGACCGTCCTCGCCTTCAGCCAGACCCTCGGCGTGCTCCTCGCCAACGGCATCACCGCCGTCGAGGCCCTGCGCATGACCGAGCGGCAGATCGGGAACCGCGTGCACCGCCAGGCCTTCCACGAGGCCACCGACCGCGTGCTCGAGGGCGAGGCCCTGTCCAGTTCGCTCACCCGGACGGGCTGCTTCCCCGATCTGGTGATCGACCGCCTGACCGTCGGCGAAAACACCGGCAATGTCGTCCCCAGCCTCCACGAGATCGCCCGCAACTACCGGCGGGTGATCTCCGGCCAGCTGAACCTGTTCGTGAAGGTCATCGCCACCGTCGTCCTGCTGGCGGTGTTCGTCGTCGTCGGCTTCATCGCCTTCGCGATCGTCAGCGCCGTCTTCCAGGTCAGCTCCAGCTTCCGGATGGCCTGAGGGCCGGCGCCGCCCGCGCCCGGCTCAGTACCAGCCCTCGCTCCACGCGGTCTCGTACAGGGCGATGATGTTTTCCGTCGGGGTGACCGGCTGGATGTTGTGGCAGGGCGCCAGGATGTAGCCGCCGTCGGTGCCCAGCTGGTTCATGCAGTCGCGCACCTCCCGCCGCACGTCCTCCACGCTGCCGTGGGGCAGCACGTCCTGGTTGTCCACGCCGCCATGGAAGCAGAGGCTCGCCCCGAAGTCGCGCTTCAGCCCCGCCATCTCCATGCCCGGGCACACGTGCTGGATCGGGTTGAGGATGTCCACGCCCAGCTCGACAAAGTCCGGGATGATCCGGCGGATCGCCCCGTCGTCGTGGTGCATCACCAGCGCGCCCGCCTGGTGCGCCAGGTCCGTGAACTTCTTCTGCAGCGGCTTGAACCACCGCCGGTAGCAGTCGACGCTGATCATCAGGTCGTGCTGCGAGCCGTAGTCGTCGGTCACCTGCGTCACGTGGATCTTGCCCTTCCCGGCCTCGAAGAACCGGTTCGCATAGTCCCAGCAGAACTGCGAGATGCGCCCGAGCATGTACTCCGTGAGCTCGGGCTCGGCGATCAGGTCCACGCAGCTCTGCTCCAGCCCCCGCAGGTGGTTGTGCCAGTAGAACGGCGCCACATAACACCCCTCGATCGCGTTCTCCGGCCACGCGTCGCACTGCGCCTCGATCGTGGAAAAGTCATACCAGTCCGCGCTCGGCCACTGGAACGCCTCCAGCTCCGCCAGCGTCGTCACGTCCTTCAGCGCCCAGCCCACCGGCTCGCTGTAGTGCCCGGTGCCGTAGGCGATCTCGCGCACGCTCATCCACCAGGGCGGGACCTGCCAGCCCCCGCCGGGCAGCTCGCGCGCCGGCGGGCCGACGTAGCGCGGGCTGACCCCCACGATCTTGTCGAGATGCAGGCGGGACCAGACCTCCGCCTCCGTTGCCACGCCAAAGTGCGCCTGCAGCCGGTCGCGCACCTCCACCGTCATCCAGATATCAAGGGGAATGCGATCGGGTCGGCCGCGGCGGGCCGCCGTCAGAATGCGTTCGCGGGAGGTCATAGGGGGCGCACCGGCAACCGGCGGCACGCCCGCCCAGCCAGAGGGGGTTTGCCCTTCCCGCCAACTCCAATGTGCTCCCACCCCCCGTTAATTCGCGGCCGACCGGCCCCCGCCGCGCGCAAATGAAGTTGCCCCCCTTCCGCCGCGTTGAGTTTACTGCCGGAGTGAAGCTACCCGTGAAAGTTGACTGCGCCGGCCGGGTCCTGACCGAATTCAGCGGCAGCCACGAGGGGCCCACCGGCCGCCGGAGGCGGGAGGCCAAGGCCCGCGCGCTCACCCTCGGGAGCTTCAGCGCCGACCGCGGGGCCGCGCGGTCCCCCCTCTGAACCGGCGGCGGTCGCCGCGCCGACTACGCACGCTTGCGCTGCCCGCCCCCCACGCCTCACTACTCGCTGCCCCCCATGAACCTCACCCCCATCAAGCAGGCCTTGCTGGACTCCTACCAGCAGCACGGCGGCATCAACCACCTCGACGGGGTCAACCTGCCCGCCCAGGACTCGGTGCAGCGGCTCGCCTCGGACTACATGCACCTGATGTTCCCGGGGTTTTTCGAGGCGACCGCGCTCACCAAGCAGGACGTGCCGGCCCACGTCGACGCCTCCCTCGCCGGGTTCCACCAGCGGCTGACCGCGGAGATTGAAAAGAGCCTCCGCTTCGCCCGCGCCCCCGACCCGGCCGGCCAGGCCCGCGCGCTCGCCGCCGACGCCCTCGGCCAGCTGCCGGCCCTGCGCCAGGTCATCCAGACCGACGTCACCGCCGCCTACCGCGGCGATCCGGCCGCGCGCAGCATCGAGGAAATCATCCTCGCCTACCCCTGCGTCCTCGCCATCTCCGTCCAGCGCTTCGCGCACGTCCTGCACCAGCTCGGCGTCCCGCTGGTGCCGCGCATGCTGACCGAATACGGCCACGAGCGCACCGGCACCGACCTCCACCCCGGCGCCACCATCGGCACGCATTTCTTCATCGATCACGGCACCGGCGTCGTCATCGGCGAGACCGCCCGCATCGGCCACCACGTCAAGCTCTACCAGGGCGTCACGCTCGGCGCGAAATCCTTCGAGATCGGCCCCACCGGCGATCCCGTCAAGGGCATCAAGCGCCACCCCGAGATCGGCGACCACGTCACCATCTACGCCCACGCCACCATCCTCGGCGGCGACACCCGGATCGGCGCCAACTCGGTCATCGGCTCCAACGTCTGGATCATGCAGTCGGTCCCGCCCGACTCCGTCGCCTACTTCAAGGCCGACCAGCTCGTCGTCCGCGCCCGCCAGGACCAGGGGGGCTCCGCCCTGCTCGGGGACGCCGTGGCCAGCTGGGAGATCTGAGGCGGCGGCCCACCCCGGCGGCTTTGCGCTTGGCGGCAGGCGGTCCGGGGTCTTCGCTGCGCCGGTGAGCGACTCGCCGTCCGACCCGTTCCCGCCGGAAGCCCCGCGGCGCACCTTCGGCTTCAAGCCGACGGAATTCGAGCGCACCAACCGCCCGCTGGACGGCCGCGACGACACCCCGGCCGTCGACGCCCGCGTGCTCTGCCGCCAGGCCGCGGCCTCGCCGGCCCCGCCGGCCGTCGCCCCGGCGAAAAACGAGGTCCACGCGATGCTCCAGGACAACCTCGCGCGCGCCAGCGAGGCGGGGGACTACGAGGTGGTTCTGGTGCCGAAGCGCCCCTCCCGCCGCCGGCGCGACTACTGGCTCCTGCTGATCACCGTCAACCTCGGGCTGGCGGGGGCGATGGCCTTCTTCGGCCGGAACATCTTCACCCTGGTCTGCGGCGGGGCCGGCATCGTGCTGTGCAGCGTCGGCCTCACCTGGATCATGTGGTTCGTGATGGACGACTACTGAGCCCCGGGCGCCGCCCGAGCCCCGCGGCAGGCCGCGGCCTCAGCGCTTCGCCTGCAGTTCCCACATCAGCAGGGCGGCGGCGACCGAGACGTTGAGCGACTCGACCTTGCCGCTGCCGGGAATGGTCACCAGCCGCGTGCAGGCCGCGGTGACGTCCGGCGCCAGCCCCTGCTCCTCGTTGCCGAGCACCAGCGCCACCGGCGGGGCCGCCGTCTCCCCGCGCCGGCCGCCGGGGCCCGCGCCGAGCCGGCCCCCGCGGGTGGCGGCGCCGACCACGTCGTAGCCCGCCGCCGCCAGGTCGCGC
>CAIKTR010000043.1 GCA_903830425.1 uncultured Opitutia bacterium
ACGCGGATCCGCCGGGTGGCGAACCCGCACTGCCCCACCTGCGGCCGCGCGGCGGGGACGCCGCCGCCGCCGGCGCCGGTCGAGCTCGACGCCTGGGCGCCGGGGCGCGACCTGGCCGGCTGGACGGTGGTGGACCTGCGCGAGGCGCACGAGGCGCGGCCGGAGGTCGCGCTCGGCACGCCGGCGTGGCGGCACCACCCGCTCTCGCGCCTGGACGACTGGCTCGGCACGCTCGACCGCGGCCAGCCCTGCCTGTTTGTCTGCGCGCGCGGCGTGCGCAGCAGCCAGCTGGTGCACCGCCTGCGCCGCGAGGGCTGGACCCAGGCCTACTCCCTCGCCGGCGGGGCGGCCCTCGCCCTGCGCACCCGGCCCGCCGCGCCATGATCGCCGGCACGTCCCCCCTCTGGTGGCCGCTCGGGGTGGCGCTGATCGCGCTGGTGTACTCGCTGGTGGGGCACGGCGGGGCCTCCGGCTACCTGGCGCTGCTGGCGCTGTCCCCGCTGCTCCCGCGCGAGGTCGCGATCACCGCGCTGCTCATCAACCTCGTGGTCGCCGGCACCTCCTTTGGGCTCTACCGGCTGGCGCGGCACTTCTCGTGGACGCTGGCCTGGCCGCTGCTGGCCGGTTCCGTGCCCTGGGCCTACCTCGGCGCGCGGCTGCCGCTCCCGGCCGGGGCCTATCACGGGCTCGTCGGCGGGGTGCTGCTGCTGGCCGGGCTGCGCCTGTTTTGGATCGCGCCGGCCGGGACGCCGGCGGCGGCGCTCGCGCCGCGCCCCGGGGTCGCGACGCGGATCGGCCTCGGCGCGGGCCTCGGGCTGCTCTCGGGGGTGGTCGGCGTCGGCGGCGGGATTTTCCTGAGCCCGGTGCTGCTGCTGGCGCGCTGGGCGACGGCCAAGCAGACCTCCGCGGTCTCCGCGGTCTTCATCGTGGCGAACTCGCTGGCGGGGCTGGCCGGGCGGCTGCCGGCGGGGGGCGGGATTCGCCCGGAGACGGCGGTCCTCGCGGCGGCCGGGCTGGCGGGCGCGCTGGTCGGCTCCTGGCTGGGCGCGTTTGTCCTTAGCCCGCGGGTGCTGCAGCGGGCGCTGGCCGCGGTGCTGGTGTTCGCGGCGGTGAAGCTGATGCTCCGGTAGGCGCGGGGCGCCCGGCCGGCGGCCTCACTCGGCCCCGTACTTCCGGAGCAGCCGCTCCACCGCCGGCTTTTCGCCGGGCTGGGCCCAGGTGAGGAAGATCACGCCGGCGGCCGAGCCGAGCAGCTCGTCGACTTTTTCGAGGGTGGAGAGCTCGCCCCAGATCTGGAGCAGCTTGCCGGACCGGCGGATCCGGCGGAGCACCTCGGGCCACTCGGCCTGTTCCGGCCGGCCCGTGCCGGGCACCCACTGCACGCCCTTGAGCTCCGGGATGCTCAGGAGCGAGTCGAGGTGCGCCAGCTGGCCCGGGCCGTCGAGGTGGTAGAAGGCGTTGCCGAGTCGCCGGCAGGAGGCGGCCAGCTCCGGCTGGACGAACTCGTCGAACATTTTCGGCCCGATCATGTAGCAGAAATCGCACTGGAGGATGTAATACGGCACGTCCGAGAAGATCTGGGTCCAGGCCGTGTAGCCGGGGTTCCGCGGCTGCAGCACCGCGTTGATCGCCTCGTAATACTGCCACCAGGCGTGGTGGGCCTCCCAGGCGAGGCGCTGGACCTCCGCGGGCGAGTCGTAGAGGTCGAGCAGCAGCTTTTCCCCGGGGCGGAAGGCGGAGAGGATGTCGAGGTTGCCGCCCAGGTCGGTCATGGCCACCTGGACGCGCCCCTGCCAGCGGTCCATGGCCACCTGGCAGACGGCCAGCAGGTGCTGGAAGCAGGCGTTGCCGGGGTCGAACTCGAAGTGGAGGTCGGCGATCGGCAGGTCGTGCCGGGGGTGAAACCAGACCGTGTCCGCCTGGGGCTCGGCGACGCCGTTGGCCATGAAGGCGGCGATGCAGCCCGGGCCCAGGTCCGGCCAGACGCAGGGGAAGGCGTCGCCGAGGAACTCGACGTGGGCGAGCTCGTAATCCCACCGGTCCACGACGGCCTCGGGGGAGATGGACCGGTCGTAGAGGGAGCGGCGGTCGAGGCCCGGCAGGGCGGAGGCCGGCCGGTCGGGCTGCCGGCTGCCGCTGTAGATGTTGATGAGCGGGCGCTCCAGCTGGCCGGCCCACCAGCGGCGGGAGTTGGCCTTGAGGCGCTGCCAGCGTTCCGGGGTAAAATCGATGGCCATGGGGGGCGGGCGGGAGAGGGAGGGATCCGGGACGTCCGGGAGGTGGGTTGATGTGAGGGGAAGCGGCGGGGTTGGCAACCCCGGGCTCCGCCGCCGGAGATCGACAAACCCGGCCGGGGCGGCCAGTCTCCTCGGCGATCGGAAACCCCAGGGCTGATTCAGACTGCACACGCCTTCCGTCCCATGATGACATCCAAGCAGCGCTTCCTCACGGCGCTGGCCGGCGGCAAGCCGGACCGGCTGCCGGTCACGACCCACTGGGTCCCGTCGTACTTCCTGCAGAACGTGGTGCACCTGGCGGAGCAGGATTTCTACGACCGCTTCGGGCTGGATCCGATCCTCTACCTGGCGCCCCACCGGCCGGATCCGGCGCGGGGGGAGTATTACGACCCCGACCAGGGCGAGATCGGCTTTCTCGAAAGCCGCCGCATCGCGAGCGACCAGTGGCGCGTCCGCCGCGAGGACCTGCCCGGCCGGGAGTATCCCGCGACCCGCTGGAGCTTCGTCACGCCGAAGGGCACGCTGAGCATGGTGCTGGAGTCCGACCGCTACAGCGCGTGGGTGGTCGAGCCGCTGGTGAAGGCCCGGCGCGACATTGAGCTGATCGGCGAGTTCTGCACCGCGCCGCTCTGCGATGTGGCGACGGTCAACCAGGCGGCCGAGGCCTACGGCGAGCGCGGGCTGGTGCGCTCGTACGTGTGCTGCTTCGACGTCTTCGGCCAGCCCGGCACCTGGCAGGACGCCACCTGCCTGGCCGGCACCGAGGAGATGATCCTGGCGACCTTCGACGATCCGGGCTGGGTGCACGAGTTCCTCGCGCTGCTCCAGCGGCGCAAGCAGGTCCACCTCGACTCCATGGCCGGGGCGCGCTTCGACCTGCTCGAGCTGGGGGGCGGCAGCGCGTCGTCGTCGGTCATCTCGCCGCGGATCTTCGACGAGTTTGTCGCGCCGTACGACGCGGCGCTGATCCAGCGGGCGCACCAGCGCGGCCAGCGCATCGCCTACCACACGTGCGGCGGGATGATGCCGCTGCTGGAGCGCATTGCGGCGATGCGGCCGGACGCGATGGAGACCTTCACGCCGCCGGCGATGGGGGGCGACGCCAACCTGGCGGAGGCGCGGCGGCGGATCCCGCGCGACATCTGCCTGATCGGCGGGTTCGACCAGTACCACCATTTTGTCGGCGGCACGCCCGCGCAGACCCGGGGCGAGGTGCGGCGCTGCTTCGAGGCGGCGGGCCGCGAGGGCGGCTACATTCTCTGCCCCTCGGACCAGTTTTTCGAGGCGGACGAGGCGCTGCTGGCGGCCTTTGCGGACGAAGCGCGCCGCTGCACGTATGGGCCGGCCGGGGCGGCGCCCGGGGGCTGAGCCGCGGCGCCCTAGCCCGCCGCCAGCGCGGCGTGCAGGACCTTGAACAGTTCCGCGTAGGCAAAGGGCTTCTGGAGGTAGCCCGCCGGGGCGGCGCCCTTGAACCGGCCGATCGCCTCCTGCCGGTCAAAGCCGCTCATCAGCACGACGCGCACGTTCGCCCGGATGCACCGCATGGCCATGCACGCCTGCACGCCGTCCAGGTGCGGCATCGTCAGGTCCATCAGCACCAGCCGGAACCGCTCCGGCTCGGCCTGGAAGATCGCCACGGCCTCGCGTCCGTCGCTCGCCCGCACCACCTCGAAGCCCTCCAGCTCCAGCATGTCGCCCACCGTGATGCGGATGGCCTCGTCGTCGTCGACGATCAGCACGCAGCCCGGGGCGGCGGCGGGGGTCGCCGCGGTGGCGACCGCCACCGGCACCGCCTCGGACTCCGCGGCGCAGGGGAAAAACAGCTGGAAGGTCGCGCCCTGCCCCGGCACGGAGCGGATTTTGATCGCCCCGTTGTGCCCCCGCATGATGCCCAGCACCGCGGCCAGCCCCAGGCCGCGGCCGGTGAACTTGGTGGAGAAAAAGGGCTCAAAAATCTTGGCCTGTGTCGCGGCATCCATCCCGCACCCGGTGTCCGCCACCTCCAGAAAGGCGGTGGACCCCGCGGACGGGGCGGGCAGCAGGACCGTGGTGCCCGACGCGGCGGCCTCCGGCTGGGCCCGGCCCGTCCGAACGGTGATGGTCCCGCCGCCCTCGCCGATCGCCTCGGCGGCATTGACCAGCAGGCTCGTGATCACATGGCGCAGCTGGGCGGCATCGGCCAGGATCAGGGGCTGGGTCGGGTCGAGCTGCACGACGAACCCAATGGATTTTCTGACGGTGAGGCGGAGCAGGTTCACGACTTTCTCCACGGCCTGATTGAGGGACTCGGGCTGGATGAAGAAATGCCCCCGGCCCGAGTAGGCGAGCATCTGGCCGCTGAGATCGGCGGCGCGCAGGGCGCCCTCCCGGACGTATTTCAGGTGCTCCTGCGCGGGGGAGTCGGCGGGCAAATCGCGGATAACCAGCTCGGCCTGGCCCAGGACGCCGGCCAGGATGTTGTTGAAGTCATGCGCGATGCCGCCGGCCAGCACGCTGAGGCTCTCGTGCTTCTGCGCCTCCAGCACCTGGCGCTGGTAAACCCGACTCTCCTCCTCCAGTCTCCGACGCTCCGTGATGTCGTGATAATTCCCCAACAGCCCCCGAATGTCCGGGTCGCTGAGGAGGTTGACTCCGGTGAAATGAAT
Source organism: uncultured Opitutia bacterium (assembly GCA_903830425.1). Classification (GTDB taxonomy): domain Bacteria; phylum Verrucomicrobiota; class Verrucomicrobiia; order Opitutales; family Opitutaceae; genus Opi-474. The sequence continues at coordinate 4,883 of CAIKTR010000043.1, forward strand.
CCACCGGTACTGCCCGTTCTTGCACCGGTATCGGCATTCAAAGCCGATCTTCGCCTTGGATCCAGCCAGTATCTCGCCCAGGAACTGCCGGGCGGCATCCTGGTCGTCGGGATGCAGATTTTCCAGGGCCTTTGCACCTACCAGCTCTTCCGGCTTCCAGCCAAACGTGGCCTCAAGATTCGGGCTCTTGTACCGGTTGATTCCTTCCGCATCGATGATGACAATCACATCGCCGATGTTTGCGACCATCTTGCCCAGGATGACCGCCTGCTTCAGCAGCTGCTCCTCCAGGCGTTTCCGCTCGCTGATGTCGACGAGCTCGATCCGGTGCACAGGGGTGCCGGTCTGGTCATGGGCGATGGTGGCCGTCGCGTGCGCCCAGAGGAAGCTGCCGTCGGGCCGGACCAGCCGCAGGTCGCGGGCTTGCGGCTCGCCGATCGCCACGAGCTGCTTGCGCAGCAGGTAGAACGCATCCTGATCCTCCTTGAGGATGAAGCGAAAGAAGAGCTGCTGGTGCAGCTTGGCCCGGGGTACGCCCAGCAGGGACGCGAACGTGAGGTTGGCCTGCAGGATCAGCCCCTGCTCACTCAGGGTGCAATGGCCCGCCGGCGAAAACTCATAGAGGTTCTGGTAGCTGGCCCGCGAGGCCTCCAGCTCGTTCTGCGACCGGCGCAGCTCCTCGTTCTGCATTTCCAGCTCGATCTGGTGCACCTGCAACTCGTGCAGCAACGAGCGCGTGGCCTCCGGGGCCAGGGGGCCGGTCTCCCGGAAGGCCGCCTCCGCCCGCTGGCGCAGGCTCGGCCCCGACGTCCCGGCCGGGGACCCGGCCGGTCCCGGACCGGCGTCATCAGGATTTTTTTCCTTGCGGGTCATGGCTCCTGGCCGCGGACCACCCGTTCCGTGGTCGCGATCGCATACAGCCGCCCGGCTTCGTCCAGCAGGGCGGTGGAAACAATCGAGACCTCCACCTTCGCGCCCGACTTGATGAGCCGCTGCGTCGCATAGGGCTGCAAGATTTTCGCCTGGCTCAGCTGGGTAAGCGTGGCCAGCGCGCCGATGCGCAGGCCCTCCGGGATCCGGTCCTGGACGTTCATCGCCAGCGCCTCGGCCTCGCTCCAGCCGTACATCCGCACCGCGCCGGGGTTCCAGGCCATGGTGCGGCCCGTGAGATCCTGCACCGTGATCGCGTCGTGCGCATCGCGCACCACCACGGCGAGGCGGAGCTGCTCGTTGGCCTTGCTCAGGATCTGCTCCATCTGCCGGCGCTCGGTGATGTCCGTGAACGAGGTCACCACCCCCGTCATCAAACGGTCCTTGGGGTCGAGCACCGGCTCCGCGTTGATGCTGATCCAAGTCAGCGTGTCGTCGGGCTTGTGCACGCCCATGACAACGCCCAGCTGCGCCACCCCGGTCTGCAGCACCACCATGCTGGGGTGGGTCTCGCCCGGGAACGGCGTGCCGTCCGTATGGATGCTGCGCCAGCGCGAATCGCGGGACACCCGCCCCCGCAGCTGCTCGCCGGCCAGGCCCAGGATGCGCTCCGCCGCGGGATTCCAGGCCGTGATGACTCCGGCGAGATCCTGCGCGACGATGCCCTCGGACATGGCCGACAGGACGCTCAGGTAACGAAGCTCGCTCACCCGCAGGGCCTCCTGCGCCAGCCTCGTCTCGGTGACGTCCACAAAAGTCAGCACCACCCCCTCGATGACATGCTCGAGAGTGCGGTAGGGCTGGATCCGCATCATGAACCACACGCCCGCCTGGGTCTGCAC
>CAIKTR010000044.1 GCA_903830425.1 uncultured Opitutia bacterium
CGGGAGGTGGGCGGAGATCCGGCTTCCCAATAATTGCCGGGATGAACTAGGACATAGGGGATGGATCGCATCCTGCACTCGGAGTCCCGCCAGCGGTGGGCCATTTTCGGCCTGGTTTTTTCGCTGGCCCTCGCATGGGCGCTGGCGACGAACCATGTGTGGGAGGACTACTACATCACGTATCGTTCCAGCCAGCATCTCGCGACCGGACAGGGGTTGGTGTTCAACGTGGGGGACCGACTGCACACCTTCACCTCGCCGCTGGGGGTGCTGCTGCCGGCGGCAGCCTGCCGGCTCACGGGCACCACTTCGGATGCGGCGGCGATTTGGATCTTCCGGCTCTGGAGCGCGGCGGCCTTGGCCGGGGCGATCGCCTTGATCTTCACGCTGGCGCGGCGTCTGGCCTACGGGTGGTTTGCCGCGCTCGCGGTCGTGAGCTGGGCCGCGCTCGATGCCAAGAGCATCGATTTCACGATCAATGGCATGGAGACAGGGTTCCTGCTCCTGTTCATTGCCTACACCCTCTGGGCGCTCCTGGTGTGCCGGAGCCGTCGGTGGGTTCACCTCGGGCTGGCGTGGGCGGCACTGATGTGGACGCGACCGGACAGTTTTCTCTACATCGGGCTGCTCGCGGCGGGGGTCTGGCTGTTCAATGATCCGGCCGTCACGGGGCTGCAGCGGCGGGAGTGGCTGAAGGTCTTCCTGCTGGCGGGCTTGACCTGCACCGCACTGTACCTGCCGTGGTTCATCTGGGCCTGGTGGTATTACGGCACGCCGGTGCCGCACACGATCACGGCGAAAGGCGGCGTGATGACCGAGGTGAAAACGCTGGCGGGGCTGCTCGGGACGCTGGTGCGGTTCCCGGTGTCGGTGTGGCGCGGGGAGACCTCGCTGGAGGCGACGTTCTTGGCGTCCTATTTCCAGATCGGCGGCTGGCCGGTCTGGCTGGTGACAGCGGCCCGTGGGCTGGGCCTGCTGGTGGCCGCGGTCTGGCTGGTGCCGGGCACACGGATGGAGACGCGGGTGGCGTCCTTCGCCTTTTGCGGCCTGCACGGCTACCTGTCGTATTTCCCCTTTTTCCCCTTCCCCTGGTATCTCCCTGGCCCGGCCTTGCTGGCGGCGGTGGCGCTGGGTGGCTTGGTGGCCCAAGCCCGGGCCGGAGCCGGCGGTACGGGCTGGCGTCTGGGCGCGGCGCGCGGCGTGGTCGCGCTCGTGTTTGTCGGGTTGGCGGTGGAGGGCTGGCAGACCTGGCAGATGATGCGGCAGATGGCGGTGGAGCAGGAACTGAGTGCCGGCGCGGTCCGGAAGCAGACGGGGCTCTGGCTCAAGGAGCACGCGCAGCCCGGGGACACCGTGTTCATGGAGCCGCTGGGGCACATCGGGTATTTTTCCGGGATGAAAACTTACGATTTTCCTGGCCTGTCGTCGCGGGAAACGGTTCGGGCCATCCGGGCGGTCGGGGTGAATTGGGCCCATTTGGCGGAATATCTCTCGCCCGACTGGCTGGTGCTGCGGCCGTGGGAAATCATCCGCATGCGCGAGGCCATCCCGCGGCTGTTTGACGAGACCTATGCCGTGGCGGCGGAGTTCAACACGCTGGCGGCTGTGCGGCAGCGGTCGGTCTATGGGCGGAATTACATCGAGCATGACGCCCACTGGACCGTGTTTCACCGGCAACTGCCCAAGCGCTTCCACGTGGACGTCACCGATCCGGCGGTGCGGGCGCATTACCCGCTGCCGGGGGAGGCGTTTGACGGCCTGTTGCAGCGCAAGCTCCACGCCAATGGCCTCATGAGTTTCAAGGTGCCGGCCGGCGCCCGCCACCTGCGGCTCGCCTACGGGCTGCCGCCGGGCACCTATCAGGGCACGCCGGTCACGGATGGCGCGGGCTTCGAGGTCCGGCTCTTTGACGGTCGCGTGAGCCGGACCCTGTTGAACCGCTACCTGAATCCCGCCGCCGTGCCCGAGGATCGCGGGCTCAAGGTATTGGAAATCGGACTGCCTGAGGCGGGCGCGGCCGAGTGGGAAATCATCGTGACCTCCCATTCCGGTCAGACCGATGTGATGGACTGGTGCTGCTGGAGCGTGCCGGAATTCTCGCGCTGAAGCGGAGGACCCGCCGCCGTCGGGGTCGCCGGTGGCAAGCCGGGTCGGCCCTAAATTTTCTCCGCGACCACGAGGAACTGCTTGCCGAAGAGGCGCCAGAGCACGGGCAGCTTCAGGTA
>CAIKTR010000045.1 GCA_903830425.1 uncultured Opitutia bacterium
ACGACCTTGAGCTTGTTCTGGTGCAGGACCGCGGGGTCGAGCAGCGCCTTCGACGCCACGGCCAGGTAGGCGTCGTCCGCCGCGCGATCGAGCGTCGTGACCTGCGCCAGGTCCTTGGCGAGGAACCGCCCCACCTCCGCCAGCGCCACTGCGTTGACCTCGGCGACAATGCCCTGGTCATGGGGGGGAATCACCTGCGCGCCGTCCTCGAAGTAGGCCTTGAACCCGTTGTCGTGCGGCGGATTGTGGCTCGCCGTGATCACGATGCCGGCGTGGGCCCGCAGCCAGCGCACGCTGAAGCTGAGCTGCGGCGTGGGCCGCGGACCGTCGAAAATGAACGCCTCGCCGCCGAGCCGGATCCAGGTCGAGGCCGCCAGCTCGCAGAAATGCCGCGAGAAGTGGCGGACGTCGTGCGCGATGACGAGCTTCGGGCGGGGGGCGTCCGCGCGGGCCGCCAGATAGTGGTGCGTGTAGCGGTACAGCCCGACCACGGCGCGGATGAGGGTGAAGTCGTTCAGCAGGTTGCTGCCGATGGCCGCATGCTCGGGCGTGCCCGCCGCGCTGAGCACGCCAGTTTCCGCCGCCGCCGGGACCAGCCCGATCGTGCGGCCGCGCATGCCCCCGGTGCCAAATTCGACGTAGCGGTAGAACCGGTCGTTCAGCTCGGACCACTCCGCCCGAGCCACGAGCTCCTCGATGCTGGCCACGGCCCACGCCGGCAGGCCCGCCCCGAGGAAGGCCGTGAGATTTTCGACGGCCCCGGGCAGCAGTGCGCCCGTCGCCGCCGCCGATTTGATTTGCTCAAGCGTGGTCATGGAGGGTTGCAGTCGAGATAGAGGCCGTCGGTGATGGCCGGCCGGGGCGAGAGTCGGCCCCAGGACTCGGCAAAGGAGTCCTCGTCATAGCCAAAGCGCGGCGAGACTTCCAGCCCCGCGTGCGGCCGCCCGCTCGCATCCGTCGCGACCTCGGCGCCGTTGGCCCGCAGCCAGCGGGCGAATTGGCGGAGCTGGTCGTCGCGGCAGGTCTGCGGCGAATCGACGCCGGTGGCGTTCTTCACCGGCGAGAAGTCGTCGGCCCGGCTGGTCTCGATCACGAGCGGATGGGCGGCAAAGGGCTGGGCGTCGAACACGAACAGCTCGAACTTCACGCCGTTGGGCTGCGCCGGCTTCACCGGCCGGCCGGCGGCATCCACTGTCGGGATCTTCTTGTCCGCGCGGTGAAACGGCAGCGCGACGCCCTCGCCGCCGGCGGCGATTCCCCGGATGAACTCCCGGTCCAGCATGTGGATCGCGATGCTGCCCGCCCGGAAGCGGAGCTGCCCGTCCGGCGTGGTCTCGCGCTGCATCGCCAGCGGCAGGTCGGAGTACTCCACGACCACGAGCCGCCCGTCCAACAGGCAGAAGTGGCCGAGCTTCTCCTCGGGGTAGGCCTTGGGGATCATCTTGCTCGACATCTGCGAGCCGCGCAGCCGGTGCCAGCCGATGAACGCCGGGTCGACACAGCGCACCAGCGGGTTGTCGACCTGGAAGTAGCTCAGCGTCTCGATGTGCTCGCGGCGCATCAGGTCCAGCGCGCCGCTGCGCTCGAGCGCCCGGAGCGAGCCGCCGTGGCCGTCCGGCGAGAGGGCGAGCGTGCCGGGCGTCTCCAGCAGGATCCGGCCGGCAAAGTCCACCGCCGGCATCCGGCCCTGGCGGAAGCAATGCACCCGGGCGCGGTCCAGGCCGAAATACCGGTGCTCCTCGAGGAACGCGACCGTGGCCCCGTGGTTCTGGTGGCTCGTCATGATGAACCAGTGCAGGGGCTGGCCGTAGCGGACGCCGGCGGCCTGGATTTTCTCGGCGAAGACCTGGAAGAGCGGCTTGTGCCGGAGCGGCGTGACCGGGAACGTGCCCTTGGGCCCGTCGTAGCCCAGCCGGGTGCCCTGGCCGCCGGCGACGGTGAACGCCGCGACCCGGCCGGCCCGCAGTTCCTCCTCCCCCGCGGCCTTGGCCCGCGCCCAGGCCGCCGCCTCGCCCCCCTGCGCCGGCAGGGCCTCATAGGGGGCCGGCGTCAGGTCGGCGAACGGCACCCCCGCGCTCGCGCTCCCGGTCAGCAGCGTGCGCGTCAGGCGGTCCACCTCCGCGAGGTCGATCTCCGCCGCTTCCTGCAGCAGCTGCCGCTGGCCCGCGGGATCCAACTGTTCGAAAAAGGCGAAGACCTGGCTCTGGCCGGCGCGGCGAAAGGTCTCGATGAGGGGAGGCAGCGGCATGCGGACAAAGTGAGCCACCTCACTCCTCAAAGCGGAAGATGAATTCGTCGGGCTTGGCGTAGTGCAGCCGGCGGCGGATGACCCGCTCGACAAAGGCCGGGTCGTTGCGCAGGCGCTCGATGATCTTTTCCTGCTCCTTCAGCTTCGCCTCGGTCTCCGCCAGCCGGCGGCGGTTGGCCGCCTCCTGCTGCTTCAGCTGCGCGTATTCCGCCTTGGTCTGCCAGAAAAACAACCCGGAGGCCACCCCCACCCCGATAAAGAGCACAAGGTAGAGGCTGACGATGAGGCGGCGGAAATTCACGGGAAGGTGGCGCAAAATAAACGGCGCGCCGTCTGCCCCACGCAATGCTTTTCCCGCCAACCGCGCCCCGCCCCCGCCTACCCCGGCGGCGGTCCGCCCTCGCGCTTGGTTTGAAACTTGTGAAACCCCGCCCCGACCGCGATTTTGGCGTGCGTTTTCCCCCGGGGCCGCCTACCTCCAAGTCCGCATGTATCAGAGCTTTTTCGGGTTCAAGGAGATGCCGTTCAACATCACCCCTGACCCCCGGTTTTTATACCTCAGTCCCACCCACCAGGAAGCCCTCCAGCACCTCAAGTACGGGGTGCGGGAAAAGAAGGGCTTCATCGTGCTCGTGGGCGAGGTGGGCTGCGGCAAGACCACGCTCTGCCGCTGCTTCCTGAACGAGCTCGACCCGGCCAAGTACGACACGGCGCTCATCCTCAACCCGCGGGTGACCGAGACCCAGATGCTCAAGGCCATCCTCACCGACCTCGGCGAGACCAAGCTGGCCCGCAGCCAGGTCGACCTGGTCGCCCAGATGAACCGGGTGCTGCTGGCCCGCATCGAGGTCGGCCGCGACATCGTGCTCATCATCGATGAGGCCCAGAACCTCTCCTTCAACGTGCTCGAGCAGATCCGGCTGCTGTCGAATCTCGAGACCGACAAGCAGAAGCTCCTGCAGATCGTCCTGATGGGCCAGCCCGAGCTCAAGGCGGTGCTCGCCCGCGACGAGCTGCGCCAGCTGCGCCAGCGCATCCTCGTGCACTACGAGCTGCACCCGCTGTCCCTCACCGACGTCCAGCAATACATCCAGCACCGGCTCACCCTGGCCGGCGGCATGGGCCGGCCCAGCTTCACCAAATGGGCCCTCCGGGCCATCCACCGCGGCAGCAAGGGCATTCCCCGCATCGTCAATAATCTCTGCGACAAGGCCATGCTCTCCGCCTTCATCCGCGGGTCGGACGAGGTGAACTACTGGGATGCCCGCCGCGCCCTCCGCGACATGGACAAGCTCACCTCCTGACCCCCGCCGCCATGAGCCTGATCAACGACGCGCTGAAAAAAGCGCAGCTCCAGCGCACGGGCAATCCAGCCGACCTGCCGCCCATGCCGGGCGGCGGCCACGCCGCCCACGGCCTGCGGCGCGGCGCCCCCCTGCCGGCGCAGACCCTCACCCTGGTCGTCGCCAGCGCCGTCGCCGCCGCGGTCGTCGCCGTCGTCCTCACGGTCTACTTCTTCAACCGCTCCCCGGCGCCGGCCCGCCCGGTGCCCCGGCCGGTCGCCGCCGCGCCCGCGCCCGCCGCCACCCCCAGTCCGGTGATCGTCGCCCCGGTCCTCGTGCCCCCGCCGGTCGCCCCGGCGCCCAAGCCCGACACCCGCGCCGCCGCGGCCCCGCCCGCCCCCGCCGCGCCGTCGCCGGCCCCCGCCCCGGACCTCCCCATCCTGACCATTGTCGACGCCCACCACGTCATGGGCATTCGCTCCTCCGGCACCGACAGCAAGGTGCTGATGAACGACCGGGTGTACCGCGTGAACGACATGGTGGATTACACCCTCGGGATCCGCCTCACCAAGGTGGCGGCCGACGGCCTGACGTTCACCGACGCCAACGGCATATCCTACCCGAAGAATTTCTAAGGGCTGTCCCGCCCCATGCTCACCCATCCTCAACGGATCCGGATGCGTCTGCTGCAGGTCGCGGACGGCGGCCTGTTCGCGCTGGCCCTGTGGGTGGCCTATCTCCTGCGCGTCACCGGGGTCGACTGGTTCCGCTGGCAGGCGCTGGAGCCCGGCGCGGGTTATCTCTGGCTCGCCCCCGTGGTCGCGGTGCTGGGCCCGCTGGTGCTCGCCGGCCAGGGGTTTTATGAGTCGCCCCGCCCTCCCCACCGGCTGCGGGCCCTCTTCGCCCTCCTGCGCAGCTGCAGCTTCACGGTCGTCGGACTGATCCTCCTGCTCTTCCTCCTCCGCCTCCAGATCGCCCGCTCGGTCATCATCCTCGTCGGCGCCATCGGCGGCCCCCTGGTCTACCTCCGCTACGAGCTCGCCTTCCGGCTCCTCTCCCGCGACTTCGCCCTGACCCAGCTGCGCCGGCGCGCACTCTGGGTGGGCCGGCCGGACGAAAACCGCCAGCTCCGGGCGACCCTCACCCGGATCGAGCGGGACACCTTGGCCGACTCCGGCGACTTCGACCCTGCCACCCAGCCGCTCGGGGAGTTTGTCCGCCTCCTCCACGAGCAGTCGGTCAACGTCGTCATCCTGAACCTCGCCGGAGTGGACCGGGCCCAGGCGACGCAGGTGCTGGCCGCCTGCGCCACGGAGGGCGTCGAGGTGCTGGTGCGCCCCGGGCTGGCCGCCCTGCCCTCGGGCCACGTCACCGTGGACCAGTTTGGCGGCGAGGCGGTGCTCTATTACCGCGCCCAGTCGGCCCCGCTGGGCCACCTGCTCGTCAAGCAGCTCCTCGACTACGCCGCCGCCGCCCTGCTGCTGGTGCTGCTCGCACCGCTGCTCGGCCTGATCGCGCTGGTCATCCGGCTCACCTCCCCGGGTCCCGCCCTCTACCGGCAGGTCCGCGCCGGCCTCAACGGCCGCTCCTTCCGCATGCTGAAGTTCCGCTCGATGCAGTTTGACGCGGAAAGCCAGCAGGCCGGGCTCGCCGACCGCAACGAGATGCGCGGCCCCGTGTTCAAGGTGACCGCCGACCCCCGCGTCACCCCGTTCGGGCGCTGCCTGCGCCGCCACAGCCTCGACGAGCTCCCCCAGCTCTGGAATGTCCTCCGCGGCGAGATGAGCCTCGTCGGCCCGCGGCCGCTCCCCCTCCACGAGGTGCAGCGCTTTGACCAGGACACCCACCGCCGCCGCCTGAGCGTGAAGCCCGGCCTCACCTGCCTCTGGCAGATTAGCGGGCGCAACGACATCGCCGACTTCGAGGACTGGGTGCGGCTCGACCTGGCCTACATCGACCAGTGGTCGCTCTGGCTGGACTGCAAGATCCTCCTCGCCACCCTCCCCGTCGCCCTCTTCGGCCGCGGCGGCCGCTAGCCGGGACGCCCGGCGGCGGCTTCAGCGGGCCGCCAGGTATTTTTTCACCGCCGCCAGGTCGCGGGTGTTGAACACCGACTCCCGCGTGAGCCAGCCTTTCCGCGCGGCATTGAGGCCGGCGCGCACGTGCTCCAGCCCGCCCGTCTCGTGGGCGTCCGGGTTGATCGCGGTCAGCAGCCCCTTGTCCGCCGCCTTGCGCCAGAGGCGCCAGTCCATGTCCAGCCGCCACGGGTTCGCGTTCAGCTCGATGATGACGCCGTGCGCGATGGCCGCGTCGATCACCTTGGCCGCATCGAGGCGGTAGCCCTCGCGGCGCAGCAGCAGCCGGCCGGTCAGGTGGCCCAGCATCGTTGTGCGCGGGTGCTCGATCGCCCGGATCAGCCGCGCCGTCATCACCGCCTCCTCCTGCGTGAAGGCGTTGTGCACCGAGGCGACGACGTAATCGAGCGACGCCAGCACCGCGTCCTCATAGTCGAGCCGGCCGTCGGCCAGGATGTCGCATTCCACCCCGGCAAACACGTGGGTCGGGTGGCGCGCCGCGGCGTTCAGCGCGCGGATCTCGGCCACCTGCCGCTGCAGCCGCTCCACGCTGAGCCCGTTCGCCTGGTAGCTCGACTTCGAGTGGTCCGCGATGCCGAGGTACTCCCAGCCCAGCGCCGCCGCGGCCGCGGTCATTTCCTCGAGCGTGCTCCGGCCGTCGGAGGCCGTGGTGTGATTGTGAAAGGCCCCGCGCAAGTCGCCGGCCGCAACCAGCCGGGGCAGCGCGCCGGACTCCGCCGCCGCGATTTCGCCGAAGCCTTCGCGCAGCTCCGGCGGGATGTCGTGCAACCCAAGCGCCGCGAACAGCTCCGCCTCCGTCTGCACGCCGACCCCCGCCCGCTGCTCCGCCTTTTCCTTCGCGGTCCCCTCGCCGGCCGCCGGCACCAGCCCCCACTCGCTCAGGCTCAGCCCCCGGGCCAGCGCCCGCTGGCGCAGTTCCACGTTGTGGTCCTTGGAGCCCGTGAAGTGATGCAGGGCGAAGACAAACTGGTCGTCCGGCACGATCCGGAGGTCCGCCTGCAGGCCGCTCTCGAAACGCACGCTCGCCTTGGTCTCGCCCTGCGCCGTGACCTCCTTCACGCCCGGCTGGCCCGTGAACCAGGCCACCACCGGCGCCACCTCGGTCGCCGCCACGATGAAATCCAGGTCTCCCACCGTCTCCAGCCCGCGCCGCAGGCTGCCCGCCGCCTCCGCCCGCCGCACCTGCGGCAGCCGCCGCAGCCCCGCCACGATCGGCTCGGCGATCGCCGCCGCCTCCCACCACAGGTGCCGCCGCCCGTACGCCTCGCGGTTCCGGATGCCCTCGAGAATCTTCGCCTGCGTCTTCTCGCCAAAGCCCGCCAGCTCCGCCACCCGCCCGTCCGTGCACGCCTGCGCCAGCGCCGCAATGCCCGCCAGCCCGAGCTGGGTGTGCAGCGCCCGGATCTTCTTCGGACCCAGGCCCGGGATCTGCAGCATCTCCTCCAGGCCGGGCGCCAGCGACGCCTTCAGCTGGTCGTAGAAGGCCAGCCGGCCCGTCGTGTGCAGCTCGGTGATCTTCTGGACGAGGGCCTCCCCGAGGCCCTTGACCGTCTGCAGCTCCCCCGCCGCCAGCAGGCGGGCCAGCTCGGCGTCCTCCAGGGTCTCCAGCACGCGGGCGCCGGTCTGGTAGGCCCGCACCTTGAAGGGGTTTTCGCCCTTCAGCTCGAGCAGCGTGCCGATCTCCGCCAGCACGTCGGCAATCTCGTTTTTGGTCATGGGTGGCAGGCTCGAGGTTCGGCGGCCGGGCCCCACGCGGCAAGTGGTAAGCGCGGGGCGGCGGCCGGCCGGGGCAAATTCAGTCTGGAGCTCCGGGCCCGGAGCCTCCTGTCTACCCCCTGCCGCCCCATGCCCTTCATCCATCATCGCACGGTTCGTCTCGCGGATACCGACGCCGCCGGCGTGGTTTTTTTCGCCCGCACCCTGATGCTGTGCCACGAGGCCTACGAGGAGTCCCTGTCCGCCGCCGGGATCGGCTTGCCGCAGCTGCTCGGGGCCGCCGACCTGATCGTCCCGATCGCCAAGAGCGAGGCCGAGTACCTGCGGCCGCTGCGCTGCGGCGATAAGGTCGCCATCAGTGTCAAGCCGGTCCTGCTTTCGGCTAATTCGTTCGCGGTCAGCTTCGAGATCACCCGGCTGGGCCCCCCCGCCAAGCTGGCCGCCCGCGTGCGCACCGAGCATGTCGTCACCTCGCTCGCCAAGCGCGAGCGGATCCCGCTCTCCCCCGCCCTCGCCGCGTGGGTCAGCGCCGGCTGACGGCCGGCGCCGTCACCCCTTGACCGGCGGCGGCAGGCCCGCCGGCAGCGCCGCCCGGTTCAGCTTGCCCTGCGCGTTGCGCGGCCAGTCCGCCACCGCCACCCAGCGCTTCGGCCGCTTGTACGCCGCCAGACCCGCCAGGGCCGCCGCCGTCCGCGCCTCGTCGGGCGCGCGCCCGCCCGCCGGATAGCACGCCACCACCACCTGGCCCCAGTCCGCATCCGGCACCCCAACCACCGCCACATCCTCAAATTCGCCGCTCGCCCGCAGCGCCGCCTCGACTTCCGCCGGGAACACCTTTTTGCCTCCCGTAATGATCACCGCGTCGCGCCGCCCCAGCACGTGGAGCCGCCCCTGCGCATCCAGCGTGCCCAGGTCCTCCGTCGCCAGTTCGCGCGACGACGAAACGTCCGGATAATACCCGCGGAACACCGACTCGCCCGCGACCTGCACGCCGCCCTCCGCCGTGAGCGTCACCCGGGCATGCGGCAGCGCGCCGCCGCTGCTGCGCCCACCGGCTAGAAATTCCTCCGGCCGCAGCGCCGTCACCATCGCCGCCGTCTCGGTCAGCCCGTAGCTCAGCGCGACTGGGAGCCGCGCTCGGGCCGCGGCGTCGGCCAGCTCCGGCCAGACCGGCCCGCCGCCGACGAGAATAACCTCGAATCCCCGCAGCCAGTCCACCGCCGCGGGCACGGCCACCAGCCGCTGCAATTGCGTCGGTACGAGTGAAATCACCCAGCCGCCGCCCGGCCGCTCCGGCCACCGCCCCGCCGCCAGCTCCTTCCACTCCCAAGCCACGTGCGCCCCGCCGGTCGCCGCACAGCGCACGCGGGCCATGAGGCCGCTGACATGGTGCGGCGGCAGCACGTCGACCGCGTTGACCCGCGCCAGGCCGAAATGCGCGCAGAATCCGACCACCGCCGCCGTCAGCGTCCGCTCGTCGTGCCGCGCAAACCGCACGCCGCCGGAGGTGCCGCCGGTCGGGAGACAGAGCCAGCCCTCGGCCGGGGGCGCGCCCGCCCGTCCGCGCCCGGCCTGCTGGGCCGCGGTGGCGGCGGCGCGCTCGCTCGCCCCCCAGCGGGGATCGCAGAGAAAAACACATCCGTCCCGCTCCTCGGCACAACCGGTGGCGCGGACGAGCTGGCTCAGGGCAGCGCGTTCCATACGGCCTCCGGGTTCAGGCGCTCCAGGTCCGACCACGCCAGGAAGGGGGCCAGATAGGGTCCGTCAAAGCGGGCGTCGGCAAACAGCGGCCAGACCCCGAAGCCCAGCGCGCGCGGCGGGGCCGCCGCCCCCGCGGCCGCCATTAATCCCGGCCAGGCAAAGGCCGCGCGCGCCGCCGCCCGGGCCCCGACTCCCGTCTCCAGCGCCGAGGAAAAGACCACCGCCGCCTTCGCCTTGGCCAGCTGTGCCAGCGTCGCCGCCACGTCCCCCAGCAGCGACGGCTTCACGATGAACACCCCCGGCCAGCCCGCGGCCAGCCACCGGGCGAGGTCGTCCTCCCCGGTAACCGACTCGTCCAGCGCCAGCGGCGTGGGGAACTCATGGGCCAGGCCCAGCAGGAGATCGTCGGTCCGGCGGCGCTGGGCCGGGCCCTCCGTCGCCGGGGCGAAACAGGGCTGCTCAATGAATTCCACGGGCCGCTCCGCGCAGCGCTCCAGCCAGCGCTCCGCGCGCCGCCGGTCCCACGCCCCGTTCGCATCCAGCCGGAGCTTCGCACCCTCGGGCAGCGCCGCACACAGGTCGTCCAGCAGGACCAGCTCGTCCGCGGCATCCGCCACCCCGACTTTCCACTTGAAGACCCGGAACCCGTCCTCCGCCCTCGCCATCAGGGGCGCCAATGCGGCCCGGCCGGCCGGCAGCAGCGCCGCCACGCCGAGCGCCGGCGGCGGCTGCACCCATGACTCGGCCGGCGCCTGGGCCGCGGCCAGCGCGTTCCGCAGGCAGCCCAGCCGCTCCGGCCCCGCCGGGGCCTGCGCCGCGGCCGCGCCGAAGGCCGCCAGCCGGGCCGAGTCCACCTTCCCGCCCAGCTCGCGGCACGCCGCCTCCACCGCGTCCGCCGTCTCCGTCCCAAACCACGGGATCGGCGCCGCCTCGCCGTAGCCGGCCACGCCCGCCTCGTCCGTCAGCCGCACCAGCACCCCCTCCCGCTCGCCCCACGGCCCGTGCGCCGTGCGCAGCGGGAGGCGGAACGGCAGGCGATAACGGCGGTACTCGAAAAGATACTCCATACGGACGACCCCACAGCACTCCGGGCGCGGCAATAAATCAAAGTGAAACCGCCGGCCGGCGGGGCGGGGCCGGGACGCCCGGCGGCCGACTTTCTGTTTGCGCTCCCCGCCCGCCCCCTTACTTCGTTCATGGCAATCATGACCAAGGTTGCCCAGCCCTCCCCCTCCGGCGCGGATGCCGAGTTCTACCTGCCGGCCGACGCCTTCTTCCGCGCCAGTCTCCCGACGGCCCTCACGTTCGACGACGTGTCGCTGGCCACCCTCTACTCGGAGATCCTGCCCAAGGACGCCGACACCGCGACCGCGCTCTCCGACGCCCTGCGCCTGCAGATTCCCATCATCTCGTCCGACATGGACACCGTCACCGAGTCGCGCATGGCGATCGCCATGGCGCTCAACGGCGGGCTCGGCCTGATCCATTACAACATGCCGGCCAAGGACCAGGTGAAGGAGGTCGCCCGCGTGAAGCGCCACATCCACGGGCTCATCCAGGATCCGATCACCGTCACGCCGGACCAGCTGATCGGCGACGTGCTCGCCATGATCGAGACCAAGCGCTTCGCCTTCTCCACCTTCCCCGTGGTCGACGCCGACGGCCGGCTCGTCGGCCTGCTCTCGGGCAACGTGGTCAAGGAGCGCTACAAGTCCAAGGCCGTCGCCGCCGTCATGACCCCGCGGGCCCAGCTCATCACCGAGAAGGAAAGCGCCGTCGCCAAGGACCCGATCAAGGCCGCGGACCGCTTTTTCTCCACCAACGTGGGCCTCAACAAGATGCTCGTGGTCGACGCCGCCGGGCGCCTCCGCGGGCTCGTCACCATCTCGGACGTCGAGAAGATCACCAGCGAGGCCAAGTCCCGCCGCAAGCCCGCCCGCGACGCCCAGTTCCGGCTGGTGGTCGGCGCCGCGCTCTCCCCGGTGCGCCGGCCCGACGGCACGATCGACCGCGACGCCGTCCTCACCCACGTCGGCCACCTGGTGGACGAGCACATCGACGCCGTCGCCGTCTCCACCGCCCACGGGCACACCGCCGGCGTGGGCGACGTGGTGAAGCTGGTCCGCCAGGCCTTCCCCGACCTCACCCTCATCGCCGGCAACGTCACCAGCGCCGCCGGCGTGGCCTTCCTCGCCGGCTGCGGCGCCAATGCGATCAAGATCGGCCAGGGGCCCGGCTCCATCTGCACGACCCGCATCGTCGCCGGCGTCGGCATCCCCCAGCTCACCGCCCTCTACGTCGCCAGCACCGCCGCCAAAAAGCACGGCGTGCGGCTCATCGCCGACGGCGGCATCACCAAGTCCGGCGACATCGTCAAGGCGCTGACCCTCGCCGACGCCGTCATCTGCGGGGGCCTGCTCGCCGGCTGCCGCGAGGCCCCGGGCGAGATCATGGAGATCAGCGGCAAGGTTTATAAGCAGTACCGCGGCATGGGCAGCCTCTCCGCCATGAAGGCCGGCAGCGCCGCCCGGTACGGCCACGACAAGCACGACCAGACCCGCAAGGTCGCCGCCGAGGGCATCGAGGCCCTCAAGGAGGTCTCCGGTTCCGTGGACGAGGTGCTGGGCAGCCTGATCGGCGGCGTCCAGTCCGGCATGGGCTACCTCGGGGCCGCCGACCTCGGCAGCCTGCGCGCCAAGGCCCGCTACATTCACGTCAGCTCCGCCGGCCAGAAGGAAGCGGCCCCGCACGACGTGGTCGAGGTCTCCACCCGCAAGCACTGACCGCGGCGCGGCCCGCCGCGCGTCCGCCCGGCCTCAGCGGGCCGGCGCCGGGGCGGCCGCCCGCTGGTAGACGCGGACGTACTCAATCTCCATCCGCTGGGGGAACGAGGCGGCATCCACCCCCTCGATCGCGCCCCAGTCGCCGCCGACCGCCACGTTGAGCACGAGGTGGAAGTCGCGGAAGAACGGCCAGGAAGTCCAGCCGCCGCCGGCCCGGCGCGAGGTGAAATAGTGCGCGTCGTCGACGAAGATGCGGATCTCGTCCGGGTCCCATTCCAGCGTGTAGGTGTGGAACGCGGCCGTGGCGTCGGGCACCGCGAGGGTCGCGGTGCGCTGGGTGCCTTTTTTCCACTGGTGCTCGCGGGAATGGGTCGAGGCGTGCACCACGCCGGGGGCGTGGCCGACGTGCTCCATGATGTCGATCTCGCCGTTGTCGGGCCAGTGGCCGTCGCCGAGGTTCCAGACCGTGGGCAGCATCCAGATCGCCGGCCAGGAGCCGCGACCGACCGGCAGCCGGGCCCGGATCTCGAACCGGCCGTGCGTCCAGTCGCCCTTGCCCTTCGTCACCAGCCGCGCGGAGGTGTAGGCTTGGCCCTGCCGCGGCTCGTGGCGCGCCTCCAGCACCAGCCGGCCGTGCTCCACGCGGGCGTTCTCGCGCCGGTTGTCCGTATAAAACTGCAGCTCGTGGTTGCCCCAGCCGCCCCCGCCGACGTCGTAGCTCCACCGGGCGGGATCAGGCGCGCCCGCCTGCTCAAACTCGTCGCTCCAGACCAGTTTCCAGGGCGCCGGCGCAGCCGGGGCGGGAGTCTCCGCCGCCCGCGCCGCCAGCGGCAGGAGCAGCGCGAACAGCAGCGGCAGACCGAGGCGGTGGGCGGCGGGTTTCACAGCGGGGCTCCGACGTAGGTCTGGATGGCGTGCGCCGGGATCGTGCAGGCGAGCGTCGGCCCGTCGGCGGCGAGGGCGAAGGACACCGCCGCGTCCGTCGCGTTGACCACGACGGTCACGAGCGAGCCGTCGGGATTGGCAAAGGCCACGGACTGCAGCACAGCCGGGCCGCCCGCCGCGGCGATGCGCCGCGCGCCCGGCTGCACGTAGCGGCTGAACTGCCCGATGTAGTAGAAGGCCGGGGTGTACCGCACCTCCTGCGTGTTCGTGTCGACGAGCACCGGTGCGTCGCAGAAATTGCCCACATGGTTGGGACCGCCGCGCTGGTCGAGCACGATGTTCCAGTCCAGGTAGCCGCACACCCAGTGCTGGAAGTCCCCGATCATCTGGCGCGCATAGGCCTCGCCGTGCCGCCAGATGCCGAGCTCCTGTCCGCCTTCCCAGCAGCCCTCGGTGAAGAGGATCGGCTTGTCGGGATGCCGCGCATGCACCCGCGAGGAGGCGGCGAAGTCGTCGCTCACGTACCAGTGGAGCCCGAGGCCCCACACATATCGGGCGGCCAGCGGGTCGGTCAGCAGCGCCTGGGCGCGCGCCTCCAGCCGGTCGCGGTTGTGGTCCCAGCCAAGGACTTTCACGCCGCCCAGCCCGGCTCGCTGCAGGGTCGGCCCGAGGTAGTCGCGCACAAAGTCGCGCTCCTCCTCCGGGGTGTAGAGGCAGGACTCCCAGCGCTGCCGGGCCTCCGGCTCGTTCTGCACGCTGATCGCCCAGACCGGGATGCCTTCCTCCCGCTGCATCGCCTGAATGAAGCGGACGTAGAAGTTGGCCCAGGGCTGGCGGAAGTCCGGCCGCAGGGAGCCGCCGTCGTCGACCCGGTTGTTCGTCTTCATCCACGCCGGCGGGCTCCACGGGGAGGCCAGCAGGTGGAACCGGCCCGGGCCGGCGGCCTGCTGCGCGTCATGCAGCAGCGGCAGCAGCCAGCGGCGCATCGGCTCGAGCGAGAAGTGGTGCAGGTCGTAGTCGCCGGCCACCTCGTCGAGCGACCAGAGATTCAGCGAGAAGTCGCAGGAATTGATGTGGGTGCGGGCGAGCGTGTAGCCGATGCCCTCCCGCGGGTCGTAGTAGCGGCGGAGCACCTCGCGGCGCTTCTCCGGCGGCAGCTGGGCGAGCACCCAGGCGGACGACTCGGTCAGGGCCCCGCCGAACCCAACGATCTCCTGGAACGTCTCGGCCGGACGCAGCACGAGGGCCGGAGACGCCGGGGTCGCCGGAGTCGCGGGGGCGGCGCTGGGCGCCGGGAGGGTCGTCAGGCGGTGGCCGTTGTCCCGGGCCGTCTCGACGACGGACCAGAGCCGGCTGGGGGCGGCGGGCAGCAACTGCGGGAGCAGCAGCAGGAGACCGGCGCGGGCGAGGCAGGAGGACGGGGGCATGGGGAAAAAGGGGTCAGGTCGCCGCCGGCGACGGGGTGGCGCCCCCGGCCGGGCGCGCCGCGAGTTCCCGCTCCATCTGCTTCACGGTGGGCTCGTCGAGCCGGTAGAAGAAGATGGCGAGGCCGCTGAGCAGCCCGATGGCCGCGGGCAGCAGGCTGAACACGAGCTTGATGCCCAGCAGTGCGCGCGGGGTTTGCGCGGCGTTGGGCACAAAGCCGGCGAAGGTGAGGATCCAGCCCAGCAGGAAGCTGCCGACCGCGAGGCCGATCTTCTGGGCAAACACCGCGGCGGAGAAGACCAGGCCGGTCGTGCGCCGGCCGAACTTCCAGGCCCCGTAGTCCGCGGTGTCGGCGTACATCGACCAGACGATGGCGGGCGTCGGGCCGGCGACGAAGGTGCCCACGATGTTCAGCAGGTGCAGCGTCACCAGGGAGTGCGGGTCGACGAAGAAGAACGCCGCCATCGCGACGGCATTCACCGAGGTCAGGCCGATCATCAGCGACCGCCGGTTGAAGTAGCGCAGGAAGAGCGGCGTCGCCATCGCCCCGGCAATGAAGGTCAGCGTGCCGATCGTGCCGAAGAGCGTGAACTTGGATTCGTCGCCCACGTTGTACTTGAAGTAGTAGATGATCGAGGCGTTGCGCACGCCGACGTTGGTCAGGGTCAGGAACGCGGCGAAAAACAGCACGAGCCAGGGCCCGTTGGCGAAGAGGTACTTCAGGTCCTGGCCGAGCGAGGCCTCCGGGTCGGGCGCCGGCTGGACGCGTTCCCGCGTCTGCGCGAAGGTGTAGAACAGCATCGCCACCGACACGAAGGAGAAGAGCAGCATCGTGTACTTGTAGCCGGCCGCCGGATCCCCGCCGCCGAAGTAGTCCCGCAGCGGGAGCATCAGGGCGTTGATCGCCAGCCCGCCGCTGAAGGCGCAGACGAAGCGGAAGGTCGAGAGGGAGGTGCGGTCGGCCGAGGAGGCCGACATCACGCCCATCAGCGCCGAATACGGGATGTTCACCGCGGTGTAGGCGACCCACATCAGGATGTAGGTGACGTAGGCGAAGACCAGCTTGCCGGGCTGGCTGAGCGCCGGATTGGAGAACATCAGGTAGCCGCACAGCCCGAACGGGATCGCGCCAAACAGGATGTAGGGGCGGAACTTGCCCCAGCGCGTCTGCGTCCGGTCCGCGATGATCCCGGTCAGCGGGTCGAGCACGGCGTCCAGCACGCGCGCCACCAGCACCATCGTGCCCACCGCGGCGGCGGGCAGGCCGAAGACGTCGGTGTAGTAGATGAAGAGAAACAGGTTGACCGTCTGGAAGGTCAGGTTGCAGGCGGTGTCGCCGAGGCCGTAGGCCAGTTTTTCCCGCAGGGAGAGGCGGGGTTCGGGGGAGGAGGTCACAGCGGGGTCAGGGGGTTGGGACACAGCAGGCGGAGGGGGGCCGGGGCAGGATCAGGGCCCGCCCCGGCGACGAAAGGCAAAGGGGAAATGACACAAAAAGCGCGCACCCGTTTGGCAACCGGTGCGCGCGATTTGGTCAAACCTGTCCCCCTACTCAAAACTTATAGTCGCACTCGAGACGGGCCGTGGTCGGCGACGAATAGATGAAACCGTAGAGCTTCTGGTCGTTCAGCACATTGTTCACGTTCAGCTGCACGCTGGTGTCGTGCTCGCGGAGCTTGAAGGCGTAACGCACCATCAGGTCGATGTTGTTGCGCGACTTCGTCTCCAGCATGACCGGATTGCCGCTGGCATCCGTGATCTGCTGGCCGCCGCCGTGCGTCAGGCCGGAGAGATAGAGGCGGGGCGACTCATGATAGCCACCCACGCCAATCGTCAGGCCCTTGAGGGTGCCCGCGGTGAAGCTGTAGTTGGCCCACGCGGTGAACTGGTGCTCCGGCGTGTCGTCCATCGAGAGCCCCTGACCCCAGTTGGTGCCGGTCCAGGTGGAGCTGTCGTAGGGCGCGCTGTAGGCCTTCGCCAGCGGCACGCGCGTCAGACCCCAGTCCGTGTTCGGGAAGTACCAGGGCGCCCAGTGATCCGCGGAGGACGACGACTTGGAGAACTGGCCGGCGCTCTCGACGACCCGCTGGACGTGGGCGTAGCCGAGGACGATCTGCAGGTTCTGATTCGGCGTGAACATGATCTGGGTGTCCCAGCCCTTGGAGGTGTCGGCGCCGAGCACATACTCATTGCCATCCGGGCCGCTCGCGCGGGTGTCCCAGAGGTTGTTCGT
Organism: uncultured Opitutia bacterium; assembly: GCA_903830425.1. Lineage (GTDB taxonomy): Bacteria > Verrucomicrobiota > Verrucomicrobiia > Opitutales > Opitutaceae > Opi-474. The sequence goes on from CAIKTR010000045.1 coordinate 16,368, forward strand.
GTTGCCGTCGTTGTTGTAGAGCCAGCCCGGCCAGGACATGCCGTGGGCCGCGGTGTAGGCGAAGACCGAGTCGAGGTAGGCCGCGCCGGTGGTCTTGGAGGCGTTCACATACCAGGTGTTGTTCTGCTGGTAGATGGAGCCCGCGGTGACGCCGGCGTTCCACTGGGCGAGGGAGGCCTCGGCGGCGCCGTTGCCGCCGTTGCTGCCATTCACCACGCTGCCGGGCGAGAAGTTGCTGACGTTGTAGACGATGTCCTTGCTCGCATTGAAGCGGCTGCCGTAGTTCGACGTCGGCGCCCACCAGTAGAAGATCGGGGAGTTGGTCCGCTTGATCTTGAACGTGCTGATCGTGCCCGTGAGCTTGCCGTTGAGCAGGTCGATCTTGACGCCCATTTCCTTGCTCTTCGCCAGGGTGGCGGGGAGCGGCTTGCCGTTGGTGTCGCGGTTGCCGGTGAAGTTCGGCTGCAGGCCGTCGGACTTGAGGGCGTAGAGCGAGAGCTCGCGGGTAACCTGGAAGGAGGCGCCCGTCTGGTAGGTGGTCTGGGACTCGGCGGGACGCGAGGCGGTGACCGGCGTGCCGTTGCCCAGGTACGTCACATTCCTCGTGTTCGTCCGGTTGGAGTCGCGGCGCGCGCCGGAGACCAGCGTCAGGCGGTCGTCGAGCAGCTTGCCCTGGAAGACGAAGTAGTTCGCGGAGTTCCAGGTCGTGGCATCGGTGCCCGTGTTCCGCAGCACCGGCATCTCCGCCTTGCCGTTGGCCTGGAGCTGGCCAAAGCGCAGCGGACCGACGTTCGAGGGATTGTAGTAGTTGGTGACCCAGGAGTTGTTGTTGGCCTGGTCCCACGCGGACTGGTAGGTGGTCTGGACGTTCCGGGCCTTCAGGTCCGTGTGGCCCAGCATCAGCATGTTGTCCATGCGGAGCCATTTGCCGGCGGACTCGAACAGCTTGAAGTTGTAGACGAGCTCGGCGCGCACCTGATCGCGGTCATTTTCCGTGGCTTCGCCAATCCAGCGGTAGGCGAGCGTGGCCCGGGTTAGCCCGGTGGTGTTGCCCAGACCGGTGTTGCTGTCGCCGTGGATCGGGTCGGCCGGGATGTAGGGCACATAGCCAAAGGCCGAGTCCGGGTTGGAGAACTGGTCCGTCCAACCCTGCAGGTTGCCGATGACGTCGCGCTTCTCAAAGATGACCTTGGACTTGTTGTAGCCGACGAGCAAATTCAGGTTTTCCAGCAGCTGCTGGTTGACCTGCACGCGCAGGTTCGTCGCGGTGGTGTTGAGGTAGGTGTCCGGTCCGCTCCAGCGATAGGTGCGGGCATCGGTGCCGGGGAGGGTGTAGAACGCCGCATGCTCGTTCTGGTCGTTGTTCGGGCCCGGGCCGACGGACGAGCGCACGCGCTGGAAGCCGATGCCCTTGTCCTTCGCAAAGCCGTTCTCGTAGTCGACCACGACCTCGGTCGTCTTCGTCGGCTTGAACGAGATCACGGGCGAGATGAAGTGATGATGCGACGAGCGCAGGTCGGTGTAGTCGCGCACCGACTCCCAGGCGCCGGTCAGACGGTAGCTCAGCGACCAGGTGTCCGACACCGGGCCGGTGACATCGAGGGTGGCGCGGCGGAGTCCGTAGGTGCCGGCCGAGAAGCCGACGGTGCCCTGCTGCTTGGCCTCGGGCAGCTTGACGAGATAGTTCACGATGCCGCCGAAATTGCCGACGCCGTAGAGCAGCGCCGCCGGGCCGCGCACGACCTCGACGCGGGAGATGTTGACGGAGTCGGTCGAATTCTGGCGCAGGTAGCCGTCGCGCAGCACGGACTCGGTGACGAAGCCGCGAATCTTGACGGACGTCTGGCTCTGGTTCGCCGTCGCGCCCTCCGAGTTGTTCACGCCGCCCGGACCCTGGTACGCGCCGCCCGGGGTGCCATAGTCGTTCTGCGACTGGAGCAGGATGCCCGCGCTGTAGCGCAGACTCTGCCGGAGATCCTTGGCGCCGGTGTCCTTCAGAAACTGCTCCGTGATCACCTCGATCGGCATCGGGATGTCCTTGATCGCCGTGTTCAGGCGCGTGCCGGAAATGGAGTTCGTCGCGCGGTAGCCTTTGTCCTTCTCCGTGGTCACCTTGAAGGGCGACAGGATGACGGTTTCTTCCTTCGCCGCCGGGGTCAGGGCCGGATCAGCCGGCTTGTCCGCGGAGGTTGATTGAGCGCCAGCGATCGCCGGCCAAGTGCCGAGGAGCGCAGAGCAGACCAGCAGTCCGGCACGAAGCGCGGAGCGATGTTTAATGATCATAGCAGGGACGGTTTGTGGGGTTTGGTGTTCACCACCAACCCGCCACGTTTCCTGTCGAGCACAGGCAGGACAGCTACGGCCGGAAACACAGGGGATGGGGTAAAAAGCAGGAGATTTATTGCACCGACTGTTCAATGCAGCACGGCCAGCAAATAATTCTAAGGCTCGTTGTCAACATAAACGTGCACTAGTTAGTGCATGTTGTTTATTTAGCATTAAGAGTTGGTAACTAACGGTTATTTAGGTCTTTGTGTATTGTTTTGTGATTATACTTACTAAACTATTACGTTTGTTAACCGTTTTTGTGCACACTTTTATTCTTGATTGTTTCCAAGTCCAAAGTACTTATCTCACCTGTAATAGTTTCGTTACCGACTACCCCAATTTCACCGTTCGGTCCCTTTCCTGGTCATGCCCTCCGTCAATCAAGACCTCATCGCCACCCGGCTGAAAATCTCGCGGACCACGGTCTCGCGCAGCCTGGCGAACCATCCGGCCATCAGCACTGAGACGCGGGCCCGGGTGCAGCAGATGGCGGAGAAGTTGGGCTACCGCCAGAGTCCGGGGCGCACGCTTCGCCGCCACAGCAAGAGTTCGCGATCCCTGACCATCGGCGTGCTGATCGGCATCCCGGCGGAGAATGTGGTGATGGCCACCTTCCCCCACATCCTGAAGGGGATTTCGGAGCGGGCCCAGGCCGAGCACGTCAAGGTGGACGTCCATTATGAGGCCCCGGACGACTTTCACCCGGAGGAACGGCGGCAGTCGGTCTTCCGCCACATCCGCAACGGGGACTGGCGGGGCACGATCCTGATTTATCCCTTCGCCGAAAAGGCGGTCGAGATGATCGCGCAAAAAATCTCCACGGTCTCGGTGCTCGAGAGCTACAGCCAGGCCGGCATCGACAGCATCGACACCGACGACGCCTCGGCCATCTCGTCCCTCGTCGCGGGCCTGCACGCCGCCGGCCACCGGCGCATCGGGTTCCTCTCCTGGACCTACCCGATCGGCGGCCACTGGGTCGCGCGGCGCTTCAGCGGCTACGTCGAGGCCCTGTTTGTGCACGGTCTGGAGTTCAACACCGACTGGGTGCTGAACGTGCACAAGAACGCCCCCCGCCTCACCCCCGCCGAGGTGAGTGAGTCCGTCGCCCGCCAGATCAAGGAATCCGGCGTCACCGCCTGGGTGTGCGCCGCCGATCACCAGGCCTACCCTCTCATACAGGACTTGCAGGCCCGGGGCATCCGGGTGCCGGAGGACTGCTCCATCACCGGCTTCGACGGCCTGGAGCCCGCCGCCGGCCTCCGCCGCGTCACCTCCATGCGCGTGCCCCATGAGCAAATCGGCTCCGCCGCCGTCTCGCGCCTGCTCAACCGGATCGGCCATCCCGGGGCCCCCCGGCGCAAAATCCTCGTCGAAGCCGAGCTCGTCGCGGGCGATACCATCGCCGCTCCGCGCCTGCCCTGAAACCGCGCCGCCCCCTTCCCTCCTTGGTCCGTCCCGCCACCTACCCCCTCGCCGCGACCGGTCTCACTTATTGATCGGCGCGGGCACCGGCCGCCCTCCCGGCAGCCCCGGCTCCGACTGCCCGCCAAACTGGCGCCTCCCCGGGCTGCCGGAGCGGCCCGCCCCGGCGACCGCCAGACCCCGCCTCACTCCCCTCCATGACCGCCCCCCTCCCCCTTGACCCCAGCGACCCCGCGCCGGCCGGGACCCTCGTGAGCGCCTTCGGCGGCCGCTACTATCGCATCACCCACGCCGACGCCCTGCCCACCTTCTTCATGAACGTGGTCAGCTCGTCCGACCTGTGGCTGTTCCTCGCCAGCAACGGCGGCCTGACCGCCGGGCGCGGCGACTCCGACCGGGCGCTCTTCACCTACCAGACCGTCGACCGGATCTACGACAGCGCCGGGGTAAACGGCCCGCTGACCGCCTGCTGGGTCGGCACCGCCGGCGGCCCGGTCCTCTGGGAGCCCTTCGCGCGGCGCACCGCGGCCCACGCCGGCATCGCCCGCCACCTCTACAAGAGCATCGAGGGCGACCGCGTGTGGTTCGAGGAAATCAACGCGCCGCTCGGCCTCGCCTTCCGCTACGGCTGGAGCACGTCCGAGGAGCACGGCTTCGTCCGCCGCTGCGAGCTCGAAAATCTCACCGACCAGCCCCGGGACGTCCGCGTGCTCGACGGCCTGCGCAACGTGCTCCCCGCCGGCATCCCGCTGCGGCTCCAAAGCGCCAGCAGCTGCCTCGCCGACGCCTACAAGACCGCCGAGCGGCTCCCCGACACCTCCCTCGCCGTCTTCGCCCTGTCCGCCGGGATCGTGGACCGGGCCATGCCGCTGGAATCGCTCACCGCCACCGTGGTGTGCTCCGAGGGCCTGCCGGGGGCCGTCACCCTGCTGTCGGACCGGCAGCTCGGAAGCTTTCTCGCGGGCGGCACGCCGGCGCCGGAGACACACGGCCGCGGCCTCCGCACCAGCTACTTTCTCGCCGCTCCGCTGCGCCTGCTCCCGCGCGCCGCGGAACGCTGGCTGCTGGTCGCGGATATCGGGCTCAGCCAGGCGGCCGTCGCCGCCCGGCGCCGCGACCTCGCCCACGGCGGCTTCGGCGCCCGCGTGACCGCCGCAGCCGACGAATCCACGCGCCGACTGCGCCAGTGGGTCGGCGCCGCCGACGGCCTGCAGGCCGGCGGCGACGAGACCGTCACCGCCCACCATTTCGCCAACGTCCTGTTCAACATCATGCGCGGGGGCATCGGCCTCAACGGCCACGCCATCCCCGGCCCGGACTTCGCCGCCTTCGTCCGCCTCCGCAACCGCGACGTGGCCGAGCGGTTCGCCTCCCTGCTCGCCGCCCTGCCCGGGACAATGTCCCACGCCGACTTCATCGCCCGGCTGGCCGCGCCGGCCGACCACGATCTGGAGCGCCTGGGTTGGGAATACCTGCCGCTCACCTTCAGCCGCCGCCATGGCGACCCGAGCCGGCCGTGGAACCGCTTCAGCATCCGGGTGCGGGACGAGCAGGGCCGCCGGCACCTCGGGTACGAGGGCAACTGGCGCGACATCTTCCAGAACTGGGAGGCGCTGGGCCTGAGCCATCCGGATTTCCTGGAAAGCATCGTGGCCAAGTTCGTCAACGCCTCCACCGTGGACGGCTACAACCCCTACCGCGTCACCCACCAGGGCATCGACTGCGAGGTTCCCGAGCACGACAACCCGTGGTCCTCCATCGGCTACTGGGGCGACCACCAGGTGGTCTACCTCCTGAAATTGATGGAGTGGTCCGCGCGCTTTCATCCCGGCCGGCTCGAGCAGTGGCTGCGGCGGGACCTGTTCACCTACGCAAACGTCCCCTACCGCATCGCGGACTATGCGGCGATGCGGCGCGATCCCCACGCGACCATCGAGTTTGAGACGGAAAAGCACCGCGCCCTCGCGCAGCGCGCCGCGCAGGACGGAAGCGACGCCCGTCTGGTTCGCCGGGCCGACGGCGGGGTGCGGTCGGCCAATCTCACCGAGAAGCTGCTGGTGCTCGTGCTCACCCGCCTGACCAATTTCGTGCCCGGGGGCGGCATCTGGATGAACACCCAGCGGCCCGAGTGGAACGACGCCAACAACGCCCTGGTCGGCCACGGCCTGTCGGTGGTCACGCTCTGCTATCTGCGCCGCCTGCTGGTCCGGCTCCACCACGAACTGCTCCCGGCCCTCGGCTCAGCCCCGGTCGCCGTCGCCCGTCCCGTGGCCGAGCTGCTCCGCCGCGTGCAGGCCGCCTTCGCCGCCCACCCGGCGCTGCAGCACGAACCGCTGATCACGCCGGCAACCCGGCGCTCCCTGCTCGACGCCCTCGCCACCGCCGGCAGCGACTACCGCGCCGAGGTCTACCGCGCCGGTCTCGGCGACCCCGTCGATCTGGCCCCCGCGGAAATCCTGGAGTTGCTCGCGACCGCCCTGGCGGCCGTCGACCACACCCTCCGGGCCAGCCGCCGCGACGACGGGCTGTTCCACTCCTACAATCTGCTGGAGTTCACCGCGGAGCCGGCCGGCCTGCAGGTCCAGCCCCTCGGCCCGATGCTCGAGGGCCAGGTCGCGATCCTCAGCTCCGGCCTGCTCACGCCGCCGGAGGCCGTCGCCCTCCTGATCGCGTTGCGCCGCAGCGCGCTCTACCGCGCCGACCAGCACAGCTACCTGCTCTACCCCGATCGCGCGCTGCCCGGCTTCCTCGAGCGCAACGTCCTGCCGCCTGCGGCCGTCGCCTCCTGCCCGCTGCTGGGCGCGCTCCTCGCCCACGGCGACTCCCGCCTGGTCGGGCGCGACGCCGACGGCCGGCACCGGTTTGCCGCCGACCTCACCAACACCGCGGCGCTCGACGAGCGCCTCGCCACCCTGGCCGCCGACCCGCGCTGGGCGGCCCCGGTGCAGGCCCAGGCCCCGCAGGTCCGCGCCCTCTACGAGGACGTGTTCCATCATCGCGCCTACACCGGGCGCAGCGGCTCGATGTTCGGCTACGAGGGCCTCGGCAGCATCTACTGGCACATGGTCGCCAAGCTCCTGCTCGCGGTGCAGGAAAACCTGCTCGCGGCCGAGGCCGCCGGCGCCCCGGAAGCCGGCCGCCTGGCCGCGTGCTACTACGACGTGCGCGCCGGGCTCGGCTTCAACAAGACGCCCGCCGCCTACGGGGCCTTTCCCACCGACCCGTATTCCCACACCCCCGGGCATTCCGGCGCCCAGCAGCCGGGCATGACCGGCCAGGTCAAGGAGGAGATCCTCACCCGCTTGGGCGAACTGGGCGTCCGGATCGCGCAGGGCGCCGTCAGCTTCGTCCCCACCCTGCTCCGGGCCGGGGAGTTCACCGCCGCGCCCAGCCAGCTGCCGCTGCCCGCCGCCGACGGCACGGAGCCGGCGCTGGAGCTGCCCGCCGGCTCCCTCGGCTTCACGTTCTGCGGCACGCCCGTGATCTACCGGCTCGGCCCGGGGCCCGCCGTCATCCTGATTCATGCCCCCCACGGGCCGGTGGCCGAGCAGCCCGGCCGGCAGCTCGATTCTGTCACCAGCGCACGCCTCTTCGCCCGCGACGGCAGCATCCACCACCTGGAGGTGCGGCTCGGCGCCGACTTCCGCCCCGGCGTGACGCCCGCCGGGTGACCCGGCGCCGGCGCGGGGCCGGTTTTTGTTTGCCCCCGCTCCGCGCCTCGGCTCTCTCCTGCTCTGCAACAGGGGTTCATCCTCCCGACGGACTTCGGTTGCCGCGCCTTCCCCGCCAACCATGTCCCTCCTCCCCTTTTCCAGCCAGCTGATCGCCGACGTCGGTATTTCCCTGGGGGACGAGGGCAAGGGCCGCCTCATCCCCGAGATCGCCAACGAGCTCCGCGGCACCCGCGCCCCCGTCTCGGTCGTGCTCAAGGTCAACGGCGGCGCCAACTCCGGCCACACCGCCGGCGGCATCAAGCTCAACCTCCTCCCCGCCGGCGTCGTCGTCCAGGACGCCCCCCACCTCTGCATCGGCAGCGGCGTCGTCGCCGACCCCCGCAAGATCTGGTGGGAAACCCGCCCGCTCGAGCTCAAGGGCCACGCCATCCTCTCCCGCCTCGTGATCGACGAGCGCACCATGGTGTCCGACCTCACCCACCGCCTCCTCGACCTGGCCTGGGAGGACTACCGCACGCACATCCTCGCCGAGGAGCCGCGCGGCTCCACCGGCCGCGGCATCACCCCCGCCTACCTCGACGAGGCCGGCCAGTGCCAGATCACCTTCTCCGACTTCCTCGCCGGCCCGAACTTCTTCGCCCGCAAGCTCGCCCAGCGGGCCGACCGCGCCCTCCGCACCATCCAGCACGTCTGCCGGGTCAGTCCCGAGACCTTCGCCGGCTTCTTCGACAAGCTCACCGCCGCCGAGCTGCGCGCCAACGCCGAGGGCCTCGAGCTCGGCGTGTTCACCCCGGCCGAGTTCGATTTCACCCGCTTCCGCGGGGCCGCCCCGTTCACCCTCAACCTCGACGCCCTGACCGCCACCTACTGGCAGGCCGGCACCGCGCTCGCGAAAAACATCGGCGAGGTCCGCGAGCTCATCCTGCGCGAGCTCCGCGCCGGGCACACCATCATCGGCGAGTTCGGCCAGGCCTACTGGCTCGACAAGCGCCGCGGCTACTCGCCCAACGTCACCGCCTCCCACACCTACACGCCCGAGTTCTTCGAGAGCGCCGGCATCCCCGTGCAGCGCATCCACACCTTCGGCGTCGCCAAGGCCTACGACACCAAGGTCGGCACCCACACCTTCCTGACCCAGATGGACGACGCCCACCCGCTGGCGATCAAGCTCAAGCAGCTCGAGTTCGGCACCAGCACCGGCCGCCAGCGCATGGTCGGCTGGTTCGACGCGGTCGAGAAGGGCGACGCCCTGCGGTACGGCGGGTTCCAGGACGTGATGATCAACAAGGCCGACGCCCTCACCCATGCCGGCGAGTGGCGCGGCGACCTGCTCATCTGCACCGCCTACGCCGACGCGGGCGGCCGCCGCCACGACCACGTCCCGCGCAACGAGGCCGTCCGCAAGACCCTCCGCCCGGTCTACAGCCGGCACCCCGGCTGGGCCGAGGACATCTCCACCGTGCGCCGCTTTGCCGACCTCCCGGAGAACGCCCGGCGCTACGTCGCCGCCATGATGAAGAGCACCCTCGACGTCGCTTATGCCGGGGAGACCTGGCCCGCCGCCGACCACCTGCCCAATCTCCGCTACCTCGGCGTCGGCCCCGAGCCCTCGCAGATCATCAAGGACGTCCCCGCCACCGCCGCGCTGGTCAAGCTGGCCTAGGCGGCGCGCCGGGCGCGCGGCTCACAGGGCCACCGGCCCGAGCCGCGCCATCATCTCGCCCAGCAGGTAGATCGACCCGGTGACGACCAGCGTGTCCTCCGGACCGCCGGCCGTGCAGGTGTTGGGCGCGGGCACCAGGTCCGCGATGTTCGCCCGCACCACCCGGCCCGTGAAGCTCGCCGGCACCAGCGCCGCCAGCTCGTCATGGGAGCACGCCCGCGGGACGTCCGGCACCACCAGGTGCACTTCCCGCGCGTGCCGGCAGATGGTCGTGATCAGGGGCTGCGCCCGCGCCACCCCCAGCGCCGCCGTGATCACCACGGGCGGCCGCCCCGTCTCCGCCACCAGCTGGGCCAGGCTCGTGTCCAGCACCCCCGCGCCCTCCGGATTGTGCGACGCGTCGAGAATCGCCAGCCGGCCCCCCACCGTCACGCGCTGCCAGCGCCCGGGCCAGTCCACGTGACGCAGCCCGCCGGCCACCGCCGCCTCCGTGACGCGCCAGCGGGCCGGCAGCGCGCGCGCCGCCAGCGTCGCCGTCGCCGCGTTCCACCGCTGGTAGTCGCCCTCCAGGTTCGTGGCCGGGTAGTCCTCCAGCCGCTCGCCGTAGGCCTCGGCCACCGAAAAGACCGGGGCCCCCACGGCCGCCGCCACCGCGCGAATCACCGCCTCCGCTTCCGCCGGCACCCGGCCGAACACCACCGGGCGGCCCGGCTTGATGATGCCGGCCTTCTCCCGGGCAATCGCGGGCAGCCCGTTCCCGAGGTACTCGCAGTGGTCCAGGCTGATCGAGGTGATCACGCTGACCTCGGGATCCACAATGTTGGTCGCGTCCAGCCGGCCGCCCAGCCCGGTTTCCATCACGCCGAGGTCGCAGCGCTGGCGGGTGAACTCGAGGAAGGCCATCGCCGTCACGTACTCAAAAAAACTGGGCTGGTCGCCGGGGTGCTCCCGCGCAATGCGCTCGGCCAGCGGCAGGATTTCCCGCGTGTAGGCGAGCAGGTCCGCCAGGGTCAGCCGGCGCCGGTCGACCTGGATGCGCTCGCCGAGGTTGACCAGGTGGGGGGAGGTGTAGAGCCCCACCCGCCAGCCCGCGGCGCGGAGGATGGCGTCCAGCATGGCCGCGACCGAGCCCTTGCCGTTGGTGCCGGCGACATGGACGACCGGCAGCGACCGCTCGGGATGCCCCAGCTCGGCGGCCAGCCGGCGCATCCGGTCAATGCCGTACTTCCCCCCCTGCGGCTTGAGGCCGTAGAGGAACTCCGTCACCGCCGTATAATCGGCCGGAACGCTCGCGGGCATGGCGGGCGCGGGGCGTCAGGCCTGCGGCGCTGCCGGCGCCGGGTTCAGCCGCTTGACATGCAGCGCCTGCAACAGGTCGCGGATGCGGTCGCGGAGTTCGAGCCGGCTCACAATCTGGTCGATCAACCCGTGCTTCAGCAGGAATTCCGCGGTCTGGAATCCCGCCGGCAGGGTCTGCTTGGTGGTGTCCTTGATGACGCGGGGGCCGGCAAACCCGATCAGGGCGCCGGGCTCGGCGAGGATCACGTCACCGAGGGTCGCATAGCTGGCGGAGACGCCGCCGGTGGTCGGGTGCGTCACCACGGAAATATAGGGCAGGCCGGCGGCCGCGAGCCGGCCCAGCGCGGCGCTGGTCTTGGCCATCTGCATCAGGGACAGGATGCCTTCCTGCATCCGCGCGCCGCCCGAGGTGCTGAAAATGATGCAGGGGCAGCGCTGGGCGAGCGCGGTTTCGATCGCGCGGGTGATCTTCTCCCCGGCCGCCGAGCCGAGGGTGCCGCCGCAGAAGCGGAAATCCATCACCGCCAGCGAAACCGGGATGCCGTGGATCTTGCCCAGGCCGCAGATGACCGCCTCGGGCAGGCCGCTCTCCTTTTCGTATTTCTGGAGCCGCGCCGGGTACGTCGCCGAGTCCACGAACTTCAGCGGGTCCGCCGACCGGACCGCCGCATCGGCCTCCTTGAAGGTGCCCTCGTCCACCAGCTTCGCGATCCGCTCCCGGGCCCCGATCGGGAAATGATGCCCGCTCAGCGGCACCACCATCTGGTTGTCCTCGATCTCCTTGGTGAACACCGCATCCCCCGTCACGGGATCCTTCGTGTAGAGCCCGTGCGGGATATCCTTCTTGCGGGTTCGGCGGACCGTGTAGGTCGGTTTATCGAAATGGGACATGGGGATTCAGCCGTGGCCGAAGGTGATGACGTCGAGATTCAGGCAACCCGCGTGGCGGAGCACGCGTGCGCAACTATTGAGGGTGGAACCAGTAGTGAAAACATCATCAATCAGGATCAAATGCTGGTCGGGATTGAAGCCGGGGCCCTCGGCGAGTGCAAAGGCATTTTTGAGGTTGGCCTGGCGCGCCCGCCGGTCGTGGTGCGTCTGGGAAACCGTGTCCACCGTCCGGCGCAGCAGCGGCACCACCCGGGCGCCCCCGCCCGCCGCCCGGGCCAGTTCCTCCGCCAGCAGCGCGCTTTGGTTGAACTCGCGCTCCCGCTCCTTCCGCGGGTGCAGCGGCACCGGGACCAGCGTCGCCCCCCGCGCCAGCGCGAGCACCGTCGGGGACCGGCGGAAGATCTCCCCCATGTCCGCCAGCACGTGGCCGCCGTGGTGGTACTTGAGCTCGTGGACCAGCGCCCGGACCGGGCCCTTCAGCAGCACCGCGGTGCGGCCCTCCCGGTAGGCCGGCGCGAGGCCCACGCAATGGGGGCAGCGCCGCTCGCCGACGACCTCGCCGTAAAAGGGATGCCCGCAGGCCGAGCAGTGGGGCGGCGCCACCAACACAATCTGCCGCACGCAGGCGGCGCAGAGATGCCGGAACCCGCCCGCCGGGGGCGCGGGTGGCTCCACCAGACAGCGGCAATGCACGCACACCGGCGGGAACAGGACGTCGCCCAGCCCCCGCGCCGCCCGGGCGAGCCCCGCGTTCACGGATAAAAGACCTTCACGAGGAACAGCCCCTCGGGCGGCGCCGTCAGCACCGCCGCCGTGCGCTCCCGCGCGGCGAGGATCTCCCGCACCCGCCCCGGGGTGAGCTTGCCCTCCCCCACGCTCACCAGCACGCCCGCCAGGCTGCGCATCATCTTGTAGAGAAAGCCGTCCGCCTCCGCGATGATGCGCACCGTCCGCCCGCGCCGGACCACCTCCAGCCGCCGCAGGTCCCGCACCGTGTCCTCGCGCACCAGCCCGTTGAGCGCCGTGAACGACCGGAAGTCGTGCCGCCCGCGGAGCACCGCCGCCGCCGCCTGCATCGCCCCGAGGTCCAGCGGCCGGAACACCGGCCAGCAATACAGCCGGTTGAACGGGTCCGACGCCCCCACCTGCAGGCGGTACTCGTAGCGTTTGCCCGTCGCCTGGAACCGGGAGTGAAAATCCGCCGCCACCGCCCGCACCGCCTTCACCTGGACCGCCGGCGGCAGCCCCATGCGGAACGCCGCGAGCAGCTTGCGCCCGCCGTGCGGCCAGGCCGCGTCGAAATGGAACACCTGCCCGAGGGCGTGCACCCCCGAGTCCGTGCGCCCGCTGCCATGGATGCGGACCGGCGTCCCGAAAATCTGCGCGAGCCGCGCCTCAATGACGTCCTGCACCGCATCGGCCCGGACCTGGCTCTGCCAGCCTGCGAAGCCCGTGCCGTCGTAGGCACAGGTGCATTTCCAGCGCTGGAGCTTGGGGGTCGGTCGGGTCACGGGAAGGTTTCAGGGTTTCGTGCCCGCGCGCCTACTCGGACTCCGCGACCGGCGGCGGGGACCCCTGCTGGTCCAGGAAATCCTGCAGGATCAGCGTCGCGGCGCGCGAGTCGATCAGGCCGCTCGCCCGCACCGCGCGGCGCTGCCCCTTCGCGATGGTGGATTCTGCCTCGTAGCTCGTCAGCCGCTCGTCCACGAGGTGCACCGGCAGCCCGAACTCCGCGCGCAGCCGCCCCGCCAGGGCCTCGGCCTCCTTCGCCTTGGGCCCGGCCGTGTCGTCCATGTTGAGGGGATAACCCAGCACGAGGTCGGTCACCCGGCGCTGCGCCACCAGCGCCGCCAGCGCCGTCCACCGCTGCTCCGGCGCCGCCGCGACGATCGCCGGCAGCGGCGTCGCCACCCCTAGGTCGTCGCCATAGCTCAGCCCGATTCGCCGGGTGCCGTAATCGATGCCGAGACAACGCATGCGGGATGTTCGCCGGCCCGGCCCGCCGGGCGCAAATCCATTTGCAGCGAACCCGAAAAACATCCTCCTTCACGGCGCCGCCAACCGGTGGCAACTCCCGCCCGTCCACCATGGAACCCTCCCACTTCCCCCTCGACGTCACCGTCACCGAAGCCCGCCAGCTGGCGCTGGCTCAGCCGGACCGGGTCCGCCTGCTCGACGTGCGCGAACCGTCGGAACTCGAGATCTGCCGGATCCCCGGCGCCGCCGCCATCCCCATGGGCGAGATCCCCGACCGGATAGCCGACCTGTCGCGCGACCAGCATCTGCTGGTGTTCTGCCACCACGGCGGCCGGAGCCTGCGGGTCGCCCAGTTTCTGCGCGCCCAGGGCTTCACCGCCGTCAGCAACGTCACCGGCGGGATCGATGCCTGGGCCGAGCAGCTCGACCCGCAGATGGCCCGCTACTGAGTCCCCGGGCAACGCCGGACCCGCCGGCTAGCCCACCCGCCGTTCCGGATGCGCCGCGGCATAGCTCCGCGTGTAGTCCGCAAACGCCGCCTTCAGCCGGGCCGTGACGGAATCCGCCGCCACCTTGAACTTCTGCCCGTCGATCGCCGCCACCGGGGTGACATCCTTCGTCGTGGAGAGCAGCAGGCACTCCTCCAGCCCCGCCCAGTCGGCGGGGCGGATCGTCTCCTCCCGCGCCGGAATTCCCGCCGCCGCAGCCACCGGGCCGAGGACCAGCTCCCGGGTGATGCCGCCGAGAATGCCCGCCGTCAGCGGCGGCGTCAGCAGGGTCCCGCCGCGGACAAACGCGATGTTCGACACCGCGGCCTCCGTCACCTCGCCGGCCTGGTTGAGCATGACAACCTCGTCCGCGCCGCGCGCCCGCGCCTCCCGCAGGCCCAGGATGTTGTTCAGGTAGTTGCCGGTCTTCCACGCCGGATTGAGCGTCTCCGCCGGGTTGCGGCGCAGGGACGTGGCGAGCGACAGGCGCAGGCCCGCGCGCAGCGTCGCCGCGGGGTGCTCCGTGTTGGGCTGCACCAGCACCACATAGTCCGTCGCCTCCGCCAGCGCGACATCCAGCCCGATCGGGCCGCCGCCCCGCGTGACCTGCAGGCGGATATAGAGTTCGTCGGTGCGGCCGGTGGCCTGGCGATAGGCCGCCGCGGTGCGGCGGATTTCCGCCCACGCCTGCTCCGCGGTGAACGGCAGCGTCAGGTGCAGGGCGGCGGCCGACTGCTCCAGCCGGGACCAGTGCTCCGCCCAGGCAAAGACCACGCCATGATAGGTCCGCCAGACTTCATATACGGCGTCACCATAGAGAAACCCCCGGTTCAAGGGCGCCACCGACGGCTCCTGCGCATTGTGCAGGCGGCCGTTGGTGCAGGCTTGAATATAAGGTCCGGCCATGAGGAAGGCCGAGCGAACCGGAACCCGGCCAACAGACAAACCAAAAGCCGAGCTATCGCCGGGGTAACCCCCGGCGACGGATCGGCTTGACCGCTGGCGACCGCGCGCGGGCGCCCGCGGTCACCCTGGCGCGGGGACCCACGGTCCCCGCCGCGTCACTTGCGGGCTTTGACCAGGCCCAGCTCCTTCTTGATGTTCTGCACGCTGGGCAGCGAAATGCCCACTTCCTTGCCGATCTCGGCGGCGGTCTTGCCGGCCTCGGTGAGCGACTTCACCTGGGTCTTGGTTTCGGCGGTAATCACCGCGCGCTTGCGGCGCGGCGCACTCGGCTTGCGGGGGCTGGCCGCCTTGCGCTTGCCGCCGGCGCTCGCCTTCACCGCCTTGATAAAGGCCGCCACGGTCTCGAAGCCATATTTGCCGGGCAGCGCCGCCAGTTCCTTGGCCAGCTGCGTCGCGATCGACTTCTCGAGCTCGGCCATCTTGGCCTGCGTTTCTTTCAGTTCTTTAATTTTGTCGGTAACCATACAGCTATAGTTAACCTGAATGTAACCTATAGCAAGTCGTGCTATAACTATTTTTGCCTACAGTTAGTATAATTATTCCACTATATCTAATTTGTCGCCCGGGCGGCCTCCGCGGTCCCGGCGGAAGCGGGCGGGACCGCAGCCGGTCTGGCGCTGGAAGACCCGGCTGAAATGGTGCCGGTTCGCAAAACCCACGGCCTCTGCGACTTGCTCGATGGTGTCGGCGGAGAATGTCAGCCGCCGGCAGGCCTCGCGGATCCGCCGCTCGGCCACAAACGCCGCCGGCGTGCGCCCCGTCCCGGCCTTGAACCAGCGGATAAAACCCTCGACGCTCAGGCCCGCCTGCGCCGCCAGGCGCTCGTTGGTGATCTCCCCGGACAGCGAGTGCTGGATCCAGCCCAGGATCTGGCGCAGCCGCGCGGGGACCGCCGTGAACTCCTCCGAGTTCACCTCGGCCATCACGAGATGCAGCAGCCCCGCGCTGAGATGCGCGGCCCGCGCCGCCTCGCGCCGCCCGATCGCCCGCTGCAGTTCCCGCGCCACCGCCCGCACCGTCCGCCCGGCCGGGACGGCGATCAGGCCCGCGGTGGCGGCGGTCAGGGATAGATATAGCGAGAAATGCACCCAGAGGTGCCCGGCCCCGGCACGGCT
Source organism: uncultured Opitutia bacterium (assembly GCA_903830425.1). Classification (GTDB taxonomy): domain Bacteria; phylum Verrucomicrobiota; class Verrucomicrobiia; order Opitutales; family Opitutaceae; genus Opi-474. The sequence continues at coordinate 32,191 of CAIKTR010000045.1, forward strand.
GCCGCAGTCGAAGCTCACCCCGTCCGGGACCAGCACCACCCGCTCCGGGCCCAGCGCCAGCCGGCGCCCGCCCGACTCGACCCACGCCCCCGGGGTCAGGCCATAGTATAGCCGCCAGAAGGGGCTGCGCACCCCGCGAAAGCTCCAGTGCGGATCCAGCCGGAGCGCCCCGCACTCGTGCAGCTGGAACCCGCTCGCGCCGTCCCCCGCCGGCGGCTTGAGGCCGTGCGACGTGATCGGGTCGTGCCAGGGCCGGTGGTCAGTTTTAGACACAAAACATGCGGTTGCAGGCATTGCCCGGAGGCAAGCGCAAATGCTATAGTGCGGACCATGAGTACCCCCGCCGCCCCGACCGCTGATGCGCTTCCGTCCCGCCGCGTGCTGGTGACCGCGGACTCCAAGCAGAAGCCCACCATCGTCGACCTGCTCAACGACTGGCAGTATCTGGAGAAGGCCACCCACCGCCTGATCTGCGCGTGGGGCCGGGAGATCGCCCCGTGGTTCGACAAGAGCGCCATCCACCGCCACGTCTGGGACCAGGCCGAGTGCGTCCGCCGCCTCCGCGAGCGGGTGGCCCAGTTTCCCGGCGGCAAGCCCGAGGCCCCCGTCTCCCCCCGGCTGGAACAGCTCGCCAACACCGTCCTGCTCGCCCCCGGCGTCCAGGACGCCCTCGACGGCATCTACGAGATCCTCCTGAAGGCGATGATCACCGCCTACGGCGACTACTCCCGCCAGGCGCATCCCGTGCACGACGCCCCGACCGTCGCCCTGCTCCACGAGATCAACCAGATCAAGAGCCAGGAGTTCCTCTGGTACCGCGACTTCCGCCGCCGCCACCCGCACGCCACCACCCCCGCCTACCGGGCGGCGGTGGAGGCCCAGATCGCCGCCTGCGGCGGCTTCCACTCCGCCCTGCCCCTCGCCCCCGGCGAGGCCGGCGCCCAGCCGGCCGGCGCCCGGACCGACTTCCGCTACGCCAAGTTCAGCGCCCGCGACGTGCCGATCCGCCCGCGCCAGCCCTTCATGGACTACATCCGGGTGGACTTTCCCACCAGCATCGAGGCCCGCCGGCTCTTCTGGGGGTTCGGCTACCTGATGGAGAAGAACCTGCCGGACGACCAGCTGTGCTGGATCTACGACGGCCACTACCTGCCGTGGGAATGGCACCACGACATCTCGCGCCATCTCTGGGACGAGTCCCGCCACGGCGACTCCGGCTACTCCCGCCTGCGGGACTTCGGCATCGACTTCGACGACGTGGGCTTCCCGGGCTACGATCAGGGCAACCGCCTCCCGGTGCTCGAGGCCGCGGCGCGGCAGGACGGGATCACCCTCGACGAGGCGTTCAAAAACTACGCCAAGTACCTCGACCCGGTGCGCGCCGAGCCGATCGCCCCGGCCCACCTGTACGAGAACGTGTTCATGATCGGCATGGTCGCGGAAACCGGGCACTTCATCGTCAAGCAGGAGGGCTACGCCGACTTCCGCGAGGGCCACGACCTCGAGTCCGCCGAGATGATGCTGTTCGACATCATCGACGAGACCGCGCACGTCCAGTACGCCCACAAGTGGCTCCCCCTGCTGGGCGAGGTCTGCGGCGTGGACAACTCGAACTACCGCGAGCGGGCCGCCGCCGTGCGGGCGGAGTACCAGCAGCGCAACGACGACCTGGCTGCCGAGCTGGCCCGGACCCTCTCCCGCACCCCGGGCGACCCGGCCTATGATTTTTATTGCGACCTCCTCGCGCGGATCCGCCGGGTGAAGCCGCTGGCCAACGCCGCGTCCTGCCCGCCGCGCTCCCCCAAGCCGATGTAACCCGGTGCCCCGGCAACAGCGGCTCGCGCCAGCCGATGCGGCAAATTAGAGAATCTCGTCCTGTCCGCACCGACCCCCATCGCAGCTACTACCTCCCGCCGCCCGGGGTTCGCCGGCCTATTCGGCTTGCACGGCGCAGACCCGCAAACCTTTACTGACCCAGCATGGCCCGAATTCCGCTCGAGGATAACTTCAACGACGTCATCAACAAGACCCAGCGCGGGCTGAAAATCTCCGACGAGGCGCTGGCGCAGCGCGCGGAGGTCACCGCCGAGGACTTGGCGGCCGTCAAGGGCGGCACCCCCCTCATCGCGGTCATCCGCCGCGTGGCCCGCCACCTGCACCTCGGCCCCACCGCCCTCGAGGCCCTCGCCACCAAGGCCTGGTACCCCGAGCAGCCGAACTTCCCGACCGGCTTCGCCGCGTTCAACACGGCGTTTGAGGACATGACGGTGAACAGCTACCTCGTGTGGGACTCCCGCACCAAGCTCGCCGCCGCCTTCGACACCGGGGCGAACTGCGAGGCCATGCTCGACACGATCCACGCCGAGAAGCTCAAGGTGCAGTACATCTTCCTCACCCACACGCACGACGACCACATCGCCGATCTCGCGGCCCTCGCGGCCGGGACCAAGGCCGAGGTCTGGGCCAGCGAGCTCGAGCCCGCCAATTTTACCGGCGCCAAGACGTTCAAGGAGAACGCGCATTTCCACCTCGGCCCGATCGCCTTCAAGACGCTGTTCACCTGGGGACACTCCCCCGGCATGACGACCTTCTACATCACCGGCCTGAGCTGGCCGCTCGCCATCGTGGGCGACTCCATTTTCGCCAGCTCCATGGGCGGCAGCGCCACCCACTTCGCCGACCAGTACCGCAACAACCGGGAGAAGATCCTCACGCTGCCCAACGACACCGTGCTCGCCTGCGGCCACGGCCCCCTCACCACCCTCGGTCAGGAAAAACGCCACAATCCCTTTTTCACGTCCCGCTAACCCTACCCTATCAGCTGCTATGTCCAAAACTATTGCCTTCGTCGGAGTCGGTCGCATGGGCGCCAACATGGCGCGTCGCCTCAAGGATACCGGTTTCACCGTCACCGCGGTGTACGATGTCCACGCCCCCAGCGCCGCCGCCCTCGCCCAGGAAATCGGCGCCCGCCACGCCACCCAGCTCGCCGACGTGACCGCGGCCGCCGAGGTCATCTTCACCGTCGTCACCGATGATGCCGCCCAGCTCGGCGTCTTTGCGACCAGCGGCGATTCGCTGCTGGTCGGCGCCCAGGGCAAGATCTTCGTCAACTGCGCCACGATCACGCCCAAGACCCACGTCGAGGTCGAGCGCCGCGCCCGGCTTGCCGGCGCCGTCACCCTCGAGGGCTGCATGGCCTCGTCCATCCCCCAGGCCCGCAACGGCACCCTCTACCTCATGTGCGGCGGCGACCGGGCGACCTTTGACCAGGTGAAGCCCATCCTCGAGCAGCTCAGCACCGCGCTCCGCTACATCGGCAGCACCGGCCAGGCCGCGCAGGTGAAGGCGCTCGTCAACATGGTCATGAACATCAACACCGCCGGGCTCGCCGAGGGCCTCGGCCTGGGCGCCGCGCTCGGGCTCGACCTCAACATGCTCCGCGAGGTGTTCTCCCAGACCGGCGCCAACTCCCAGGTGCTCAAGACCGACGGCGAGGACATGCAGAACCGGGACCACTCCTGCTTCTTCTCCGGCGCGCACGCCGCCAAGGACAGCGGCATCGCCGCCCAGCTGGGCGTCGACGTCGGCCTCACCCTCCCGCTGGCCCAGGCCACCCAGGCCCAGTTCAACAAGATGGTGCAGCTCGGGCTCGGCGCCCTCGACAAGTCCGGCGTCGCCGAACTCACCTTCAAGGGCCGCCACGGCTAAACCCCGGCCCGCCCGCCCCGCGGCCCCGGCCCGTCCCGCCCTCCGGCGCCGGGCGCGGCCCGCCCTGAGGCGCGCCGGACCACCCCCCCACCGCTCTGCTTTAACTCACCACCACCCATGCCCCACATCGCCCACATCGCCAACCTCTGGTCGCTCGTCAACCACCCCTCCCCGACCCGGCAGTGGTCGCTCGAGCGCAAAATCAAGGCCTGCGCCGATGCCGGCTTCGCCGGCATCACCACCGGGCTCACCCCCGAGCACCGCCCGCTCGCCGAGAAATACGGCCTGCAGCACCTGCTCGGCTTCGTCTCCACCTCGTCCGGCGACCCCAAGGAGTTCGCCGCGCGCATCCGCGCCCAGAAGGAGGCCGGCGCCGTCCAGATCAACGTGCAGCTCGACGACCACGACACCCCCCCGGCGCTGGCCACCAAGCACTGGATCCAGCTGATGCGGGCGGCCGAGAAGATCGGCGGCGTCGTCCTCTCGCTCGAGGTGCACCGCGACTGCTGCACCGAGACCCCGGAGAAGACCTACGAGATCGCCGAGCGCTACCAGAAGGCCACCGGCGAGATGATCAAGATCAACTTCGACTTCTCGCACTTCGCGGTCGTCAAGCACCTCGGGCCGAGCAACTACGCCGCGCGCCTGCTCGACCACCCGGCGCTGGTCCAGAACAGCGAGCAGTCCCACTGCCGCCCGTTCAACGGCCACCACTGCCAGGTCCCCGTCACCCACCAGGGCAAGCTCACCGACGAGGCCAAGAGCTACCTCAACTTCTGCGCCGCCCTCTTCGCCTGCTGGAAGGCCGCGCCGAAGAACCGCGAGCGCACCCTCTTTGTCTGCCCCGAGATGGGGCCGTGCCACGAGGGCGGCGGCGGCTACAACATCACCGGCCTGCCGGGCGCCTGGCCCGACGCCGTGGTGCTCCGCGGCGAGCTCGCCAAGGCCTGGAACCGCGCCTGAGCCGCATGCGCCTGCGGCTCACCGTCCTGCTCGCGCTGGCGGTCCCGCTGCTCCGCCTCCCGGTCGGCGCCCAGCCCGCGCCGGCCGGCCGCGTCCTGCTCTACGCGGAGCCCAACTACCGCGGCGAGGCCCTCGTCGTCCCGGCCGGCACCGCCCTCGACAACCTCGAGTACGTCCGCGACGGCCGGGGCCGGAAGTGGAACGACCGGATCGTCTCCGTCCGGGTCGAGGGTCCCGTCGTGCTGGTCGCCTATGAGCATGCGAACTTCCGCGGCGCCCAGACCACGTTCACCCGCCACTCGGCCGACCTCCTGACCCTCTCGCTCGGCGACCGCGGCGGGGCCGACTGGACCCGCCGCATCTCCTCCCTCCGCGCCGAACCCGCCGGGCCCGACGGCTCCGTCTTTCTCGTCTGGAACCGGCGCGACGCGGAACGCGCCGTGCGCTCCGCCTACCGTGACCTCCTCGGCCGCGAGCCCGACCCGGCCGGCCTGCAGGCCTATGGCACACGGCTGCGCGACGCCGGCTGGACCGAGGACCAGCTGCGCGACCAGCTCCGGCGGAGCCCCGAGTTCCGGGCACGCGATCTCGGCGCCCTGATCCGCCAGGCCTATCGCGAGCTCCTCGGGCGCGAGCCCGACCCCGCCGGCCAGGCCGCCTACACGCGCCGCCTGCAGGGCGGCATGTCCGAGGCCGAGTTCCGCGCCGACCTCCAGCGCAGCGGGGAATACCGCTCCCGGGCCGCCCGCGACCGCGTCACGCGGGCCTACCGCGAGGTGCTCCGCCGCGAACCCGATCCGGCCGGGCTGGCCCATTACACGCAGTTCATCCTCGAGCGGGGCTGGGACGACAACCGCGTGCGGGACGCGCTGCGCCAAAGCGACGAATACCGGAACCTCCCGCGGCGTTGATCCGCGCGAGACGTCCCTCCGCCGCAAGAGACGTCCCACGCAGGGACGCGCCCCGCCTGGGGCCCGGCGACGACGGGAGACCTCGACGGCGACGGTGCGGCCTCAGCCGTACTTCGCCGCCAGCGTCCGGCCGGTCCGCGCGCTGCGGTCCGCCAGGTCGAGAATGTGAATCGGCCGGCGGGCCCACTCCGCCGTGATGATCAGCGGGGTGCCCTTCGTGAGGTGCGCCGCGACGTTGGCATAATACCGCGGCCACTGCGTCGGCGGGTTCTTCCCCTTGGTCACGGTCGTTGTCTCCCCGTCGCGGAGGGTGATCTCGTGGTTCTCATAGTCCCACCAGAAGGTGCCCTTGGTGCCGGTGACCTCCATCATGCCGCGCTTCGGGTTGGCGTCGATGTTCGTGATGCAGAGCGTCGCCCAGACGCCGCTGCGGAAGCGGACGACGGCATAACCCTCGTCCTCCACCGTGTCCGCGCCCCACTTCGACTGGGCGGCCCAGTAGCCGCGCTTGGCGAAGCCCGAGACCTCGGTGACCTCGGAGTCCACCAGCTGCAGGGTGTATTCCAGCACGTGGACGCCCCAGTCGTAGAGGACGCCGCCGGAGATGGACTTGCTGGAGCGCCACCAGTCGCCGGGCTTGCCCCACTGGCCCATGTGCGCCTCGACCCGGACGAGGTCGCCGAGGGCGCCGGAGCGCAGCACCTCGAGCGCCTTCAGGATGGAGCCGTCCCAGTGGCGGTTGTGGAAGGTCGAGAGCATGACGCCGGCTTTTTTCGCCGCGGCGATCATGGCGTCGCACTCCTGGGTGGTGATGGCGAAGGGCTTTTCACAGACCACATGGCGGCCGGCCTTCAGGCACTGCAGCGCGAGCGGCGCGTGGGTGTTGTGCGGGGTGATCAGCACCACCAGGTTAACATCCGACTTCGCCAGCATCTCGCTCACGCTGGAGTAGGTCTGGATGCCAGGAAACTCCTGGGCCGCCACCGCCAGCCGGGCGGCATCGGGCTCCGTCACCGCCCGCGGCGTCATGCCCGCCTTCTGCATGTCCTGCAGGTGCATGCGCCCCATGTTAAAGGCGCCACCGTAGCCGATGACGCCGACTTTGATTTCTTGGGGGTGTTTGAAGCGGGATTTCATGGAGGGGAAAGGGAGGCGGGGCAAAAACGCAGGCGCCAAGCTCTGTGCCTAAGGTGTTGGCCGCACGCTTCAAAACTATTCGTGCGGGCGATGAACAATCGCGCCGGCAGGCCCCGGCCCCGTCGGCGGTGGGGGGCTCTCCCCCACGCGCCGGGCACCCCGGATTTCAATACTTGCGGCGCAATTTTTTTTCATGCATGGTGCGCGGCCTTGTGTTGGGCGCGGTTGCCAAGTGGTAAGGCCGAGGTCTGCAAAATCGAACAGGCCATTTTAGCCTGAATTCGACCAAGTCACCTTGCGTCACAAAAGTCCGAATACGAGTGGACTTGTGCGTTTAGGCTATTCGCTTGCG
>CAIKTR010000046.1 GCA_903830425.1 uncultured Opitutia bacterium
ATGCGATGACGTAGGTGCGGTAAAAACGGCTGAAATACACATCGCCGGTCGGGTGCGAAAAAGTGGGCACGTCATCCAAGTGAAACTTGGCCTGGGCGCGTCGGAGGAACTCACGGTTGGTCCGCTGTTCCCCCATCAGGAGCACGGCGGCGACATCCTCGTCATCGAGGTCGGCGAACGCCCGGTCGAGGTAGGCGCCATCATTTTCGAGCCCGTTGCGGATCATGAGGGCCTTGTGCTGGGAGTAGTAGGGGACGATCCCGGCCCAATCGTTGCCGGCGATGACGAAGACCGAGCCCCTGAGCGTGATGTCCAGCAGGGCGTCGGTGAGTCCCGAGCCGCCCTTGGAGACCACGATCTGCTCGGGGCGGTAGCCGTGCCAGTAGGTCAGGACCTGGGCGGACAGGGGCACGGCGACCACCAGCCAGCGGAGCCAGCCGGGCCAGCCGGAATCCAGCGCGCCGTAGAGCACGAAGCTGAACGCGGCCATCAGGTAGATGCTGCAGGCGTAGAAATAATAGTCCTGGTAGGCGAAGGCGAAAGGGAAGAGGGACTGGGACAGCACGAACAGGCCGGCGAACAGCAGCACGCGTCCGCGGGTGGAGCGGAAGCCCACGAGGCCGGTGACCAGCACCAGGCCGATGAGCCAGGGGGGCATGATGGTCTCATGCCAGCGCGCGAGCAGGACCTCCCAGGTTCCGCGGGAGAGCCGCGCCGTCAGGTCGAGCAGGCCGAAGTTTCCGGTGGAAAGGTTCTTCGCCGTGAAGATGTAGGTGGAGGAGTGGGCGGCCTTGATGAGATCGGAGAACCCCAGCCACCACTTGAGCGCGGCGAGCGGCCCGGCGATGCAGCCGAGCGCCCACAGGGCGATCCGCAGCGGCGGACCCCAGCCGGTGCGGGCGCGGAACTCGCGGACCAGGAGCCAGACGGTGTAGCCGGCGGCGGGCAGGAGCCAGACGGCGAAGGTGGTGTTCTTGATCAGGGCCGCGACGGTGCCCGCGGCGGTGGCACCGGCCAGCCAGACCCAGCGCCGCTCGTCGAGGGTGCGCACAAAGCCGACGAGAAACCAGACGCTCGCCATCAGCTCCATCGAGTCGATCAGGAAGGCCCGCGAGTAGAAGATATAGACCGGGCAGGTCAGGACCAGCGCGAGGCCGAGCAGGCGGCGCGGCCGGCTGATGCCCAGCCGCCCGAGGAGCAGGTAGAGCGCCGGGAGCGTCAGGTAAAAGCAGGCGAGGGTGATGCTGCGCGCGGACTTGAAGTGGGGGAGCCCCGTGGCCCGGCTCAGGCCCACCACCGCCCACTCGTACAGCGGCACCTCGAGGGGCAGGGCGACCCAGGGCTTGCCGAAGAGCGGGGTCTCGTAGCGCAGGGAGAAGTTGTCCTGCTGGTCGATGTAGTAGGCGACCAGCGCGGTCTGCGTCTGCCGGAACTCGTGGCCCGGCATGAAGGCGGAGTTCCAGTTGGCCGTGGTCAGGTAAAAATGTCCGAGCAGCGCGGCGCAGAAGATGCCGAGCAGCGGCCAGGTTTCACGTCGGGCGGCGGTGGTCATGGGACGGGGAGAATCAGCCGAAGTAGGCCTCGCGCGCCAGGGCGACGTGGGCGGGCAGCGCCACCCGGGCGTCGTAGAACCGCGCCATCCGGGCAAACGCCATCGAGGTCATCTTGGTGTCGCCGGCGAAATGCCGGTCGAGGGCCGCCTTCAGCGCCGTGGCCAGCTTGTGGTAGTCGCCGGCGGGGATGAGGAAGGCCTCGTCATGGTTCACCAGCATCTCCGGGATCCCGTTCACATTGGTGCTGATGATCGGGACCCGGAACGAGGCCGACTCGAGCAGCACGCGCGGGAACGACTCCTCGAAGCTGGTGCAGACGAAGAGGTCGGCCAGCCGGTACCAGTCGTAGATGTCGAGGGTCTCGGGGAAGATCCGGGTGTTTTTCAGCCCCATCAGCTCGATGTCCTGCTGGATCGACTCGAGGTAGAGCCCCTCGCGGGCGCCGACCATGAGGAACTCGATCGGGCCCCGGTCGGCAAACGCGGCGCCGTGCTGCTTCATCAGCTGGTCGATCGCGCGGATGTAGACGTGCTGGCCCTTGCGCTGGCAGACCGAGCCGATGTTGACGACCAGCGTGGCGTCGGGGTCGAGGCCGTATTTCACGCGGAGCTGCCGGCGGTCGTGCGCGGCGGCGAAGCGCTCGATGCGCGCGATGTCCACCCAGCTGGCGAGCGTGCGGAAGTTGTCGTGGACGTTGAGCTCCTCGTGGATCTGGCGCGTGGCGCGGGCGGTGAAGATGACGCGGCCGGCCTCCTTGATCGCCTGCTCGATCAGCGGCACCACCTCGGGCGAGGCGAGGCTGTGCTCGGCGAAGAACTTGCGCGGGGGGTTGCTCTCGTGGATGTAGAGGGCGGAGGGCTTGCCGAGGGCCTGGGCGAGGTTGACGACCCAGTAGGCGACCATCGTGTTGCCGACCACGAGGTCGATGTCGTCCCAGCGGAGGCCGGCGGCGAAGGTCTTGAGGTTCGCCTGGAACTCGGCGGCGGTCTCGGCCTTGATGAAGCCGTCGGCGGCGAGCAGCTCCACCGGCAGGCCGGCGTCCTCGAACTTCTTCCGCAGCGGCCCCTCGACCGGGGAAAACACCCGCACGTCCCAGCCGGCCTGCTCGGCGAGGTAGCGGGCGTACTCGAAGATGAAGAGGGGGGCGCCCTCGAGGTTGAGGTTGTGGGTGACGACCGCGACCCGGAGCTGGAGCGGGCGGCGGGCGTGGCGGTGGTCGTTGACGTTGAGCTTGAAGCTCGCGGTGCCGTAGTCGAAGACCTCGCTGATGTGCGGGTCGCGGTAGTTCGGGTAGCGCTGGACGAAGGCGAGGTGCTCCCGCTCGGTGTAGGTGTTGCCGCGCGAGGCGCTGCCGAGGTGGGTGAGGGTCGCCTGGGGCGTGTAGACCGTCCGGTAGCCGGCGCGGGCGGCGCGCAGGCAGTAGTCGACGTCGTTGTACGCCACCGGGAATTCGCCCTCGTCGAAGCCGCCGAGCTGGCGGTACAGGTCGGTGCGGGTGAGCAGGCAGGCGCCGGTCACGGCGCTGACGTCGCGGGCGGCGTGGGGCAGGAACAGATGGCCGAAGTCGTCCTTGGGCTGGCCGCAGAACACCGCGTGGGCGAGGCCGCCCTGCGGTCCGACCCAGAGGCCGGCGTGGTTCAGGGTGTCGTCGGGATGCAGGAGGCGGGCCCCCACCACGCCAACGCCGGGGAGCGTGCTCCAGCCCACCAGGTCCTCGAGCCAGCCCGGCGCGCGGGCCTCGATGTCGTTGTTGAGGTGGAGGACGAGCGGGGTGTCGGCGGCGGCGGTGCCGAGGTTGACCAGCCGCGAGTAGTTGAAGGGGGCCGTGGTGTTGCCGGTGCGGAGGACGCGGCAGGGCAGGTCGGTCCGCGCCTCGAGCGCCGCGAGCAGCGCGAGGGCCGGGGGCTCGGTCGAGCCGTCGTCGACCACGAGGAGCCGGGCGTGCTGCCAGTTGACGGTGCGCGCGAGCGAGTCCACGCAGGCGGCGAGCAGCTCCGGGTGGTTCTTCGTCGGGATGACGATGGTGACGGGGTGCTGGGCGAGCACGGCCGGGTCCCACTGGAGCTGGTGGAGGCAGAGGGCGTGCTCCTTCATCAGCGGCGGCAGGAAGGCCGTGGCCGGCAGCCCGCGGCGCTTGGCGCTGTCGTTGATCGCCCGGCGGGCGGCGTCGAAGAGGTAGCCCTTCTGGTCGCCCTGGCGGGCGGTGCTCTGGGCGTGGGCGCGCCAGTGGTAGCCGATCTGGGGCACGTGCAGGATGCGGTCGGGGCGCATCCGCTCGGTGCAGCGGAGGATCAGGTCGAGGTCCTGCGCGCCCTCGTAGCCGAGGCGCAGCCGGCCGGCGTCCTCGACGATCTGGCGGCGGATGACGGTGAGGTGGTGCGTGTAGTTGTGCGTCAGCGCCATCTCGGGGTTCCAGTCGCCCTTGAACTGGGGGTCGAAGCGGCGGCCGGCCTCGTCGATCTTGTCCTCGTCGGTGTAGATCATCTCCGCGTCGGGCCGGGCGGCGATCGCCTCGGCGACATGGAACAGGGCGGTGGCGGGCAGGACGTCGTCGTGGTCGAGGAACGCCACGAAGTCGCCGGTGGCGAGGTCGAGGGCGGAGTTGGTGGCGGCGGAGATGTGGCCGTTCTGGGGCCGGACGACCCACTTGATGCGCGAGTCCTTTCGCGCGGCTGCGGCGAGCATCTTGGCCACGTGGCCCTGCGGCGAGGCGTCGTCCGCGAGGCACAGCTCCCAGTGCGGGTAGGTCTGTGCGGTGACGGAGGCGAGCAGCTCGGTGAGGAACGGGGCGGGGGTGTTGTAGGTGGGGACGACGATGCTGATCTTCGGGCCCGTCGGCGCGAGGGCGGCGGCCTCGCGGGCGAGGTAGGCGCCGAGCCGCGGGGTCAGCCGGTTGTGGCTCGCCCAGAGCGTGTAGGGGTCCTGCTGCTGCCAGGGGGTGGGCGGCGCGGGCCGGGCGGCGCGGC
>CAIKTR010000047.1 GCA_903830425.1 uncultured Opitutia bacterium
GAGATCCTCGCGATCACCCAGGCCGCCGCCAAGCTCGGCAACTGGCGGCTGGAGGGGGCCACGCTCTACGTCACCAAGGAGCCCTGCCCGATGTGCGCCGGCGCCACCCTCATGTCCCGGCTCAAGCGCGTCTGTTATGCCGTGCCCGACCCGAAGATGGGCTGCCTCGGCGGCGCCACCGACCTCAACGCCCTCCCGCGCGTGAACCACCATGTCGCCCTGACCGCCGGCGGCGTGCTCGAGCCCGAGTGCCGCGAGCTGCTCCAGGCCTTCTTCCGGCTCAAGCGCGCGGAGGAATGAGCGGGGCCGCGACCCGCCCCACCCGGGGGGGGGGGCCGCAATCTGCCCTCGGCAGTTGACGCTCCGACGCTCCAATGCATCAGTTGCAGCCCTTCCCACTCACCCTCAACTCCTCCGACCATGGCCTACACCCTTCCCGCCCTGCCCTACGCCCTTGAGGCCCTCGCCCCGCACATCGATGCGAAGACGATGGAAATCCACCACGGCAAGCACCACCAGGCGTACATCACCAACGCCAACAATCTCCTCAAGGACCAGCCCGCCCTGGCGGCGCTCGAGGTGTCCGCCCTGCTGGCCAACCTGGGGCAGGTGCCCGAGGCCATCCGCGGCGGCGTGCGCAACAACGCCGGCGGCCATGCGAACCACTCCTTCTTCTGGACCATCCTCGGCCCGGGCAAGGGCGGCGCGCCCAAGGGCGCCCTCGCCGCCGCGATCACCGCGACCTTCGGCAGCTTCGACAAGTTCAAGGAGGAGTTCGCCAAGGCCGGCACCACCCGCTTCGGCTCCGGCTGGGCCTGGCTTTACGTCACGGCTGACCGCAAGCTCGCCGTCGGCTCCACCGCCAACCAGGACAGCCCCCTGATGGGCCAGGCCGTCGCCGGCCTCGCGGGCCAGCCGGTCCTCGCCCTCGACGTCTGGGAGCACGCCTACTACCTCAACTACCAGAACCGCCGCCCCGACTACATCGCGGCCTTCTGGAACGTCGCCAACTGGGACGCCGCCGAGGCCTACTTCGCCGCCGCGACGAAATAAGCCGCCGCGCCCGCCCCGGCATCCGACGCCGCGCCGCTTCCGGCGCGGCGTTGCTGTGTCCCGGCCCGGCCGCCCTCAGGGCGCCGACCAGACGCTCGCCTTCATCGCCGACCCGAAACTGCGCGGGCTGATCGGCGTGCTCTTCCCCGTCTCGGTGTCCAGAATGCAGAGCACGTTGGTGCTGCGGTCGCGCGCCGTGTAGACGAGGTGGCGGCCGTCGGCGAGCCAGCTGGGCTCGATGCCGTCAAACGACGCCTTCGACACCTGCTCGCTGGTGCGCTTCGCGAGATCGAGCACCGCGATCTGAAAGCGACTGCCCGTCCTTATGGTGAAGGCGATCTTGTTCGGGTCGCCCCGGCTCCAATCCGGCTCGGCGCAGTAGCCGCTGACGCCCGCGCTCACGCGCGTCGCCGCCCCGCCCGCCGTCGACATCACGTACAGCTGCGGCCCGGGCTCCATCGCGAACACCAGCCGCGTGCCGTCCGGCGAAAAGCAGGGCGAGGACTTGACCGCGTCCGAGCGCGTCTTGCGCGAGACCTGCCGGCCCTGCGCGTTGCTGAGATAGATCTCCGGGGTGCCCTCGCCGCTGAGCACCATCGCAACCTGCCCGCCGGTGGGGCTGTAGCGCGCCCCGCTGTTGGTGCCCTTGAAGCTCACGAAGCTCGTGCGCTGGTAGGTGTTGAGGTCGATCTGGAAGATGTCGGGGAAGCCGGACTTGTAGAAGCTGGTGTAGAGCAGCCGGGAGCCGTCGGGCGACCAGCGCGGCGTGAGGGCGAACGCCCGGTCATGCGTGACCTGCGTCACCTTGCGGAAAAACAGGTCGCTCGTGTAGATCTCGTTCTTGCCCGAGCCCTCGCCGACAAACGCCAGCTTCGCGGTGAAAAACCCCTTCAGGCCCAGGCCGTTCGTCTTGACCACCGCCAGGTCCGCCGCGCGCAGCAGGGCGTCGGCCTCGTTGCGGCCGGTGGCGACCTCCGAGGCAAACGGCGTGCCCGCGACGCCCTTCGCAATGTCCACGCGCACCTGGGTGGGCGTGACCAGCGAGAACCGGATGTCGTAGGCGTAGCCGCTGGCGGTGAGCCGGTAGCGGCCGTGGACGTGGAAGGCGCGCAGCGCGAGGTCGTTGAGCTCGGGCGTGTTGGCCGAGACGCGGACCGGCACCGTTTTGTTTTCAGCGGTGACGGTGACTTCACCGATATTGCGCTGCGCCCGGGCGGGCGCGGCTGCGGCGGCGAGCACCAGAAGGAAAACCAGGATTTTTTGCATGGGAGAAAGGGGGGATTAAAGCGGGGAGGGACCGGCATTTCTATTTACACGCCGACCGCGCATAACAACTTTATTTCCCGGCCGCCGGCCAAAATCTCCCTCCCCGTGACTCCCGACGAACTCAAAGAACACCTCAAGCAAGTTAAATATCCCGGCTTCAGCCGCGACATCGTGTCGTTCGGGCTGGTCCGCAGCGCGGCGCTCGTCGACGGCACGGCCCGGGTCTCCCTGGCCATCACCACCAGCGACCCGAAGGTCCCGTTGCACCTCAAGCGCGAGGTCGACCAGTGCCTGCGCGCGCTCCCCGGGGTGCAGGCGACCGCCATCGACATCGCCGTCACCGCCCCCAAGAGCCCCACCCCCGCCCCCGCCGCGGGCGGCGCCGGCGCCCCCCCGGGCATCAAGCACTCCATCGCCATCGCCTCCGGCAAGGGCGGCGTCGGCAAGAGCACCTTCGCCGTCAACCTCGCCTGCGCCCTGGCCCAGCTGGCCAGCGCCGCCGGCCGCCCCGGCCGGATCGGGCTGATGGACTGCGACATCTACGGCCCCAGCGTGCCGCTGATGATGGGGCTGCAGGGCCGGCCCGAGGTCGACGGCGACTCCCTCGTCCCGATGGAGCGCCACGGCGTGAAGGTGATGAGCATGGGATTTCTGGTGGACGAGAACACCCCGGTCGTCTGGCGCGGCCCGATGATCATGAAGACGATCCAGCAGTTCGTCCAAAACGTGCGGTGGGGCGAGCTCGACGTGCTGCTCGTGGACCTGCCGCCGGGCACCGGCGACGCGCAGCTTTCCCTGGTGCAGACCCTCCCGCTCGACGGGGCGGTGCTGGTCACGACCCCCCAGCCCGCCGCCACCAATGTCGCGCGCAAGGGCGGCCTGATGTTCCAGAAGGTCAACGTCCCGCTGCTCGGCGTGGCGGAGAACATGAGCTGGTTCGTGGACCCCGCCGGCCAGCGGCACGCGCTGTTCGGCTCCGGCGGCGGCCTCCTCACGGCGGAGAAGCTCGGCACCATCCTCCTCGGGCAGGTCCCGCTGATCGGCGCGATCCGCGAGGGCGGCGACGCCGGCCTCCCCATCGTCGTGAGCACCCCGCAGAGTCCGGCGGCCGACACGTTCCGGACCATCGCGCAGGCCCTGCTCGACCGCCTAGCCCAGCCGCGCGCGTGACCCGGGAGGAAATTGCAGGCATTGACACCCATCGCCGCCTCGCTCTCATCTTTTCCCGCGTCGATCAGCTGCATGACTTCCACGGCCCAAGAACCCGCGACCAACCGCGAATTCGTCAAACAATCCAGCCTCTACCAGGAATTCCTGGCCGAGCGGGAGGAGATCTTGAAGCACAAGTGGCTGGAATCCGAGCGGCTCGGCTACGACATCGGGTTCGAGCGGGCCCTGCTGGATTGGATCCGCAAGCATCGCGAGAGCTGGCGCGCCGCGCGCCGCCAGCAGGTGGCCGCCCACGCCGGGGCCGCCGAGAAGCGGGCCTGAGCCGGCCGGTCGACCCGCCCCCAGCGGGCAACAAAAAAGCCGGACCCGCAGGTCCGGCTCGGAAAAGGAGGCGGTGCCGCGTCCGACCCTTACTTGATCTCCTTGTGCAGGGTGTGGCGCTTGAGGAAGGGATTGTACTTCTTCTTCTCGATGCGCTCGGTGACGGTTTTCTTGTTCCGCTTGGTCAGATAGCGGGAGACGGGCTTGCCCTCTTTCTTGGCTTCAGTGCATTCCAGGGTGACGGTTTCGTTCATGAGTTTTAAATGGTTGAGGGGTCAGAACAAAGGCCCGGCCCGGGCGGCGCAACCCCAAAGTGGCCGGCTAGCGCCGCTTCTCCGTCAGGGGCAGCATCACCCCGCGCCGGAAGAGCGTCACCTGGCCGGTGCTCGATGACACCACGATGGCGATGCAGTTGGCGGCCAGGCTGATGGCCGCCGCCGCCGCATGCCGGCTGCCCAGCCCGCTCGGGAGCGAATGATCGCTGTCCGTCGCCTGGATCAGGCTGCCCGCGGACTCCACCACCCCATCGCCCCGGATCACAAAGGCCCCGTCAATCGAGGAAAACTCCTTCACGGTCTCGTCCATGAACGGATTGAGGATGTTGCGGTCCTCCTCCTTGTAGCCGTAAAAGGGGTTCAGCACGAGCGGCTTGGTGTACGCATCGACCTTCTCGATGTCGCCCACGACAAACAGGCACCCCACCGGCCGGCCCTCGCGGCCCTCGACCGCCAGCTCGGTGGCGACCGCGATGACCCGCTCCAGGACCTCGGGCTTCACGTCGGCGGGCAGGAGGTCGGCCGTCTGGCCCGTGAGCAGCGTCTGGAACTCGCGCTCCACGTCCACCACCACCAGCGTGTCGAACTGGTTGCTCCCCGTCATGCCGCCGACGCAGCAGATGCGGTCGGTGAAGGCGATGACCCCGCGGGTGAGCGCCACCAGCATGGCGCTGCGGAGCTGGGCCAGCCGCTGGCTGGAAAACGAGCGCACCTGGATGGTCTCGGCAAACGTGTCCTGGTCCTCGCTGGGCTCGATCGGATTGCGCGTGACGAGGATGGTCTTGAGCCTGGAGCGCACGGTGCCGGACTCGATGCCGCCGATGAAGGTGTCGCCAAACACCATGATCGCCCCGCAGTCCGCGCCGCGGGCCACCCGCTCCGCCTCGCGGAACATGAGCCGGTTGACGCGGTTCTGCTGGGTCTGCACCGGGCGGATCCCGCCGAAGCCGCCGATCAGCCGCTCGTGGAGGGCGTCCAGGTCGGGGGCCGAGACCAGCTTGTCGACCAGCTCGGGCTCCTTGACCTGCCGGGCGATGGACGCGAGCACCTGCAGGTAGTCGCGCGCCCGGTCGCCCGCGATGAGCATGACGATGAGGTGCACCCGCTCGTCGCCCACGGCGCCGTCATGGCGGACGCCCACGCGGCTCCGGCCAATCGCGAGCACGTAGCGCCGGCGCATCTTCACCCGGACGTGCGGCAGGGCGACCCCCAGGCCGAGGTAGGTCGTCATCGTGCTCTCGCGGGCCAGCAGGCCCCGGAGCAGCGCCTCGGGCTTCAGGTCGGGGAAGCGCTCGACGGAGACCGCCAGCAGCTCCTGCAGCGCCCCCTCGAGGTCCAGGCTCCGCAGGTCGATGATCCGGCTGCGGGAAATGATCTTGTCGAGTCGCATGGTCTAGTGGGCCCCGCCGCGGGGGGCGGCGGCGCGCGGGCAACGGACGGGGCGGGCCGGGAGACGAGGCATCGGGAGGGTCAGGTTGGGCGGTGGCTCCCGCGGCTCAGCTCGCGCCGGCCTCACGGCTCCCATTCCAGCGCGCCCTTCTTGATTTCGTAGACCAGGCCGAGCACGAGGACCCCGAGGAAGAACAGGATCGGGCCGAGGATGGGGATGTGCTGCGCGAGAAACTCGCGGTAGATGAAGGTCCACGGCACGAGGATGACGACCTCCAGGTCGAACAGCATGAAGAGCAGCGCGGTCAGGAAGAACTTCACCGAGAACCGGGTGTGGAGCAGGCCCTCGGCGCGCACGCCGCACTCGTAGGCCGAGTCCTTGATCGGGCCGCCCCGGCTGCGCTGGCCGAGGGCATGGCTCGCGCCGATGATCAGCGCGGTAATGCCCGCCGCGAGCGCGGCCTGGATCAGAAAGGGGAGATAGGCGGCGGAGGTCATGACGGACTAGAATGGGGCGCAGCGGCGCGCCGCTGACAAGCGGTTTTATTTCACCACCGGGATGAATTTCGCGGACGCGATGTGGGTCGAGCCCACGCCCAGCGTCTCGGCGAACTCGAGGGTGCGGATCTCCTCGGAGATCGGCTCGAAGCCGGACTGCTTCCGCAGGCCGTTGATCCGGCTGCGCATCAGGGAGTCAAGCAGCACCGGGTCGGTGCTCAGCCAGAGCAGCGGCTCCGACGCCGAGTAGAGCGAGTTGAAGTAGGGCCCGCCGATGAACTGGTAGTGTTCCAGGCTCACCAGCGAGAACATCCAGGTCTGCCGCAGCTCGGGGATGGCGCTCATCTCGGCGACGGCCGCGGGGGCGTTGGCGGGCGAGCGGAAGAAGCGGCCGGTGTTGGAGGCGTTCCACAGCGTGGCGTTCACCAGGGCCCCGTTCACCCCCAGCATCGGGTGGTCGGTGTAGACCGGCAGGTTGATCCAGAAGTCGGCGTCGAGAAACAGCGGCGTGGCGAGGAAGCTCTTGCGATCCTCGTCCTTGGTCGAGTGGTTCGGAAAATCCTTCGTCTGCTGCTCCGCCAGGATCGGGTCGAACCGCTGCGGCAGCGGGCTGTCGTAGAACCAGACCGGATCGTAGAACTTGCCCGTCTCGAGCACGAAGACCTTGTGCCCCTGGAAGGGCGTCTCCCCCGTCACCAGCGACGGCAGGTAGCCGGTCATGCGCAGCCGCAGCTGGTTGAGGCCGACCAAAAAGATGTTCCCCGGCTCGAATCCCCGGCGCACCAGCGCGGCGATGACCGCCTTCACCAGCGGCACGGGCGTGGCCATGCCGGGGCCGGAATCGGTGTAGATTTTCAGGCCGGCCTTTTTCTTCAGGCCCGGCACCAGCTTCTTCCCCGACGTCGCCTCGAAGCGCGCGATCAGCGCCTCGACATCCTGGGCGTAGGTCGCGTCGTCAAACGCCGTGAGCTGGGCCTGCCAGACCGGCTCGTTCGAGGGCGTCCGCGGCACGGCCACCTCGGCGCCGCCCACCGGGAGCAGCGGAAGGACGACGGCGGCCGCGGCCAGGATAAACGAGGGGGAGAGGAGGCGCATAGGATGAGATGAGTCGCCCAAAAACCGGCAATGTTTCCTCGGCGAGCCGCGAAACTTGACAGTCTCCCCGCTGGGTTGAAAGTGCATTCTTCGCGCGCCCCCCGCCCCGCCCATGCCCGTCATCAAGCCCACCTGTGTCCGCGACCTCAAGTTGCGCGTGAATCTGGCCGACGTGGTGTCGCGGGTGGTCACCCTGAAGAAGGCCGGCGCCGGACGGCTCAAGGGCCTGTGCCCGTTTCACAACGAAAAGACGCCGTCCTTCAACGTCGACGCCGACAAGGGGTTCTACAAGTGCTTCGGCTGCGGCAAGGCGGGCGACCTGATCTCGTTCGTGCGCGAGACCGAGCAGCTCGGCTTCACCGAGGCCGTCGAGGCGCTCGGGCAGCGCTTCAACGTCGTGATCGAATACGAGGCGGGCTCCGGCGGGCCCAGCCGCGAGGAGCGCTCGCTCCGGCAGGAGATCTTCGACCTCCACGAGCTCGCGGCCGAGCACTACCACCAGGCCTTCAAGGCGGCCACCCCCACCGGCGAGTTCATGCGCAGCTACTGGGTGGAACAGCGCCGCTTTGACCCCGCCCTGGCCGACGAATTCAAGATCGGCGCCGCGGCCGCGGTCGACGAGGGGCTCGGCGCCCTGCTGCTCCGGCGGAAGTTCTCCGAGGAGGCGATCCGCCAGTGCGGCCTGTTCTTCGTCCGCGACGGCGCCCTGCTCACGCTCGGCTCCCTCAAGCCGCGCTTCCGCGGCCGCCTGATGATCCCCATCCGCGACCACCAGGGGCGCGTCGTGGCGTTCACCGCGCGCCAGACCGGCCTCACCCCCGCCGACGACCCGGCCCGCGAGGCCAAGTACGTCAACTCGCCCGAAACCCCGGTGTTCACCAAGGGCCACCTGCTCTTCAACCTGGACCGCGCCCGCACCGCCGTCGGCGAGGGCCGCCCCTTCCTCCTGGTCGAGGGCCAGCTCGACGCCCTCCGCTGCTGGAGCGTCGGGCTCAAGGCCGCCCTCGCTCCGCAGGGCACCTCCATCACCGAGCCGCAGCTCGTGCTGCTGCGCCGCTACCACACCCAGGTCGAGTGCCTGCTCGACGGCGACAGCGCCGGCCAGAAGGCCGCGCTGCGCTTCCTCCCCATGGCCCTGAAGGCCGGGCTCGAGGTCCGGTTCCTCCTGCTCGCGCCCGGGGACGACCCCGACTCGCTCTTCCGCGAGCGCGGCCTGGCCGCCTACGAAGAGCTGCGGCGCGGCGCCCTCTCCGCCATGGCGTTCGCCTGCCGCGCCGCCCTGCCCGATCCCGGCGCCGCCTCGGCCGAGCTCAAGACGCGCGCCGCCCAGACCCTGCTGGAGCTCGTCGCCGCCGCCGAGGGCGAGGTGGCGCGGTCGGAGTTTCTCGCCGAGGCCGCCGCGCATCTCCGGCTGGCTCCCGCCGCCCTGCAGCGGGATTTCCAGTCCCTGCTCGCCCGCCAGAGCCGGCAGGCGGCCGGCCGGCCGGCCGCCGCCCACCCGGCCCCCGCCCCGGCCGCGGCCAACACCGGCCAGAGCCCGGAACACCACCTCCTCATCCTCTGCCTCCACTTCGAGGCCCTCGGCAAAGCCCTGGCCGCCGCGCTGCCCCACGAGTGGATCGACCCCTCCCACCCCGCCGGCGTCCTCCTCAGCCGGTTCCTCGGCGAGTTCGAGCACGACACCTGGCCCGGCCGCGACCATCTCGACCCCCTGCTGGAAACCGCGGACGAAAAGACCCTGGCCGCCTCCCTGCTGTTTGACCGGCCGGCGATCGACGACCCGGTCAAGGTGGCCACCGAGGGGCTGCGCCAGCTGCGCACCCGCGCCCTCGAACCCCGCCTCCGGCAAATAGAACTTGCTTTAGCCAACCACGGTGCGGACAGTAAATCTGACCCAATTTCACTCTTAAAAGAACGTTCTGATCTTCAACGCCAGCTCCGCCAGCCGCTGCTCCTGCCGTCGGCGGTTTAGCCCTTTCTGTCGAGCCCACTCCTTCTATGCCGCGCAAAGCCAAGTCCGCATCCGCCGATCCCCACTCCGAGGCCGTTGAGGCCGTCATCGCCAAGAATCAGCAGCATCCCGCCGCAGAGGGCGCGGCGGGCGAGATTCCCGCCGGCGGGATCAACGACAAGATCCGCCACCTGATCCGCCTCTCCAAGGAGCAGGGCTACCTCACCTTCGACGACATCAACGAGGCCCTGCCCGAGTCCGTCGAGAACCAGGAGGAGATCGATAACGTCCTCTCCATCCTGCAAAACCTCGAGATCGAGATTCTCGAGCCCGACCAGGTCGACGACTACAAGCAGCGGATGGAGGAGGCCGAGGAGGAGGAGAGCCGCTCCTCCCAGCACGACATCCTCGACGACCCGGTCCGCATGTACCTCAAGCAGATGGGCCAGGTCCCGCTGCTGACCCGCGAGCAGGAGGTCGAGATCTCCAAGCGCATCGAGAACGCCGAGCTCAAGGCCCAGACCGCCCTCTTCGAGGCCGCCGCCGTCGGCGCCTACATCGGCACGCTCGGCGCCAAGCTGCTCAACCGCGAGGAGCGCTTCGACCGCATCGTCATCGACAAGAAGATCGACAGCCGCGAGGCCTACTTCAAGGGCCTGCCCAAGCTGGTCGAGAACACGCTCAAGTCGGAGAAGGCCGTCGCGGAATCCTGGCAGGAATACCTCAAGGCCAAGTCCGACCCCGAGCGGAAAAAGGTCCTGACCAAGCACAAGAAGCGCGAGAACGTCCTGCGCGCCAACTTCGGCAAGTTCTTCTTCAAGCTGAAGGTCTACGAGGAGTACCTCGAGCAGCTCCGCCCCCACCTCGAGGAAATCGAGACCCTGCAGGCCCAGCTCGAGCGCGCCAAGCATCCCAAGACCAAGAAGGACGCCGCCCTCGACGTCCGTTCCCTCAACCACCGCCTCAAGCAGATCGAGGCCAGCCAGCGCATCGCCCCCGGCCCGCTTCTGGCCGTCGTCGCGCAGACCCGCGTCCACGTCCGCGAGGCCCACCAGGCTAAGACCGAGATGGTCGAGGCCAACCTCCGCCTCGTCATCTCCATCGCGAAGAAATACACCAACCGCGGCCTGTCCTTCCTCGACCTGATCCAGGAGGGCAACATGGGCCTGATGAAGGCCGTCGAGAAGTTCGAGTACCGCCGCGGCTACAAGTTCTCCACCTATGCCACCTGGTGGATCCGCCAGGCCATCACCCGCTCCATCGCCGACCAGGCCCGCACCATCCGCATCCCGGTGCACATGATCGAGACCCTCAACAAGGTCATGCAGGTCCAGAAGCAGCTCCTGCAGGAATTCGGCCACGAGCCCACCCCGGAGGAGGTCGCCGACGAGATGAACCTGCCCGTCGAGCGCGTGCAGCAGATCATGAAGATGGCCCAGCAGCCCATCTCGCTCCAGTCGCCTGTCGGGGACGGGGACGACACCAGCTTTGGCGACTTCATCGAGGACAAGTCCGCCGAGAATCCCTACGACATGACGGCCTTCTCGCTCCTCCGCGAAAAGATCATCGACGTGCTCGACTCGCTCACCGAGCGCGAGCGCCGCGTGCTGTCGCTGCGCTTCGGGCTGGTCGACGGCTACAGCCGCACGCTCGAGGAGGTCGGCAAGCAGTTCAAGGTGACGCGCGAGCGCATCCGCCAGATCGAGGCCAAGGCGCTGCGCAAGATGCGCCACCCGACGCGCATCCGCCAGCTGCACGGCTTCTTCGACGCCGAGCAGATCGACAACGCCCAGAATCTCATGAAGGTCGCCGCCACCAGCGGGCTCCCCCGCCCGTTGCTGCCCGGCATGTCCCCGATCCCGGCCGGCTTCCCGCCCCCCAGCGGCAAGCCGTAGGCCCCCGCCGCCGCGCTTTCCCGCTTTACAGGCGGGGCGGCCGGCATAGGGTCCGGCCTATGGCTACTTTCCCCGCTTTCTACGCCGCGTTTGGCATCGGTGGCACGGAGCTGCTGGTCATCCTCGCGCTCGCCCTGCTGCTCTTCGGCGGCACCAAGCTGCCCTCGCTCGCCCGCGGCCTCGGCCAGTCGATCAAGGAATTCAAGAAGGCCAGCAAGGAAGACCCGGAGGAGGACAAGGCCGCCGAGGCCAAGAAGATCCCCGACACCTCCAAGACGCACGGCTCGAACTGAGCCGCCGTTGGGAGGATCCCGCCGCGCGCCCGACCGGGCGCGCTTTTTTTTGGGCGCGCGGCTAGCCCGCCCCGTCCGCCACGGCTTCCCCCGGGGTCGCCCGCAGCCACTCCTGGAACGCGTGGATCTGGGTCGGTGCCCCCAGAATCAGCACCTCGTCGCCGGCCTGCAGCCGCTCCTCCGCGGAGGGGTTCAGGCTGCGGCAGCCGCGGCGGTTGATCCCCGCGATCTGCACGCCGTGCGCCCGGGCCGGGGCCAGGTCGGCCAGCGTGCGCCCCGCCGCGCGACTGCCCGCCGGCAGCAGCAGCGTCTCCATCCGGACCTCCTCGGGCAGGGCATCCGCCACGCCTGAGACGCCGCCAAGGCAGGTCTTGCCCGCCCGCACCTGCTCCACCGTGCCCATCAGCAGCACGCGGTCGCGGGGGTAAAGCACGGCGTCCGGCGGCGGCAGCGGGATCATGAAGCCCTGCCGCTCAATGCCGACCACCGAGCAGCCGAAGCGGGCGCGCAGATCCAGCTCCGCGATCTTCCGGCCCTGCGCATCGGCCAGGTCCGGCAGCACGCAGTCGACCAGGTGCAGGTGCCAGTCCCCGTGCGGCTGCAGCCAGGGAGCCGAAGTCGCGCTCATCTGGCCCTCGGCCGAGGTCATCACCTCCTGCAACTCCACCTCCAGCTGGCTGTGCCAGAAGACCAGCTTCCGCCAGAGCACCGTCAGCGCGACCAGCGCCACCAGCACGCTCGCCAGCAGCAGCCAGCGGGCGTTGTCGCCGCTCGGCAGCAGCACAAACAGCCAGACAAAGATCGCCGTGCCCGCCAGGGACTTGAGCACGGTCTCGACCATGGGCGCGAGCCGGGCGGCGCGCGGGTGGCCCGCCGTCGACACCTGCGCATAGAGCAGCGCCAGGGCGGAGCCGTTGCGCCAGATCGCCACCAGCGGGGCCAGCAGCCCGAGGCAGAGGGTGATCCAGAAGACCACCTGGAGCCCGTGGGGAAACAGCCAGTCCCGCCCCAGCCACCTCTCCGCGGCCGCCCGCAGCTGGCCGGAAAACACCAGCAGACCGCTGACCAGCAGCACCTCCACCCCGATCTGCACCAGCCGCTTCCGGCTCAGCTGCCAGAGCCGGTTGCGCTGCGCCTGGGCCTGCCATTGGTCGAGCCACTCGCGGTAATAGCGGAGCGCATCCGCCAGCCACCGCGGCTGCCGCGCCAGCAGCGCGTCCGCGATCGGCGCGGACCGCCGCACCAGCACCGGCGCCACCAGCGTGGTCAGCAGCGACGCGCCGACCGCCAGCGGGTAGAAGTTCGCCGGGACGACCGCCGCCGTCACCCCGAGTTGCGCGATGATGAAGGAGAACTCGCCGATCGGCGTGAGCGCCAGGCCGGCGCGCAGCGCCTCCCGCGGCGCGGTGCCGACGAGGGTCAGCGCCGTGGTGCACGCCAGGCAGCGCGCGACCAGCGTGAAGACCGCCACCCCCGCAATCAGGCCGGCGGACGCCACCAGCTCGTGGAGGTTGATCTGCAGCCCGATCGCGACGAAAAACACCGCGCTGAACACGTCGCGCATCCCCTCGAAGGTGCGCTCCACCTGGTGCCGGTGCGGCGTCTCGGCCACGATCGTGCCGAGCAGGAACGCGCCGAGCGCGAGCGAGTAGCCCGCCTGCTGCGCCACCACCGCCAGGCCGAAGAGCAGGCCCGCGATCCCCAGCGTCTGCAGCTCCTCGTCCGCCGAGCGGCTCATCCGCCGCAGCAGCCAGGGGACCAGCAGCAGGCCGCCCACGCCGGCCAGCGCGACAAACGCCCCGAGCCGGCCCAGCGTCTCGCCCAGCGGGGCCGCCGCCCCGTGGCCGGCGCCGCCCAGCTGCACCAGCGAGTTGAGGAGCGTCAGCATCACGACCGCCACCACGTCCTCGAGCACCGCCACCCCCATCGCGAGCTGGCCCGCCCGCTCGTGGTTCTCCCCGGTTTCCTGCAGGATCTTGCTGACGATGGCCGAGGACGAGACCATCAGCATGCCGGCGAGGAAGAGGGTCTCCGTGCCGCCCCAGCCGAGGGCCGCGCCGAGCAGCCGGGTGAGGTAAAACACCACCAGCGCCCCGCCGACGGTCGCGAGCAGCAGCGAGAGCCCGAGCCGGCGCAGCTTCCGCACGCTCAGCCGCAGCCCGATGGAGAACATCAGGAAGACCAGGCCGACCTGCGCCAGCGTCTCGATCCGGCCCGGGTCCGACACGAGCGAAAAGGGCGGCGTGTAGGGCCCGACCACCATGCCCGCGGCCAGGAACCCCACCACCACCGACAGGCCGAGGCGCTGGCAGACCCAGCCCACCGCCCCCGCCACCACCAGAATCACCGCGAGATCTTGGATGAAATCGATGCCGTGCATGGGGGTCCCTCAGGACGCGACGAACCCCCCGGGGCGTCAAGCCCCGCCGCCGCCGGCCCCCCCGCGCCGCTTTACCGCGTTGACACCCCGCGCGCCCGCCGATTCGTTTCCGTCGGCGGAAACAGACCCCACACGCAATCATGGCCAACTTCCTCGGTTACTTCTCCAACGACATCGGCATCGACTTGGGCACCGCCAACACGCTGGTTTACGTGAAGGACAAGGGCATCGTGCTGCGGGAGCCCTCCGTGGTCGCGCTCGACACCGTCAGCCGCAAGGTCCGCGCCGTCGGCGACGAGGCCAAGCGCATGCTCGGCCGCACCCCCGGCAACATCACCGCCATCCGCCCGATGAAGGACGGCGTCATCGCCGACTTCGACGTCACCGAGGCGATGCTCCGCTACTTCATCCGCAAGGTCAGCAGCGGCTCCTTCCGCGCCCCGCCCCGCGTCGTCATCGCCATCCCCTCCGGCATCACCGAGGTGGAGAAACGCGCGGTCAAGGACTCCGCCCTCCACGCCGGCGCCCGCGACGTCATCACCATTCCCGAGCCGATGGCCGCGGCCATCGGGGTCGGCCTGCCGATCGACGAGCCCGCCGCCAACATGATCGTCGACATCGGCGGCGGCACCACCGAGATCGCGATCATCTCCCTCAACGGCATCGTCTTCTCCAAGTCGATCCGCGTGGCCGGCGACGAGCTCGACGCCGCCATCATCAATTACATGAAGCGCGCCTACAACCTGCTCATCGGTGAACGCACCGCGGAGGAGATCAAGATGCGCGTCGGTTCCGCCTATCCGCTCGACGAGGAGCTCACCATGGAGGTCAAGGGCCGCGATTCCGTGGCGGGCCTCCCGAAGACCATCCATGTGACCTCGCAGGAGATCCGCGAGGCCCTCAGCGACACCATTGCCTCGATCGTCGACGCCGTGCGCGTGACGCTCGAGCGCTGCCCGCCCGAACTGTCCGCCGACCTCGTGGACCGCGGCTTCGTGATGGCCGGCGGCGGGGCCCTGATCCGCGGCATCGACCGCCTGCTCAGCGAGAAAACCGGCCTGCCGGTCACCGTCGCCGAGGACCCCCTCTCCGCCGTCGCCAACGGCACCGGCGCCGTCCTCAACGACCTCGCCTGGCTGATGCAGCACGTGTAAGCGGACCCCGCCGGGGCCGGGCGCGTTGGCTTGTCATGTCCCGCCCCACCCGTCACACGTCAGGTCATCCGTGCCGCCCCAACGCCTCGATCAAGCCCGACCCTTCCTGACGCTCGCCGTCGTCGTCCTCGCGTGGCTGCTGGTGCCGGTCGTCGTGCAGACGTTCACCCGGGCGAGCTTCTTTGAGCTGCAGGCCCCCCTCGCCGTCGCCGCCTCCTACGCCCGCGACCTCAAGGACTACTGGTCGCTCCGGCTCCACACCAACAGCGAGTTGATCGAGGCCGGCCGCGACCTCGCGCGCCTCAACGCCTCCTATGAGGACTCGGTCGCGCAAAACCTGAGCCTGCAGGCCGAGATCGGCCGGCTCGAGGAGTTGCTCCGGCTCCCCACCTACGCCGACTACCGCGCGGAGCACGCCCGCGTCGTCCGCCGGGACTTCTCCGGCTGGTGGCAGCGGCTCGTCATCCGCAAGGGCGCCAACTACGGCCTCCCCCTCGGCGCCCCGGTCATCTTCAGCGGCGGGGTGGTCGGCCGCGTGACCGAGGTCCACGCCTACACCGCCGTGGTCGAGCTCATCAGCAACCCCGGCGTCCGGCTCGCCGCCGTCATCGAGGGCGAGACCCAGCCGATCAGCTTTCAGGGCGGCATCAACGCCACCTTCGACCCTCCGAAGGGGGTGCTCGAGTTCGTGCCGCTCAACGTCTTCGCCAGCGCCGCGCAGCCCCGGCGGCTCGTCACCTCCGGCCTCGGCGGCATCTTCCCCCCGGGCCTCAACCTCGGCACCGTCACCCGGGTCGAGCCCAGCCTCGACGGCCTCTACAAGAACGGCGAGGTCCTGCTCGACCCGCGCCTCAGCTCGCTCACCGAGGTCACCGTCCTCGTGCCGCTGCACCCGGAGTAGGCGCCGGGCCGCTGGTCCCCGCCCTCCGCCCCCACCCCGCCCCCGCGCCCCATGCGCCGCACGCTCGCCACCTTCCTCCCCCTGCTGCTCCTCTGGGCCCTGCTCGCGCAGGTGAACCACCTGCTCGCGCCGCTCCACCTCTACCTGTTCGCCGGCGGCCTCTTCGTCGCCTACGCCGCGCTGGTGCTGCCGTGGCGCGACGGCCTCGCCGCCGTGCTGCTCGCCGGGCTGCTCTGCGACGCCGACGCCCCCGTCCGGCTCGGCACGCACCTGCTGCTCTTCGCCGCCGCCCACGCCGTGGTCGGCAACATCCGGGACCGCGTGCCCCGGGATGAGACCGTCGCCCGCGTCATCGTCGCGCTCCTCGTCAACCTCGCCCTGTTCCTGGCGCTGTCCTTCGTCCTGATCGGCCGCGGGCCCGCCCCGGCCGCCGTCTGGCCGCGGGTGTTCCTCGATCTGGCCGCCTCGCAGGTGTTCATCGCGCTCGTCGCGCCGTGGTTTTTCGCGCTCCAGGCGCGCACCCTCGTGCTCGCCCGGGTCGAGCGCGACCGCCTCGCCTGAGCCCCGCCCATGGCCACCACGGACACCAACCTCGCCGGCCGCTCCGGCCACCTCGTCGAGTCGCACAAGAGCTACCAGCCGCGGGTCATCTTCTTTTATTTTGTCATGCTGGTCCTGCTGCTGACCCTGGCCGGCGGGCTCGCCTACCAGCAGCTGTTCAAGACCGAGCACCACCGCGACTCCGAGCGCATGCAGAACCAGCGGCGCATCCTGGTGCCCGGGCCGCGCGGCAACCTCTACGACCGCGACGGGCGCCTCCTCGTCGGCAACCGCCCGCGCTTCGCCGTCGTGCTCTACCTCGACGAGCTGAAGTCCGAGTTCATCAGCGAGGCGCGGATCATCCGCCGCAACTTCGCCGAGGCCGGCGACAAGGACCTGCCCACCCGCGACCAGTTCAACCAGCTCGCGCGGGTCAGCGTCGTCCAGCGCTACCTCGACCAGGTGAACCGGATCCTCCGCCGCGACGGCACGGTGGACCGGGTGGACCTCGGCCGGCACTTCGCCCGCGAGCTGCTCCTGCCCTACACCCTGATCGACGACCTCGAGCCCGCCGCCTACGCCCGGCTGGTCGAGCGCCTCCCGGTGCGCTCCCCCCTGCAGGTCTACGCCTCCAGCACCCGGTATTATCCGTACGGCGCGACGCTGGCCCACACCCTCGGCTACGTCGGCGTCGAGAACGACATCGGGGCCGAGGACTTTCCCGGCGAGGACCTCAAGACCTTCCGGATGAAGGGCACGGTCGGGCGCGACGGCCTCGAGAAGATCTTCGACGCGCACCTGCAGGGGGAGGCCGGCGGCTCGATTTTCCGGGTCAGCCCCGCCGGGTACAAGATCAACCCGCCGCTCGAGAAGCGCCTGCCGGTGCAGGGCAAGAACCTGGTCACCACCATCGACCTCGACCTCCAGCGGGCCACGGAGGCGGCCATCGCCCAGATCGCCGGCGACGGCCTGGTCGGCTCCGCCGTGGCGCTGGACGTCCGGACCGGCGAGGTTCTGGTCATGGCCAGCAAGCCCGACTACGACCTGGCCCGCTTCACCCCCCGCCCCGACCACGACACGATCGCCGACATCGAGGCCCGCCAGGCCTGGGCCAACCGGGCGATCAGCAGCGCCTATCCGCCCGGCTCCACCTTCAAGATCCTCACCGCCATCGCGGCGATGCGCCACGGGGCGATCGACCCGGACGAGCCCATCGTCGACTGCCAGGGCACCCTGCGAAAGTTCAACCGCGGCTTCGTCTGCTACAACGGCAAGGGCCACCACGGGGAGGTGCTCCTCCCCGACGCGATCGCCGACAGCTGCGACATCTATTTTTACGAGGCCGGCTGGCGCGCGACCCCCGAGGTCCTGGCGGCCGAGGCCCGGCGCTTCCACCTCGACCAGCGCACGGGCATCGAACTGCCCAACGAGACCGGGCGCATGCTGATCCCCGACGCCGCCTACAAGGATCGGGTCCGGGGGGAGAAATGGTTCCCCGGCGACACCGCCAACATGGCCATCGGCCAGGGCGACGTGCTCGTGACGCCGCTCGGCATGGCCTGCTTCGCCGCCTCGGTCGCCCGCGGCGAGCTCACCACCCGGCCCACCCTGGTGCACCGGCCCGGCGCCCCGCGGCAGCAGACCGAGTCCATCGGGCTCAACCCGCGGCAGCGGGCCGCCCTGCTCGCCGGGCTGGAGGGCTGCGTCACCCACGGCACCGCGGCCAAGACCCTGGCCTTGCCCGATTTTCAGGTCCCCGGCGTGCGCTTCGGCGGCAAGACCGGCACCGCCCAGGTCCCGGGCAAGAAAAACGTCGCCTGGTTCATCTGCTTCGCCCCGCTCGAGCAGCCCGAGATCGCGGTGGCGGTGGCGATCGAGGGCGACACCCCGAACGAGGAATACGGCGGCGGGCGCTACGCGGCCCCGATCGCCAGCACGATCCTCCGGCAATACTTCCACAAGCAGGCCCACCCGGCCGCCTTCGTGACGCCCATCAAGCCCGAGTAGCGCGCCGGCGCCGCAGCGTCCGCACCGCCTGCCGGGCCCGCCGAAAGACCGCCGACGGCTCCGGCCAGGTCGCCCGGGCCCCGAACCGCAGCCGCTGGAGGTCCGCCCACACGCCGGCCTCGTCCGCCCCCCGCGCCCCGCTCTCCGCGATCCGGCGCAGCCAGCCCGCCGCCGCCGCCCGCACCGGGTCCAGCCGCCTCCCCGGCGACCCGCGGCCCAGGTCCCGCCACCACCCGCGGCCGTACTCCCGCCAGGCCCACCCCGCGGCCGCGATCCCCGCCGCGACCGCCAGCAGCTTCGCCACCCGCCGCCCGTCCCAGGGTTCCGCCAGCCAGGCCCGGGCCTGCTCCACCGTCTCGGCCAGCAGCGCCCGCAGCTGGCGGCCGGTGTTCTCCGTCGCCTGCTTGACCGCCCGCAGCGTCTCCACCTGGGTCCGCTGGTCGAAGTTGACGATCCGGCGGTACCAAAACACGCGCAGGCTGTCGAACCGCGCCGACCAGCTGCGGTCCGTCCGCCGCGCCAGCGCCGCCTCCCCGCGGACGGTTTCGGCCGGGGCGTTCCCGGCGCCCACGGTCGGATCCGCCCGGCGCCACACCCCCGCCGCGCGGTCGAAGATCTCGCACCAGGCGTGGGCGTCGGAATTGCGCAGCGTGTAATTGTTCGAGTACGCGTTCCACGTGCCGCCCTTGAAGCCCGTGACCACCCGCGCCGGGAATCCCGCCGTCCGCGCCAGCAGCACGAACGAGCCCGCGAACAGCTCGCAGTGC
Organism: uncultured Opitutia bacterium; assembly: GCA_903830425.1. GTDB lineage: Bacteria > Verrucomicrobiota > Verrucomicrobiia > Opitutales > Opitutaceae > Opi-474. The sequence continues at coordinate 18,956 of CAIKTR010000047.1, forward strand.
CCGCCTTCGCTCGAGTCCAGCCAGCGCACCAGCAGGTCGCCCGGCCCGGGTGCAATCTGGGGCCGGAGGGAATAGGCGTGCCGCTGGCCCAGCCAGCGGTTCGCCCGCCGGGTGAACTCGGCCGCCGGCAGGTCCGCGCCCCCCGTGATCGCCTGCACCAGGCGCTGCAGGTGCACCCGGTCCGCCTCCCCCACGCCCAACCGCAGCAGCCGGGCCGGGACCGGCACCAGGCCGGGCCTCGCTCCCGGGCGCAACGCCGCGACCAGCTTGGCATCCGGCATCGTGTCCCCCGCGTCCATGCCCTCCACGCGATAGGCCGTCATCGCCATCGGCTCGTCCCGCAGCGCCACCAGGCCCAGCTCCGCCCCCAGCCGGTAATTCTGGATCTCCGTGAACCGCAGCTGCGCAAACGTTCCCAGCAGCGGCAGGTAGCGGCTGATCCCCGACTCCAGGTAAAAGGTCCAGAACACCGGCGCGCCCGGGGCCGCCGGCGGCGTCCCCACCACGGCGTGCACCGCCGTGCCGGTCCGCTCGCGGGTGAAGCTGGCCAGGCGCAGCGCCGGCGAGAGCCGGAACGATCCGTCGCGATACTCGTCCAGCACCAGCATCCGCCAGTACGGCGTCGCCGGCAGCTGCGAGCGATCGGTCACGTCCACGCTCACCGCCACGCTGGTGTCCTGCTGGATCTCCGTCACCTCGCCAAACTGGATCGACTCGGTGAAGCCCGACCGCGCCTTCTTCGCGGCGAAGCGCTCGAAGAACAGGCTGTTCTCCAGCTGGAACCGCGGGATCGCCAGAAACAGCAGCGCCGAGATCCCGACCACCCCGAGGAACAGCGCCACCCCGAGCACAACGATCCGCCCGTCGGTCACCGCCCGCACCCGGGCCAGCAGCTGGCCCCAGCGCACGTCCACCCAGCGCGGCCGGGCCTCCGCCCCGGCCGGCGGCCCGCCCGCCTCCGCCGTCTCCACCAGGGTGATGACCAGCAGGAACGCCAGCGCGCAGGCGGTGAACACCAGGATTTGCGCCGCAAAGACGAGCGACACCGTCAGGACGCCCGCCACCACGATGAGGAACAGGCCGAGCACGATCACCTGCAGGTCGTCGCGCTTCTTCCGGTAGCTCGTGCCGCGGTAGAGGAGCAGCAGGATGTCCAGCCGCACGATCGCCGGCAGCACCTCGCCGGTCACCCACAGGTCGCCGAGGAAAAACAGCACGACCGCGGGAAACACCAGCCGGTGCATCCCCGCCGGCACCCGCGCCGGCCACTCCGGCCGCGCCAGCGCCGCCAGCACGCCCGCCGTCGCGAGCCCCATCAGCACCCACGCGTCGAACTCCAGGTAAAACACGGTCCACACCGACAGCAGCACGAGCACGCCGCCGAGCAGCCACTTGAGCTGGTGCAGCTCGTCGAGGCTAAGCTGTGGCCGTTTTTTCGCCATTGAGGTAGGCCGCCACGCCCCGCGCGCCATCCGGCGCGAAGGTCAGCAGGTTGCGGTGGCTGGCGGGGCGGGCCGTGGCGCCCAGCGGGTGGGACGGCTCCCCGCCCCCGGCGGCGCCCGCCCTGGGCTGCACGACCGCCAGCCGGTCGAGGAACTGCTCCAGGTCCCGCACGTGCCGGATCGGCACCGGGGTTTCCTCGTCCAGCCCGGCGGAACCCAGTTGCCCGGCGCGAAACAAGTCCTCGGCCAGGGTCGCCCCCAAGCTCACCAGCAGCTCGAACTGCTCCGGCCGCGGCCAGAGCGCCGCATCCGTGCACAGCCACAGCGAAAAACTCTCCGCGCTTTCGGCGGCAAACTGCCGGACGAGGAGCGTCCGCGACCGCGCGCTGGCCTTCCAGTGGATCAGCCGGTGGGAGTCCCCGCTGGCATAGCGCCGGAGCGCCTGCAGGTCCCCGCCGCTGCCGGCGACGGAGGTCTGCTCCCCGCCGGCCCGGCGCCGCTCGGCCGCGACCGGATGCCGGTGGTACGCCACCGCGGCCGGCCAGACCACGAGTTCCTCCTGCACGTCGATGCTCAGGGTCTTCCGCAGGAACCCGAAGGGGAAGAGCGAGCCGATGCCCGTCAGCGCCACGGTCAGCCGGCCGCGGTGGGCCGGCCGGAAGGTCCAGTCCAGCCGCGCGGTGCCGAGCGGATCGAGCCGCTCGCGCAGGAACAGCTGGCCGCGCACCTCGGCCGCCGCCGCCTGGGCCAGCACCGCCCGGACATCCAGGCCCCGACCGGTGAGCGTCGACTCCGCCACCGCCGGCGGTGTCTGGCCGGTGAAGCGCGCCCCCAGGTCGAACCACAGGCCGTAGGTCGGCAGGAAGGTCTTGCGGTTGTGGAGCGCCAGCCCGATCGCGGCCGCCTGTCCGGCGCGCAGCGGCGGCGCCAGTTCCAGGCGCCAGGTGACCCCGTGGAAATTGAGCCACGACAGCGTGCCGCTCAGGATCAGGCAGGCCAGCAGGAGGGAGAGCGTGATGAAGAGGATGTTGTTGGCGGAATTGTACGCCGCCGTGCCGATGCCGAGGGCGAGCACCATCAGCAGCACGCCGGACACGGTGGGCACGATCCGTTGCCCGCGCCGCGGGAACACCAGCGCCCAGAGCAGCGCGTTCCAGGTGAACTGGCGGCGCGCGCGGGGCGCCGCGGCTCCCGTCCAGGGCAGGCTGGTTCCGATCGCGCTCATGCTGGCACCGGGGCCCGCCGGAGGGGCTCCGGCCGGGCCCTCACCGGGGCAGCGGCAGCGCCGCCAGGATCCGCTTGAGCACCCCGGCCACCACGCGGCGCTCCTCGAGCGCGTCGCTGGTCTGGCGGGCCAGCACCAGCCGGTGCGCCAGGATCGGCGTCACCAGCTCCACCACGTCGTCCGGCAGCACAAAATCCCGACCCTGCAGGAGCGCCCGCGCCTGCGCCGCCGTGCGCAGCGCCAGGCCGCCGCGCACGCTCGCGCCCGCCTTGAACTCCGCCTCCGTCCGGGTCGCCGTCACCAGCCGCAGGATGTAGTCGAGCACGCTGTCCTCGACGTAGACCTGCGCCGTCAGCCCCTGAAACTGCAGCACCTGGGCCCGCGTGACCACCGGCGTGAGCGCGATGGCATCGTAGCTCGTGCGCGCGATCCGCAGGATGTCGAGCTCGTCCGCCGGCTGCGGATAGCCCATCTGCAGCCGCATGAGGAAGCGGTCCATCTGGCTCTCCGGCAGCGGGAACGTCCCCTCGTAGTCCACCGGGTTCTGGGTCGCGAACACCATGAACGGCGCGCCCACCGCATGCGCCACGCCGTCCACCGTCACCCGCGCCCGGTCCATGACCTCGAGCAGCGCGGACTGCGTCTTCGGCGTGGCGCGGTTGATCTCGTCCGCCAGCACGACGCTCGCGAACACCGGGCCCGGCTTGAACACAAACTCCCGCGCGGTCTCGTCGTAGATCGCCACGCCCGTGACGTCGCCCGGCAGGAGGTCGCTGGTGAATTGGATGCGCGAAAACGCGCAGTCCATCGAGCGGGCGAGCGCGTAGGCCAGCGTCGTCTTGCCCACGCCCGGCAGGTCCTCGATCAGCAGGTGGCCCCCGGCAATCAGGCAGACCAGCACGTGCTCGATGACGTCGTCCTTGCCCTTGATCGAGGTCTTCATGCTGGCCCGGAGTCGGTCCAGCGCGCCCTTGGCCTCGGACACCTGGTTCATTAGCAGGAAATTGCTCATGAACCGCGAAGATGCTCAGACCGCCCGCGGCGTCAATCTAGGCCGTGCGGACCACTGCCGGCGGGGCGGACGTCCGGAACGCCCCCTCCGGAAGCCGCCGCGACCGGGTCCTACGGCTGCTCCCGCACCTTGATGAGCGCCGAGAAGTCCTCGTCGCCCAGGCCCCGGGCCTCGGCGACCCGGAGCGCCTCGCGCACCGCGCCCAGCACGGGGAAGACGCCCCCCGCCGCGGTGTGCTCCGCCAGGCGCAGGTCCTTGTGCATGTGCTTGACCGAAAACTGCGGCGCAAAGTCCCCGGCCTTGAGCTTGGGCTCCTTCAGCTTGGTGAGCCCGGAGTAGCCCGCGTTCTTGCCCAGCGCCGCAAAGAACACCTCGTCCGTCACGCCCGCGCGGCGGCACAGCACCAGCGCCTCGCTCAGCGCCTCCATCTGCGCGGCCAGGTTGAGGTTCATCGCCAGCTTCAGGGTGCAGGCCTGCTCGTTCGTGCCGATCTGGAAGCGGTGGGCCGAGACCAGCGCCAGCAGCGGCTCCAGCTCCGCCACGAGCCCGGCGTCGCCGCCGAGATAGAAGATCGTCTGCCGCTGCTCGGCCGCCGGCCGGCTGCCGGTGAACGGCGCCGCCAGGTAGCGCACCCCGCGCGCGGCCACCTGGGCGGCAAATCGCGCGCTGCTCTCGGCGTCGATCGTGCTCGACTGCACCACGACCTGGCCCGGGCGCAGCCGGGGCAGGAGGCGCGCCAGCACGTCGGCCACCGCGGCCGGGTCGGCGACGACCAGCTGGAGGACGTCCGCGGCGTCCGCGACCGCCTCGGGGGTCGGCCGCCACTGCGGGAAGTCCGGCTGCGCCGTGCGATTCCACGCGCCGGCCAGCACCCCCGCCGCGTGGTAATGCCGCGCCCACACCGAGCCGATGATCCCCAGTCCTAGCACGCCGATTTTCATGGTGCCCCAGTCACCACGAAGCGCCCGCCGGACGCGAAGGAAATTTTCCCGCGCGGGTCCGGGCGTCCGCATCCGGCTCAGGCGAGGATTGCCAGCAGCCGGGTGAACAGCCGGTTGACCTTGGCCTGGTTGTCCCGCACGAGCGCCTGGAACTTCGCGAAGTCGATCTCGGTGCCTTCGAGCCCGTTGGCGTAGTTGTCGATCAGCGCGAGGCTGTTGTAGCGCAGGCCGGCCTCGGTGCAGAGGTCGGCCTCATGCGCCGCCGTCATGCCGATCACGTCGCCCCAGTGCCGCACGATCCGGATCTCGGCCTTCGTCTCAAACCGCGGCCCCCGCATCTGCACGTAGGTCTTGCCCGGGTGGAGGACGAACTCCGGCGCCAGCTGCGCGACCAGGCGCGGGATGAGGTTGTTGGCGATGCCGGGCGCCCCGCCCTTCAGCTCCGTGTCGTAAAAGGTTGCCGGCCCCTGCTGCAGGCCCACGTAGTCGCTGCACGAGACCAGCGTCCCGGGCGGCAGGTCCGGCTGGAGCGAGCCCACCGAGTTGAGCGAGAGCACGTCCTGGAACCCCAGGTCGGCGAGGGCGCGGATGTTGGCGCGGTAGTTGATCGCGTGCGGCGGCAGGGGGAAGGCATAACCGTGCCGGTTGATCAGCGCGAAGTCGCCCTGGGCCTTGTACGTCACCGGCCCGTACGCGGTCTCGATCGTCCGGACCGCCCAGGACGCGAACAGCGTGGAATTGACGATGCTGGTGCCGCTGAGGAAGGCGATTTTCACGGGGGGAGGGAGGGTTGGGGAAGGGCCGCCCGCCGGCTTTCGCCCGGGCGGGGTGGAACTCGGAGCATTGCGAGTGGTCCGCCCGATTCCGCAATCTGAAATTCTCGCGCCCCGGCCCATCCGCAACCTTGCGTCCGGCCGGTTTTCCCTCCGAATTCCCCGCACGCCCCGCACCCACGACCCTTCGCCCACCCCATCCTTCCCGCCCATGCCCCTCGTCGACAAACCGCTCTCCGAACTCAAGCAATACCAGGGCCTGAATCCCCGGCCGGCCGATTTCGACGCCTACTGGGCGGCGGCGCTTCAGGAACTGGACGCGACCGATCCCAAGCCGGAGCTCGTGCCCTCCCAGGAGATCACTCCGCGGCACAGCGAGGCCTTTGACCTGTGGTTCACCGGCGTGGGCGGCGCCCGCATCTACGCCAAGTATGTCCGCCCGAAGCGGCCCGCCGGCAAAAGCCCCGCCGTGCTCCAGTTTCACGGCTACACCGGCCACAGCGGTGATTTCTCCGGCCGCCTCGCCTGGTCGGGCGAGGGGTTCTGCGCCGCCGCGCTCGACTGCCGCGGCCAGGGCGGTCGCTCCGAGGACACCGGCGGCGTCAAGGGCACGACCTACCGCGGCCAGATCATCCGCGGCCTCTCCGACCCCGATCCGCGCAAGCTGCTGTTCCGCCAGATCTTCCTCGACACCGCGCAGCTCGCGCGCGTCGTGATGAGTTTTCCCGAGGTGGACGCCGCCCGCGTCGGCGCGATGGGCGGCTCGCAAGGCGGCGCCCTCACCCTCGCCTGCGCCGCACTGGAGCCGCGCATCAAGCGCGCCGCGCCGATCTTCCCCTTCCTCTGCGACTACCAGCGGGTCTGGGAAATGGACCTCGCCAAGGACGCCTACGAGGAACTGCGCACCTGGTTCCGCCAGTTCGACCCGCTGCACGCCCGCGAGCGCGAGGTCTTCACCCGGCTCGGCTACATTGACTGCCAGTACCTCGCCCCGCGCATCAAGGCCGAGGTCCTGATGTACACCGGCCTGATGGACACCATCTGCCCGCCCAGCTCCCAGTTCGCCGCCTACAACAAGATCACCGCCAAGAAGGACATGGTGCTCTATCCCGACTACGGTCACGAGGGGCTCCCGGGCGAAAGCGACCGGACCTTCAACTTCATGCTCGGCCTGTAACCCTGCGGGGGCGCCGCCCGGCCCACCCCACCCGACGCTGCTATTATGGAATCCACCCCCAATCCCAAGACCATGGCCGAGTATTACATCCGCGGCCTGACGGAGGGATTTGTCACCGCCGCCGAGGTCATCCGCTGGGCCGACGAGATCATCGTCGCCGCCCCCAAGACCGAGGACTGGATGCTCGACATCTCCACGGCGGGGGCGGAGGACCGGATGGCGGTCCTGCACCACCTGCATGCCGTGCAGGGCGAGGTCGACCCCGCCGCCCTCGCCGCATTGCTGGCGAAGCAGTAGCCCGCCCGGCCGGCGGGGTTTCCTGAATTCCCGGGATTGCAGGGAACTCCGGCGCGGCCAACATGCACTCATCGTCATGCCCCGCCCCCTCCGCCTGCCCCTGTTGACGGCCTTGATCCTGCTCGGAGCGGGCTTGGCCAGCCGCGCCAGCGCCGCCGAGCTTGCATCGGTGCGGCCGCCCGCGGCGGAGCCCGGCGCGCTCCCCGAGCCGGCCCGGCCGGCCAAGCCCCGGCGGGAACGGGTCATGTCGGACGACCTCGCCGCCACCCTTGCTGTCGGCATGCCCCGCTACAGCCCGCCCAAGCCGGTGGAGAAAAAACTGGCGGAGGAGCCGGCCGACGCCCGCGAGGCGGAAAAGCCGAAGAACGGCATCATCCGGCTGCCCGACTATGTCGTGCGCGAGCAACTCCCCACGGTGTTCAAGGAAAGGGAGCTCGCGACGCCCAGCGGCAAGGCCGACCTCGGCATGCAGCGCTACGCGGGTCTGAAATTCGGCCCCTTCTCAAGCTGGAACCGCCCGATCGCCCTCGCCATGTATCAGGAGCAGGAGCGGCTCGACAGCATGTCCGAGCTCGCCGACGACGCCCGGACCGCCCGTCGCGCGGGCGACAAGGCCACCGCCGACTTTATCTCGAAGCAGAGCCAGGAAACCTATCTGCGGCGGGGCGACTTCAACCAGAGCTACGGCCTGGGCCCGAAATAAGTCCGGCGCCCCGGCCGCGCCCGGGCGGGGCGCCGCCGCTGCCCCGGAGGGCGCGGCGGGCAGAAATTGCGCAAATGACATTTGCCCAGCCTGCGGGGACGCTCTCTAGTTTCAGTCGCGGCCGCGCCGCCCCCATGCCCAGCACCGAACTCGTCATCCTCCGCGAACTGCTCGCCCGCGAACCGGGCTACCTGTCCGGGGCGGCGCTCGGGACCAAGCTCGGGATCAGCCGGGTGGCGGTCTGGCAGCACATGGAGAAGCTCCGGACGCAGGGGTTTGAGTTCGAGGCCGCCCATGCCCGCGGCTACCGGCTGGCCCGGCGGCCGGCGGCGCTGCACGCCACCTTCATCGCGGCGCACCTCAAGGGCCGGCCGCGCGACTTCCCCCTCACCCTGCTCGACGAGGTCGACAGCACCAACGACGAGGCCGCCCGCCAGCTGGCCGCCGGCCGGCCGGCGCCGTTTGTCATTCTCGCCCGCCGGCAGACCCGCGGCCGGGGCCGGCTCGGCCGCGTGTGGCACAGCGAGGCCAACGGCAACCTCTACGCCAGCTTCGCCTTCCGGCCCCAGCTCCCGCCCACCCGCATGGCGACCTTCACGCTCTGGATGGGCGTCAATGTCTGCGAGCTCATCGCCAATTTCTGCCACGCCACCCCCGGCATCAAGTGGCCGAACGACCTCCTGTTCGACGGCCGCAAGGCCGGCGGCATGCTCACCGAGGCCCGCATCGACGCCGACCAGATCCGCGACCTCGTCTTCGGGCTCGGCCTCAACCTCAACAGCCCCGCCGGCGCCTGGCCGGCCGCCCTCGCCCGCCACGCCGTCTCGCTCGCCGAGCAGACCGCCGGACCGCTCGACGCCAACCGCTTCACCGCCGCGCTCATCGGCCGCGTCCAGCTCGCCTACACCCAGTTCCTCGAGGGGGAACACCTCGCGACCTTCGCCGACCTGTGGAACCGCCACGATGTCCTGCGCGGCCAGCCCGTCGCCGTGCTGCAGGGCGGCCGGCGCTTCGCCGGCATCGCCGCCGGCGTGGACGACGCCGGCTGCCTCCTCGTGCGCCCCGCCGGCGGCGGCCGCCCCCAGCGCTTCCCGGCCGGCGAGGTCACCCTGGAAAAAAGCGCCTGAGCCCCGCCCCGGCGCGCAACATTCGTGTTTATTCGTGTCCATCGCTGGTTCACCCTTGCCCCTGATGCCTGAGACGCCCGCCATCGAAGTCGCCCACCTGGTCAAGTCCTACGCGGGCGTCACGGCGGTCAACGACATCACCTTCCGGGTGGGCCGGGGCGAGATCCTCGGGTTCCTCGGCCCCAACGGCGCCGGGAAGTCCACCACCATGCGCATCCTCACGGGCTACCTGCCCGCGACCTCCGGCTGCGTCCACATCTGCGGCGTGCCCGTCGCCTCGCAGCCCAACGAGGCCAAGCGCCACATCGGGTACATGCCCGAGAACAACCCGCTGCCCGAGGACATGCGCGTCTCGGAGTACCTCTATTTCCGCGGCCGGCTCAAGGAGATCGCCCGCCGCCAGCTCGGCCCGCGGATCGACGAGGTGCTCGAGCTCTGCGACCTCAAGCGCGTCCGCCACAAGATCATCGGCCAGCTGTCCAAGGGGTTTCGCCAGCGCGTCGGCATCGCCGAGGCCATCCTGGCGGAGCCCCCGGTCATCATCATGGACGAGCCGACGATCGGCCTCGACCCCCACCAGATCCTGATCGTCCGCGACCTCATCGCCAGCCTGCGCGGCCGCATGACCGTCATCATCTCCTCGCACATCCTGCCCGAGATCGAGATGACGTGCGACCGCGTGCTGATCATCAACCAGGGGCGGGTGGTCGCGCAGGGCACGCCCGCCGACCTGCGGCGCGAGGTGCTCGGCCACTCCACCTACCAGCTCGAGCTGGCGGGCGACCTGAGCACGCTGCCGCCCGTGCTCGCCGCCCTCGAGCCGACGCTCCAGATCCGCACCCAGGGCGAGCCCGACGCCGACGGTTTCCGCCGGATCACGCTCACCACCGAGCGCGACGCCGAGCTCGGCGAGCCGCTGCTGCGCGCCCTGGCCCCGCCGGCCTTCCGGCTCCGCGCCCTCAGCCGCGCCCATCCGACCCTCGAGGACGTCTTCCTCGCCGCCACCCGCCGCAGCTGGGACGTCACCACCGCCGAGCTCCGCAAAAAATAAACGCCCCGCGCCCGCCGATGAAGCATTTCTTCACCCTCCTCAGCCACGAGATCCGGATGCTGCTGGTCAGCGCGGGGACCTACCTCGCGGCGATGTTCTTCTTCGCGTTCATGGGCTTCATCTTCACCAGCATCCTTGAGAGCTACAGCAAGGCGCCGCAGGAGGTGTCGCCGGCGCAGTTCTTCTTCCAGTTCTTCTGGTTTCCCGTGCTTTTCATGGTGCCGATGCTCACCATGAAGTGCCTCGCCGAGGAGCGCCGCCTCGGCACGATCGAGACCCTCCTCACCACCCCCGTGACCACCACCGAGGTCGTGCTCGGCAAATACACCGCCGCGTACCTGCTCTACCTCACCCTCTGGGGCGCGACCGCCGCCTTCTTCTTCATCCTGAAGCGGTTCTCCGGCGACGTCCGCTTCCTCGACCCCGGCCCGCTGATCGGCGGCTACCTGTTCATCGCCGTCTCCGGCCTGCTCTTCATCGCGCTGGGCGTCTTCGCCAGCTCCCTCTCCCGCAACCAGGCCGTCGCCGCCATCCTCTGCGCCTCGATGATCTTCGCGCTCATGTTCGGCCTCAGCTGGCTCGGCGGCTCCAGCGCGCTCAACCGCGAGGTCCTCCAGCCCGTCCGCGTCGCCGTCGACTACGCCCAGGTGTTCACCCACCGCGACGACTTTGCCCGCGGCATCGTGGACACCCGCCAGCTGCTCTTCTACCTGAGCGGCACCGTGCTCGCGCTCATCTTCAGCATCCTCGGCGTCGAGGCCAAGCTGCTCCACTCCTGACATGCGGCCGCCCCTCCCCGCTTTCCGCTCCCCCGCCGACCCGGCGTCCCCGACCGCGGGGCCGGCCCCGGCCGGCGGCTGATCCCACCATGGCCACCCTCGACAGCTTTCGCACCGCCCGCTGGATCCGCACGCTCAACCTCGTGCTGCAGGCCGGACTCTTCCTCACCCTCTTCGGCGGGCTCAACTACCTGGCGCGCAACCATTCCTGGCGGTTCGACCTCACCCACCAGCACCGCTACTCCCTCTCCGCCGAGACCGGGGCCTACCTGCGCAGCCTCCCGCAGCCCTCGCGCGTGGTCGTCACGATCACCCCGGACTCCGAGAACCCCGCCAACGCGCAGGCCTACCGCGACGCCAGCGGGCTGCTGCGCGAGTACACCTACGCCAGCGAGGGCAACCCGGCCGGCCGGATCACCGTCGAGTACCTCGACGTCTACAAGAACCGCCGCAAGGCCGAGGAATACGGGATCGATTCGCCCGACATCATCGTGGTCATCTCCGGGGACAAGCGCCGCGCGCTGGGCGTCGACGACCTCTACCGGGTGAAGGACAAGCAGCGCGAGGCCTTCCTCGGCGAGCAGGCGCTGACCGCCGCCCTGCTGGAGGTCTCCAGCCAGAGCCGGAAGAAAATCTATTTCCTCACCGGGCACGGCGAACTCAACCCCGAGGACGTCGACCCGGTCCGCGGGCTCTCCGCGCTGAAGGACCAGCTGCGGGTGCGGAACTTCGACGTCGACCGCCTCGACCTCGCGGCGACCGCCCGGATTCCGGCCGACGCCGCCCTGATCGTCGCCGTCTCCCCCCAGGCCGCCTACACCCCCGCCGAGCAGGAACTGCTCCGCCAGTACCTCGCCGCCGGCGCCGGGCGCCTGATCGGCCTGCTCGCCCCGGGCCAGCCGCACGGCCTCGGCCAGCTGCTCCTCGACTGGGGCGTGCTGGTGGACGACGACCTCGTCCACGACCCCGGCGCCGGCACCATGACGGAGGAGGGCGACCTGATCCTGAAGCTCTTCCAGCCGCACCCCATCACCCAGACGCTGATCGACTACCAGATGCCGCTGCGCATCGGCCAGGCCCGCAGCGTGCGGCCCGATCCCGGCCGCAAGCTCCTCGGGGGCCTCACCCTCACCACCCTGGCCGTCACCTCGCCGACCGCCTGGGGCGAGGTCAGCTACCGGCTGGGGCGCGCGCCCGAGTACAATGCGGGCTACGACATCCGGAACGACCGCCCGGGGCTGGAGCCCGCCGACCATCTCGGCATCGTGATCGCCTCGGAGCGCGTCACCGTGCGGGCCGGGCTGGACTTCAGCGTGCGCGGCGGCCGGCTGGTCGTGTTCGGCACCGGGGACCTCATCGCCAACAACCGCATCGCCCTCCCCGGCAACCTCGATATTTTCCTCAGCGCCGTGAACTGGTCCGTCGAACGCGACACCCAGTTCAACATCCCGGTGCGCCCGATCGAGCGCTTCCAGCTCTCGCTCAGCGCCGGGGAACTGTCCCGCCTCCGCAGCGCCCTGCTCCTCGCCCTGCCCGGCGCCGCCCTGCTCCTCGGCCTCGTCGTCTACTGGACCCGCCGCCGCTGAGCCGCCCACCCCACCCGCCCGACCTTCGCCCCCGACCCCGCCCTCCCGCCCCGGCGCCCCGCGCCTCCTCCCATGCGCACCAAAGTCACGCTCGTCCTCCTCTTTCTGAACGTCGCCCTGTTCTTCTTCATCTTCCAGTTCGAGCGCCGCTGGCGCACGGAGGACGCCTGGCGGGTGGCGCGGGCCAACGTCCTCGGCGCCGAGGCCGCCGACATCCGCTCGCTCGAGATCACCGGCGGCACCCACGTCCTCGCCCTCGCCAAGCGCGGCGAGGCCTGGTTCGTCACCTCCCCGCTCGAGTGGCCCGCCAATCCCAACGCCGTCAGCCGGATCCTCACCGAGCTCCAGTTCCTCAAGCACGAGACCAGCTTCAACGTCAGCGACCTGACGAAAAACGGCCAGACCCTCGCGGACTACGGCCTCGACCAGCCGCGGCTCACCCTCACCCTCACCTCGGGCGACCCCGCCAACCCCTCGCTGGTGGGCAACCCGACCCGGGTCACCCGGCTCCGCATCGGCGACCTCACCAAGGACAACCTCCGGCTCTACCTGCTCTCGCCGGACGGCGAGCGCATCCACGTCGTCAGCCAGAGCCTCGCCCGCAGCCTCGGCCTCACCTTTGACGACCTGCGGGCCGACGCCCTCTTCACCATCCCGGTGTTCGAGGCGCGCTCGCTCAACCTCCAGACGGCCGCACCCGCCAGCCTCCGCATCCGGCTCCGCCGCGACGGCAGCCGCTGGTCGTTCGAAACGCCGATCGTCGCCCGCGCCAGCAAGAACGCAGCGGAACTCGCGATCAATGGCCTTAACGCGCTCCGGGTGGAGACCTTCCTCACGACCAACCCGCCCGCCACCCTGCCCGCCGAGAAACCCTCGCTGCGCATCACGGTCGAGGGCAACAGCCGCCGCGAGACCCTCATCCTCGGCGACCCGGCCCCCCCCGCCGGCGACGCCCGGAAGGGGGAGGCGCCGGCATATTACGCCCAGCTGGAGGGGCGGCGCGCGCTCTTCACGGTCCGCCTCCCGGCCGCGCTGATGGACACGCTGCGCACCGCCCAGGTGGCGCTGCGGGAAACCCGCGTCCTCGACTTCGACGGCACGGCGGTCAATGCCGTCACGCTCGCCGCGCCCAACCAGCCCGAGCTCGTCCTCCAGCGGCTCGAGACGGGGGCGCAGGCCGCCGAGCGGCCCGCCTGGCAGATCCTGCGGCGGGGCGCGGCCGCGGCGGGGCCGCAGACCCAGCCCGCCGACCCGGCCAGCGTGCAGCGGCTGCTCGACCAGCTCGCGCGGCTCACCGCGACCGACTTCAAGAGCGACGCGCCCACCGCCGCGGACCTGGAGGCCTGGGGGTTCAACCGCCCGGAACGCGAGGTCGTGCTCACCCTGGTCGGCAGTCCCGCGCCCGTCGCGCTCCAGTTCGGCACGGACGCCCAGCGCCACGTCTACGCCCGCCTCGGGCCCTCCGCCAACCCGGGGGCGTCGGTCTACGCCGTCGACGCCGCCATCCTGCGCGAGCTGCCCGTCGGGCCGCGCGCCTGGCGCGAGCGGCTCCTGCGCGAGCTGCCGGCCGGCGCCCGCCTCACCGCGCTCAAGCTGACCGAGCTCGCCTCCGGGCGAGTGCTGCTCGACCTCGCCCTGGACGCCGGCACGGCGCCGCCCCCGGCCGTCACGGCCGTCCTCACCCACCTGCACACCCTGCGGGCCAAGGCGTTTCTCCTCGACCAGTTTGAAGACCGGGTGAACCTCGCGGGCGAGGAGCGCCCGTGGCGCTACCGGCTGGAGGCCACCGCCACCCTCGTGGGCGGCGCCGGCGAGCAGACCAGCCGGACCACGCTCCTGCTCACCAGCCGCGTCGGCGGCGACCTGCAGGTCGCCGGCTCGCCGGCGAGCGAGTTCAACGCCGTCTTCTCCCTCGAGCAGCCGCTGCTCGACGCCCTCTGGACCCTCACCGAGGGCCCGCGGGACCCCGGCCCGCCCCCCGCCCCCGCGCCCGCACCCGGCCGGTAACCAGCCGTCCCCGCCCCGATGCAAGCCTGGCTGAAGCACTGCTGGCAGGGCACGCGCTGGTGCAGCGCGGGCGTGCTGGGCCTGGTCCGCTGGACCCTGTGGCTCGCCCTCTGCCTGCTGCTCGGGGTGCAGGCCTGGATCGCCGGCTCGCACGAGCTCGCCGTGCCGGGCTTTGTCCTGCGACTGTTCGAGCAGCGGCTCGCCGCCTCGCACGTGGAGGTCAAATTCGGCCACGCGCGCTTCGATCCCTCGGGCCGCATCCTGCTGGAGGACCTCCGGCTTTTTCTGCCCGCCTACGGCGAGCCCATCGCCGCCACGCCGGCCGCCTACCTCGAGCTGGACCCGTGGGCGCTGCTCAGCGGCAAGTTCGAGCCGCACCGCCTGCACCTGTCCGGCACGCGTTTCGCCGTCCCCGCCATGCTCTCGCGCTCGGGCCGGGCGGAGGATTTCGTCCGCGAGCTCGACGCCACCCTGCGGCTCCAGGACCACGAGCTCGTCATCGAACACCTGACCGCCCGCGTCGCCGGCATCGCCGTCGTCGCCCGGGGCTCCCTCCACCTCCTGTCCCGGCCCGAGGCCCGCCTCGACCCGCTGCCCCTGCCGGGGTATCTGGCCGCACACTATCCCGACATCTGCCGCCAGCTCATCCGCCTGGCCGACCGCCTCACCGGGCTGGACCAGCCGGAGCTGCGGGTGGACCTGACGCCCTCGCCCACGCGCGGGGCGATCGCCACCGTGACCGTCGTGGCGCGCGGCCTGCAGCTGGCGACGCCCGTCGCGCTCACCGCGCGCGGCCTCCACCTGACCACCCGGTTCCCCCTGCAGGGCGACACGCCCGTGATGGCGCCGCTGACGCTGGCGGTGGAGGACCTGGCGCTGCCCGGCGACCTGGCGCTGCACGACGTGCACGCCTGGCTGCGCGGCTCCCTCCAGCCGGCCCAGTACACGTTCGACCCGCGCGAGATGCTCCTGAGCTCCGCCCGGGTGTCCGCCCGCGGGTTCACCCTCACTGGGCTGGCCGCGCGGCTTGAGGCCGGCCCGCTGCCCCGGCTGCAGGGCGAGCTGGTCGCCGCCTGCGACGGCCAGCGCCTTGCGCTGCGCGGCGAGGCCGACCTCGGCCGGCAAACCGCCGGGCTGCAGTTCCAGGGCGCCCTCTCGCCCGCCCTGCTCGAGCCCATCGGCCGGGCCCTGCGGCACGACCTCCGCCCCTATGTCGGTTTCGCCTCCCCCGTGGCGCTGGACGCCCGCGCCACCTTCGCCCCGGGCTGGAAGTTCACGGGCCTGACGGGGCACGTGCTCGCGCGCCAGGTCGACGCCTTCCACGTGCCGATCGACGAGGTGGGCGGCGCCTTCGAATTTGACGGCACCCGCTTCCTCGCCCGCGAGGCGCATGCCCGGCTCGGCGACAACCGGGCGGAGGGCAGCTTCGAGCAGGACTTCAGCAACCGGAGCTTCCGCTTCCTCCTCGCGGGCCGCCTGCGGCCGCTCGCGATCTCGGGCTGGTTCGGCAAGTGGTGGCCGGGCTTCTTCCGCGACTTCGAGTTTCCCCTCGCCCCGCCCGAGGCCAGCGTCGATGTGGCCGGGGTGTGGGGGCAGGGCCGGCTCACGACCGTCTTTGCCTTCGCGGACAGCACCGCGCCGGTCATCCACGGGGTGTCGTTCGACCACGCGCGGACCCTGCTGTTCATCCGGCCGAACTTTTTCGACGGCCTGGAGCTCTTCGCCACCCTGGGGTCCGCCGCCGCGCGCGGCACGTTCACCCGGCAGATCGACCCCGGCAGCTATGCGCTCATCGGCATGGACCTGGACTTCACCTCCACGCTGCCGCTGGAGGTCCCCGCCCGGGTGTTCGGGCCGGCCGTGGCCGAACAGCTCGCGCCCTTCCGCTTCTCCACCCCGCCGGCGGTCAAGCTGCAGGCCCGCTTCGACGGGCCGGCCTCGCCCACCGGGGTCCACCAAACGATGCAGATCCAGGCCCAGTCGAGCGGCGAGTTCTCGTTTCACGGCTTCCCCCTCAGCAATCTGGCCGTGCAGGCCACGCTCCACGACGACGAGGTCGTGCTCCGCGATGTCGCGGTCAATTTCGCCAGCGGGGTCGCCCGCGGCCAGGCGCGGGTGTGGGGCCGGGAGCCCGACCGCCGGCTGGGCTTCGACCTCGCGCTGCGCGACGGCAGCCTCGGCCAGGCGGTGCGGGTGATGGAGGAGTTCTCGGCCCAGCGCCACGGGGTGCCGCCGCCGCCGCCGGGGAAGTTCGTGCACGACAAGGCCGGGGTGAAGCTGGGGCTCGCGGCCTCCGCCGAGGGCCGGTACTCCGACCCCTACAGCTACCGCGGCCACGGCAACGCCACCGTGGAGGGCGCCACCCTCGGCGAGGTGCCGATGCTCGGCCTGCTGTCGGAGCTGCTGCCCTTCACCTCGCTGCGCTTCACGACCGCGCGCGCGAACTTCACGGTGGACGGGCCCAGCCTGATCTTCGCCCAGTTCAACGCGACCGGCGCCAACTCCGCGATCGACGCCCACGGCCGCTACGACCTCCCGCAGCACACGCTCGACTTCAAGGCCCGCGTGAACCCGTTTCAGGAAAGCAAATTCCTGCCCTCCGTCGTGATCGGCGCCATGCTCATGCCCTTCGCCACGGTGCTCGAGGTGAAGCTGACCGGCACCCTGGACAAGCCCGCCTGGGATTTCGTCAACGGCCCGACCAATTTCCTGCGCAACCTGGCCAAGCCCTCGGCCCCGCCCTCCCCCGCGAAGCCCGCCGCCAAGGGCCCGCCCGCGGATTATCTCCGCCGCTAAACCCCGCTCCGGGCGCAGGCCCCGCGGCGTGGACCCTCCCTGCAGAAAACTCGTTGCGCGCCTTGGCCCTGAAATCTAGATAGGGTCTATCCCCTATCGGCGATCATGCCCATTTTGTCGCGACGTCCTTGGATAGAGCGCTCCTCGCTGGTGCTGGCGGGTGCGTTGGTCGTGCTTGGCGCCGGCTGTCTGGCGGGCGGCTGGCTGCACCTTGAGGTCCTGGTGCAGCCCTGGGACTCGTTCGCGCCGATCACGGTCAACGAGGCGCTGTGCTTTTTCCTGCTGGGCATGGCGCTGCTGGGGCTGGAGCTGAAGTGGTTTCCGCCAGTCTGGTGTGCCCTGCCGGCCGCGGCGCTGACGGGCCTCACCCTGGGGGAGTATGCGCTGGGCGTGGATTTCCGGATCGATGGGCTGCTGGCCGTCAACTACCTGGCGGCGGATGCCCTCCCCGCCGCGCGGATGCCCCAGGTCTCCGCCTACGGCCTGCTGATCACTGCGGTGGCCCTGGTCTGGCGCAGCCTGAGCCGGGGGGTCCGCACCCAGGCGTTCGCGGGCGGCGTGATCGGCTCCATCGTCGCCGCCCTGGGCAGCGCGACTCTCTTGGGTTATGTCGCCAACGTGCCGGCGGCCTTCAGTTGGGGCACCGACACCGCCGTCTCGCCGGTCAGCGGCCTGGCCTTGCTCCTGCTCGGGCTCGCCCTGCTCGGACTCGCCTGGCGCGAGGCCCTGCTGGCCGATGGGGACACCCCGGCTTGGTCGCCCATCCCGGTGGTCACCGCCTGCCTCACCCTCACCTTCATCCTCTGGATGGGATTGCGCGCCCGCGAGCACGGCTACATCGGCGCCAAGACCCAGGCGTCGATGGAGGGGTTCGCCACGGCGATCAACTACGAGCTCGACCGGCAGAAATCGCTCACGGAGCGCCTCGCCACCAACTGGGGTGCGGGCGAGGAAAATGCCACGACCGTCTGGGAGACCGATGCGCATCTGCAGATGGACGAGCTCGGCCAGCACGGCTGTGTGGCGCTGGACTGGGTCAGCCCCGGCCTGCGCACCACGTGGGTGTACCCGCAGAAGGACAACGAGGGCGCGTCCAATTTCAACCATCGCCAGGACGAGATGCGCCGGAGCGCCCTGGAGCAGGCCCGGACCGGGAAAACCACGGTCGTCTCCGCCACCACGGACATCGGCGGCCGGGGCAAGGGCTTTGTCATCTACTCGCCGGTGAGCCGCGCCACCCACCTGGCCGGCTACGTCGCCTCCGAGTATCTCTACCGGCTGTTTTTCGCCGGCATCATCCACGAGCGCAAACTGGCCGAGGAGTACCACATCGTCGTCGCCATCGGCAGCGAGCGGCTCTTTGACTCCGCCGCCGGCGCCCCGAGCCACAACGCCGACCTCACGCTCGACAAGGCCTACCCCATCTTCGACCGCCGCATCCGGCTGACCTTCACCCCCGCGGACACCGCGCTCGCCAGCGACCGGCGCCTGCTGCCCGGCCTCGCGCTCCTGTCCGGCCTGGGGATCACGCTGCTGCTCGGGCTCAGCGTGCAGCTCTCGCGCCGGGCCCAGATCGGGCAGCGCGCCGCCGAGCTCTCCAACCGCCAGCTCGTGGGCGAGAACGAGGAGCGCCGCCGCATCGAGGCCCGCCTGAAGGTCTCCGACGAGCGCCTGCGCCTGGCCCTCGACTCGACCCAGATCGGCATCTTCGAGTGGAACGTCGCCGCCGGCCACGTTTACTACAGCCCCGGCCTCTGGGCCCTGCTCGGCTACGAGCACGCGCGCCTGCCCGCCACCGTCGAGGCCTGGCAGTCGCTCATCCACCCCGACGACCTCCCGCTCTACCGCGAGCGCGTCGCCGACCAGCTCGCGGGCCGCGTCACCTTCATCGAGCCCGACTACCGGGTGCGGACCGCCCAGGGCGAATGGCGCTGGGTGTACACGCGCGCCAAGTCCGTCGTCAGCTCGGCCACCGGCCAGCCCACCCGGATCATCGGCACCGTCCAGGACATCACCGCCCGGCGGGCGGCGGAACGCGCCCTGCGCGAGAGCCAGGCCGAGACCCGCAAGCTCTCCCTCGTCGCCTCCAAGACCGACAACCCCGTGCTCATCGGCTCCCCCAGCGGCACCATCGAGTGGGTCAACGAGAGCTTCTGCCGCGTGATGGGCTACACGCTCGCCGAGGTCATCGGCCGGAATCCGGCGGATTTCATGATCGGCCCGGAGACCACGCCGCACAGCGTGCTGCGGATCCGCGCCGCCATGGCCCGCGGCCGGGCCCTGAGCACCGACGTCGTCAACTACTCCAAGTCCGGCCGCAAGTACCACCTGCACCTGGAGATCCAGCCCGTGCGCAACGAGGCCGGGCAGCTGGTGAACTTCATCGCCATCGAGACCGACATCACCGCCCGGGTCGAGACCGAGACCCAGCTCCGCCGCACCAAGGCCGAGGCTGACGCCGCCTCCCGCGCCAAGAGCGAGTTCCTCGCCTCGATGTCCCACGAGATCCGCACCCCGATGAACGGCGTCATCGGCATGACCAGCCTGCTGGTGGAGTCCCCGCTCAACGCCGAGCAGCGCGACTTCGTCAACACCATCCGCGTCTCCAGCGAGGCCCTCCTCACCATCATCAACGACATCCTCGACTTCTCGAAGATCGAGTCCGGCAAGATGGAGCTCGAGCAGCTGCCGCTCGACCTCATCAGCTGCCTGGAGGAGGCCCTCGACCTGTTCGCCTACCCGGCCGCGGCGAAGCAGCTCGAGCTGGTCTATCACTGCGAGCCCGGGGTGCCGGCGTGGATCCTCGGCGACGCCGCGCGGCTGCGCCAGATTTTCGTCAACCTGGTCAACAATGCCGTGAAGTTCACGCCGAGCGGCAGCGTCTCGGTCGAGGCCCGGGCCGTGCCGCCGCCCGCGGGAGTGAAGCGGCTGGTCCTGGAGTTCACCATCCGGGACACCGGCATCGGCATTCCGGCCGACCGGCAGGACCGGCTCTTCAAGGCCTTCAGCCAGATCGACTCCTCCACCACCCGGAAATTCGGCGGCACCGGCCTCGGCCTCGTCATCTCGCGGAGCCTGGCCGCCCTCATGGGCGGCACCATCCGGGTGGAGAGCGCCGTCGGCCGAGGCAGCGCGTTCATCTTCACCATCCAGACCGACGCCGTCGCGCTGCCCGCGGAGGGGGCGGCGCTGGTCCTGCCCGACCGCCTGCGCGGCGGGCCGGTGCTCTGCATCGAGGACCACCCCGTGACCCAGCGGCGCCTGCGCACCCTGCTCGAGTCGCTCGGCGCGACGTGTGTGTTTGCCCCCGACCTGCCGGCGGCGGCGACGCTGGTCGCCGCGCTCCCGCGACCGCCGGTGCTGGTCGTGCTGGACGGCGGCGAGGCGACGGGCGTCTCGCCGCTGGGCCCGCTGGAGCCCCTCCCGGTTCCCCTGCTCCTGATGCTGCCGTTCGGTCAGACTCCGCCCGCCGGGCGACCCGGGACCCTGCCTTCCATCGTGGTCTACAAGCCGCTCAAGACCAGCACGCTCCGGCAGGCGCTCGTCGCGTTGGGCAGCCCCGCCGGGCAGCCCGCCACCGCGCCCGGCTTCGCCCCTTCACCCGAGCTGCTGCTCGCGCAGGAATATCCGCTCAATGTGCTGCTGGCGGAGGACAACACCGTGAACCAGAAGGTGGCCCTGCGGTTCCTGACCCGCCTCGGCTACCAGGCCGTGGCCGTCGGCAACGGCCTGGAGGTCCTCGCGGCGTTCCAGACCCGGCGCTACGATGTCGTGCTGATGGACCTGCAGATGCCCGAGATGGACGGCCTTGAGGCCACCCGCCAGCTCCGCCGCCGGCTGCCGCCGGACCAGCAGCCCAAGATCATCGCCCTCACTGCGAACGCCATGGAAGGCGACCGCGAGCTCTGTCTGGCCGCCGGCATGGACGACTATATCAGCAAGCCGGTGAAGCTGGGTGAAATTTCCCGCGCGATCCGCCGCCTCTTCGCCAAGCCGATCGTCAACTCCGCCGGCGAGCGCCCGACCGGCTAGCGGGGCGGGCTCAGGACCCGATCCGGGAGGAGAGTTCCGCCCGTTCCCGCGCCCGGGCCGGGTCTCCGGCGAGGTTTTCCCTTTCCAGCGGATCCCGCTCCAGGTCGAAAAACAGCCAGGGCGACCCGTCGGCATTGAGCACAAGTTTGCGCGTCGGCGTGCGCAACCCGCGCCAGACCCGGTCGCACTGGTGCGGCAGCGCCACCACCGACGGCATCGAAATCCGGGCCTCGGTCGGGCGCGCGGTCTCCGCCCGGTCCGTCCCCTCCCCTCCGGCCCACGCCCGCGTCATCCCCGCCAGCCCCGCCAGCGACACCGCCGCCGCGTCCCGGCGCGCCGCCACGCCCGGCCGGCGCACCAGCAGCGGCACCCGCACGCTGTCCTCATGCGGCCAACCCTTCCGAAACAGCCCATGCGCCCCATGCATGTCGCCATGCACGCTGGTGAAAACCACGATCGTGTCCGGGGCCGCACCCTCCGGAGACGCCACCGCCGCCAGCAGCCGCCCGATGGCCCGGTCCGTCGCCTCGAGATGGGCGTAATAGCCCGCGAGCTCCTGGCGGGCCCGCGCCTCCGCCGCGCCGCCGCGCGGCACGTTGGCCGCGAGCACCAGCGCCCCCGGCTCCCGCCGCGGCACCCCGGCCGCCGGCGCGTCGTAGGGCGGATGCGGCGCCTCCAGGCTCACCACGCCGAACCAGCTCGACGGCGGGCGCTGGGCGGCGGCCGCCACCCACGCCGCGGCGCGGTCGCACAGCACGTCACTCTGGTAGCCGGGCAGCTGGACCGGGGCCGGTAGCCGGGTGCCGTGCAGCCAGGGGTCGTTGAGCAGGAAGCCGCTCTCAAATCCTTCCCACAGCCCGAAGCCGCCGCGGCCCGCGGGCGGCACCACCGTGGTCGCATGCGCCGCCCCCACCAGCGGCGCCGCCGGATCGCGCCGGCCAAGGTGCCACTTGCCGAAATAGGCCGTGGCGTATCCCCGGTCGTTCAAGTCGTGCGCGAGGGTGCGCGCCGTGTCCGGCAGCGGGTCGAAATAATCCCGCACCCCGTTCTCCGGCGACGGCACCCCGGTCAGCAGCGCCGCGCGGGCAAACGGGCCGAACGGATGCGGCGTCACCGCCTGCGTGTAGTCCACGCTCTGCGCCGCCAGCGCGTCGAGGCAGGGCGTGCGTGCGTTCGGGTCGCTGGCATAGCCGGTGGCCGACGCCCGCCACTGCGTCGTCACGATCCAGAGGATGTTCGGCGGGCGGGCGCTCATGGGTCGGAGGGACGTACCCTCCGGGCCCCTGGGCCCCATGACAACCCCAGACCGTGCAGGCGGCGGTGGACGCGTCCCGCCGGCCTCACTGCAGTTTCAGCGGCAGCGCCAGTTTCCGGGCGGCCAGTGCGTCGAGCAGGGCGCCGGGGTGCTGGCGTCCGACCTGGTCGCCCAGGCGGATCGCCTGCTGGGGCAGGAAGTTGTTCACGACGGCGCAATAGTCGCTGTTGACCATGATGCCGAGCAGCTCGCCCGTCTTGCTGAGCACGAGGTCGCCGCGCGAGGGCGCGAAGTCGCCAAAGATCCGCTTGAAGAGCCGGTTGTCCACCTGCACGTAGCCGGGCTGCGAAGCCTCGAGCTTGAAGCCGACCTCGCCGTAGCCCTGGCCCCCGCCGCTCACCAGCACCGCCTCGGTGAACTTGAACGGCTCAAGGGCGGTGGGAAACACGCGCACGCCGAGCGCGACCGCCTGGGCGGGGTCCACCGGGAGCACCACCACGCGGGGATCCAGCGACAGGAACTGCAGGAGCCCGGCCGGGGTCGGCCGGCCGGTTCCGTGGGAAAATTCCACGTCCATCCGGTCCCAATCCGAGCGGTTCTCGCCGAGCGTAAACGGCGTGTCCTCCAGGTGCAGCAGCGCGTAGATCTTGGCGCCGTCCGTGACCAGCACCGTCGCGGCGCTCCGCTCCCGCGTGACCGGGCCCAGCAGGCCGGGCCGCACCGCGGTGAACTTGGCGGTGACCCGGTTGGCGAGGAAATCGTTGAAGATCACGTTGGCGTTGATCGGGCGGTTGTCCCGCAGCTCCTTCGTGAGCTCGCCGGACTTCACCGCCAGCTGGCCGACGCCCTGGGCGAGCTGCGTGGCGGTCTCCTGCACCTTGATCCGGTCCTGGCGCTCGGCCTCGACCTGGGTCTTCAGGGTGTCCGCGGTTTCCCGCAGCAGGCGCTTCTCCTGCTCGGCCACCTTCACGGCGACCGTCAGCCCCTCGATCCGCTGGCGCGCCTCGGCCTGCTGCTGCGTCAGGGCGGCGAGCGCCTGCTGCTGGCGCTCGCCCTCCGTGCGCTTGTCCTCCAGCTCGCGCCGGAGGCGGGCGAGCTGCTCCTGCGTGAGGGTCGCATCCTGCGCGGCGGCGGCGACCCGCTGGCCCAGCGCGGCCGCGGTGCGCTGCGTGGCGGTGAGCGTGGCCGCGAGCTTCTCCCCGTCGGCCTGCAGCTGCGCCAGGTGCTGCTCGCGCTGGGCGAGCGTGGTCGCCGTGGTGGACAGCTGCCGGGACAGCGACTCGCGGGTGGCGCGTTCATCCGCCAGCGAGAGCTGCATCAGGGCGACGAGGTCCTGGTCCTTGGTGGCGGCCGGGACGGCGAGCCCGGGCACGGGGGCCGGCTTCGC
Organism: uncultured Opitutia bacterium; assembly: GCA_903830425.1. Classification (GTDB taxonomy): domain Bacteria; phylum Verrucomicrobiota; class Verrucomicrobiia; order Opitutales; family Opitutaceae; genus Opi-474. The sequence continues at coordinate 42,546 of CAIKTR010000047.1, forward strand.
CCGCGCCGGCTCCGCCTTCTCCCACCGCGTCAGCGCGAGCAGGTTGAGGAGGAGAAAGTCGCAGAGGATGAGCAGCAGGGTCTTGTTCATGGGGTGGCCGGTCCGCCGGTCTGGGCCTGGCCCTCGAGGATGAGCTGGCGCTTGTAGGGCCGCACGTGGCGGATCTTCACGAGCGCGACGCAGGTGATGCCAAAGAGGTTGGAGGAGTACGCGGCCAGCAGGTTGGGCTCGATGACCCCGAGCACCTGCAGCACCAGGGCGGTGGCCGTGCCGCCGATGCCGACGTAGAGGCCGCCGTCGAACAGGTTCTCCTCATTTTCCATGAGGCGGAGCTTCACGAGCGGCGGGAGCGAGGTGCGCGCCACCTCGCGGATTTTCAGGAGGCAGGTGAAGTACATGGCAATTTGCAGTGCGGCAAAAAAGCCAATGGAGATGAGGGTGGAGGCATCCATGGTGGGCGTGGGTTGGGCGGGGGCGGAGGTGGGCGAGGCAGTGGAAAGGAGGGCGGGCAGGACCAGCCGGAGGCGGAACTCCGAGAGCGGCGCGGCCTTCAGCAGGAAGGGCTCGGTGGCGACGATGAAGAGGGAGGCCAGGAGCAGGGCCAGCAGGCCGCTTTTCACCGGGAGGAGCCCCGGGGTCGAGGACGCGACCGGCGAGACGATCCAGCGGTCCAGGCCGCGAAAGACGAGGAAGGCGGCGAGGAGGTAGCCGAGGTACTTGAGCACGATCATCACCCGGGGATGCAGGATCACCAGCGAGGCCGCCACGCCGAGACCCGCGCCCGCCCCGTGGTTCACCGGCACCTGCCAGAGCAGCAGCTGACTCACCGCCCCCTGCCCGTTCGCCAGGGCGAGGCGCAGGTCCGCGAGCCCGGGCTTGCCGTACTTGATCAGGTAGGTCGCCACCCGGTCGGCCGAGCCCGAGAAAAGCGCCGCCGCGTAGATCACGGGCAACTCGCCGGGCGCGACGCGGGCGAGGTGGGCGTATTCGCCGACCGTCTTCGGGCTCTCGGTGCGCCGGAGCAGTTCGCCGAGCTGCGCCCAGTCCAGCCGCTTCCCGAGCGAGAGCAGATCGCTGTAGACCGGCTCCAGCTCCCCCAGCTCCTTTTGCGCCAGGGCCGTCTCGGCGAGCGTGCGCAGTTCCCGCTGGAGAGGCGGGGCCAGATGCTCGCCCTGATAAAGCAGCGCGGTGAGGAGGATGACCGCCTCGAGCGGCTGCCCGCCGGGCCGGGTCGCCGGCACGAAGCGCCCGGTCGCGGACAGCTCGCGGGTGCGGAGGAGCGCCTGGACCCCCAGCGAGCGGGAGGTGCCGAGGTAGGCCCGGAGGGTTTCCCGGGCGTGTTCGGCGATGAAGAACGTCAGCACCGGCGTGCTCGCGGAGCGGCCCCGGTTCTCGCGGAGGCTGAAGAGCGGGTCGAGGAACGGATCCCAGGCGCCCCACGCGACCATTTCCGGCGTGTGCGCCGACAAGTCGGCGAGCGCCGTGGCCAACGCGGGTGCGCCCGGGTCGGCGACGGCCCGGGTGGCGTCCAGGACCAGGGTCGCGGGGCCGATCTTTTCCGACTCAACGAGCTGGCGGCCAAAATGAGCGAGCGAGGGCGTGCCCGCGCCGGCCTCGCGCAAGAGGGCCGGGCTGATGGACTTGAGATTGGCCGGGAGGGACCACGCCGCGAGCGCCACGACCAAGCCGGCCACCACGAGCAGGGTCGTGGTGTACGGAATTTTGGCGGCTGGGGCCGGATCGTTCATGAAGCAGGAGTATTTATTTGCGGGCCGCAGATAGCAAACCCACCCTCGCGTCCATCGACCGATGTCCCTTAGAATTGTTCACTACAACGACCCCGTTTTGCGGAAGAAAGGCGAAAAAATCGCGGTCTTTGACGACGCCCTCCGCCAACTCGGCGCCGCCATGGTCCAGACGATGCAAGGCGCCGCCGGCATCGGTCTGGCGGCCCAGCAGGTGGGACGCGCGCTCCAGCTGTGCGTGGTGGACCTGCGGCAGGTCGAGGCCGACTTTGCGTGGGAATTCGACGGCACCCTGCTGCCGCTCGAGCTGTTCATGCCCCTGACCGTGGTCAACCCGAAGATCAAGGTGGTGCCCGGGACGGATGAGCTCATTTACGAGGAAGGCTGCCTGTCGTTTCCCGAGATTCGGGCCGATGTCGTCCGCCCCGACGCCGTCGTGGTCAATTTCCAGGACGAACACGGCTCCCCCCACGTCCTGCGCTGCGACGGCGTGCTCTCCCGCTGCCTGCAGCACGAGGCCGACCATCTGAACGGGGTGCTGTTCATCGATCGCATGGAAAAGAAGGTCCGCGCCACGATCAACGATGCCGTCAAGGCCCTCGCCCAGCAGACCCGCGACGCGGCCAAGTCCTGAGTCCGCCGCGGTCCATCGCCACGCGCGCCGGGGACGACGGCACCACCAGCCTGCTCTACGGCCAGCGGGGGCCAAAGGTCCACTTCCCGATCC
>CAIKTR010000048.1 GCA_903830425.1 uncultured Opitutia bacterium
GCGGGCGCTCGGCTTCGCGCCCATCCGGATCGAGACGCCGGCCGGGCGGGCCGAATACGAGCAGGCCCAGCGCGTTTTTACCGCGCGGGGCGAGCCGCTGCGGGCGCAGCTCATCGCGTGGGGCGAACGGCTACTGGCGGCGGGCGGGGACTGAACCCGCCCCCGTTCACCAGCGCGGAGCGGTGCCGGGCGGGCGCACGTACTCCTGCGGGTGGATCAGCTGGCGGGCGAAGGGATTCACCCGGGCCAGCACCTCCGGCGACGCATGGTAGCCCCAGCGGGTGCGGTTCCACGAGGAGCCGTAGCGGTACACGCTGATGCGGCGCTCCCCGGGGTTGATCCGCTTGGCCGAGCCATGACAGGTGGCGTCGACAAACACGATCGCGTCGCCGGCCTGCAGATGGACCTCCTGCGCGCCGGCCACGCCGTCGACCGAGCCGCCCTGGCCCTCCTGCCATTCCCCGGCCCGCTTGGGGTTCAGGAACTCGGGATGCACCATGTTCGACTTGTGCGAACCGGGGATGACCATGGTGGCGCCGTCGCCGGGACCGATGTCGGTGAACGCGATCAGCACGTTGATCTGGGCGCACTGGAAGCGGCCGTTGTGGTAGCGGAAGCCCATGCGCTTGCTGATGTCGTGGCCGCCGGCATGCAGCGTGATGGCCTCGCCGGGGCCGCGGATGGAGAAGAAGTTCTCATCAATGAAGAGCGGCCCGTGATGATAGTCGAAGGTGTCCTGGCCGCCGACGAAGCGCAGGACGTAGTTGAGGTAGTTCGGGTGGTCGATCATCCGCTCAAACGCCCCGCCCAGCTCGTAGACCTGCTGGTAGCTGATGCCGCGGTGCTCGGGGTGGTCCTCGCGCTGGACCCAGCCGTGCCAGCCCTGCCGCGGCAGGGCGCGGGGAATCGTGTCGATGCGGGCGTTCGCGTCGGCCACCTCCTCCCGGCTGAGGACGCCGCGCAGGACGACAAAGCCGTTGAGGTCGAACAGGTACTCGTCGAGGGGGCTGGGCACCCGGGCGCGGGGGTGCTCGAGCTTGGGGGGCAGGGTGCTGTGGCCGTGAAAGCGTGGGTCCATGGCGGCACTCTAAGCGACCTATTCAAAAATATCTTTCCGTTTAGGCCGGATTATTTCTTTAATAGTAACCGCAGCGACCGACGCCCATGCCCCGCCACCACCCCCTCCGCCCCACGGATCGCCACGAGCCGGCGCTCGGCTTCCGCCTCTGGCGCCAGCACCACGGGGGCCGGATGGACGTGCCGCACACGCACCCGGACATCGAGGTGAACTACCTGTTCAGCGGGGAGTTCTCCTACCTGCACGGCGGGCGGGTGGCGCCGGTCACGGCCGGGCGCTTCACCGTGCTGTGGGGCGGCGTGCCGCACCAGACGCTGGGGGCGGGCATCGTCAGCGACGGCATCTGGATGACGCTGCCGCTCGCGTGGTTCCTGCAATGGCGGCTGCCCAACGGCCTGCCCGACCGGCTGTTGGCCGGCGCGGTGGTCTCCGCCCCGCCGGAAGCGGCCGACCGGGCGCTGCTGGAGCGCTGGATCGGGGACGCCGAGAGCGGGGACCCGGACCGGCGGCGCGTGCTGCAGCTGGAGCTGGAGGCGCGCTTCCACCGGCTGGCGCTGGGCATGCCGCGCCAGCGCGGGCCCGGCCGGGCGACCCCCGGCGGCAGCGGCCAGATCGCCCGCATCACGCGCTTCATCGCCCAGCACTACCGCGAGCCGCTCAGCGTGCAGGCCATCGCCCGCCATGCCGGCCTCCACCCGAAATACCTGATGCGCGTCTTCAAGAAACTCTGCGGGGTCAGCGTCTGGGAGTATCTCACGCGCCTGCGCATCTCGCATGCCCAGCGGCTGCTCATCACGGGCGACATGAAGGTGCTCGACGTGGCGATGGAGAGCGGGTTTTCGTCCGTGGCCCCCTTTTACGCGGCGTTCGCCGTCCACACCCGCGGCATCCGGCCGCTGCAGTACCGCCGCCAACACCAGCTCCCCGCCCCCACCCGCCCCCACCCATGAAATCCCCTGACCTCCTCATCGGCCTCATCGGCTCGGGCGGCCGCGGCGCCGGCCTCGGCCAGCTGGCCCATCGTCCCGGCCGCGGCTCGCGGGTGGTGGCCTGCTGCGACCGGAACCCCGCCACGCTCGCGCGGAACCGGGCCGACTACGGCCCGGACCTCTACACCACCCCCGACTACCGCGCCCTGCTGGCGCGCGAGCTCGACGCGGTGATCCTGGCCACCCCGGATTTTCTCCACGAGGAGCAGGCGGTGGCCGTGCTGGCCCGCGGCCGGGCCCTGTTCCTCGAGAAGCCGATGGCCCTGACGATCGCGGGCTGCGACCGGATCCTGCGGACCGCGATGCGGACCCGCGCCCGGCTCTACGTCGGGCACAACATGCGGCACATGCCGTTTGTGCAGAAGATGAAGTCGCTGATCGACCAGGGCGCGATCGGCGAGGTGAAGGCCTGCTGGGTGCGGCACTTCGTCGGGCACGGCGGCGACTTTTACTTCCGCGACTGGCACGCCGAGCGCCGCTACACCACCGGGCTGCTCCTGCAGAAGGCCGCCCACGACCTCGACATCGTGCACTGGCTCTGCGGCGGCTACAGCCGGCTGGTCAACGCCCTCGGGGGCCTCACCCTCTACGGCGACCTCCCGGGCCGCCAGTCTCCCCGCCCGGGGCCGCGCCCGATCCAGGCCGGCGACATGCAGCTCGACCTGTTTCCCCCCACCCGCGCCCGCCGGCTGAACCACCGGATCGACGTCGAGGACCTCAGCACCGTGCAAATGCGGCTGGATAACGGCGTCTTCGCCTCCTACGCGCAGTGCCACTACACGCCGGACTACTGGCGCAACTACACCGTGATTGGCACCGAGGGCCGCATCGAGAATTTCGGCAACGGCGAGCCGGGCACCCTGCTGCGAATCTGGAACCGCCGCTCCAACTACCGCCCGCAGGGCGACGCCACCCACCGGATTCCCGTGGGCCGCGGCACCCACGGCGGGGCGGACCCCAAAATCATGGCGGAATTCATCCGCTACGCACGCGACGGCGGCGCCACCGCCACCTCCCCCCTCGCCGCGCGGGAGAGCGTGGCCACCGGCTGCCAGGCCACGGCGTCGCTGCGCCGGCACGGCGCGCCCCTGCCGGTCCCGCCGGTCAGCGCCGCCCTCCGGCGCTACTTCGCCCCGTAGGCCGCGGCGCGAAAGCCTCTTCCGCCCGCCCGGATCCGGCGAAAGCCCGGCTCGCCAATCCGGGCGTCCCGACTAGCGTCCGGGCATGTCCGAGGTCGACGCCCCCCCTGCCCCGACCGCGAAGAAACCGGCCTTCCCGATCACGGCCGGCCTGCGCGGCTACCTCGCCCGCTACAAGCGCGACCGCGAGCTGCCGGTCACCTACGAGCGGATGCTCGACTTCCAGGAGGCCATCCCGCTGACCGACGACCGGGGCCGGGCGACGCTCTGGGACACCGTGATCTACCGCGCGGACGAGATGGATGAACTCTACGAGGGGCTGAAGTACATTTATGCCCTGCTCAAGGTGGACGGCGACTTCTCCGTCATGGAGCACCTCTACATCGACCGCGTCGATTTCTGCAGCTTTGGCAACTCGACCCCGTTCCGCGTCCGGATCGTCAATGCCTACAACGACAACCAGGACTATTTTTACCTCAAGAAGGCCGACGCCTCGCGGGTGTACGGCCTGGAGCTCGAGCACCTGCTCTCCCCCAACCGCCTGAACTTCATCACGCACAGCCGCACGCTGGTGGAGGAGCACATCGCGGGCATTCCGGGCGACAGCTTCATCACGGGCTGGCTGCAGGACCGGGAGCTCAGCCCGGTGCGGGTCGCCAAGGAGATGGTCAAGTTCAACGAGCGCTCCTTCGTGCGCCTGCTGGGCGACATGCGCTCCTACAACTACGTCGTGGTGATCACGCCGGACTTCGAGGGCGCGCAGGTGCGGATCCGGGCGATGGACTTCGACCAGCAGTCCTACCACGGCCGGCTGAATTTTTACCGGCCGCAGTTCTTCAAGGAAAACGCCGCGGTCGTGCGCTACTGCATGCAGCACCTGAACGCGCCGACCGCCCGGCAGTATCAGCGCGAGGAGCAGACGCTGATGCTGCAGCGGGCCGACCTCGCGCACCTGCGGCTCGGCCGGCTGCTGGCGGAAATGGTGGGCGACCCGATCGCCCCGGCGGAGAAAGTCGCCGAGCTGCGCGCCGGGCTCGCCGCGCACTACCAGCGGACCGAGTTCCTGCGCTGCGCGTCGATGGGCGAACTCGTGCGCGAAAGCCTCGCGTCGATCCGCCGCGCGATCGGCCAGCCGGCTCGCGCCGCGCCGCTGGGCGAGCTGCTGGCCTGAGCCGCGGCCGGCCCGCGGATTTTTTTCCCTCGCTCATTTATGTTGCGCCGCCGCGTCGCGGGCGTGACCTTCACACTCGCCCGAGCGCGCATGAGCGAACTTAGGTTTGAATGCGGACGGGCTCCAAACCCAAAAAAGGAAACACACAGCATGGCTAAAAAAGCAGCTAAGAAGAAACCGGCGAAGAAAAAGAAGAAGTAAGCTCTCTTCTCCGTCAAAATCATGAGCCGCTCCTTCTGGGGGCGGCTCTTTTTTTGTCCGCGCGCCTCAGGCGATGCGGCCCTCGTCAAAGTCGATCAGGTCGGGCACGGTGCGGATCTGCCCCACGCGGTCGGCGCAGCCCATGGCGGTGAGCGCCGCCTGGATGAACTCCTGGCCGGACGGCGTCAGCCCCTTCTGGACCAGCTCGCGGTTCCAGTGGGCGGCGCGCACGTCGGGCGGCAGCAGGGCGCGCAGCCGCTCCTCGAGCTCCGCGTCCCCGGCCGACTCGAACACGATTTTTTCCACGGCGGCGGGATCCAGGCCGAGGTGCAGGCAGAGGAACCGGTCGAGCCCGCGCTTGTAGTTCTTGGCGTAGCTGGCCGGCAGCGCGCCGTGGGCCTGGACGTAGCGGCACTTCGCGAGGAAGCGCGGCAGGTAGAGCAGGCCCGTGGCCGGGTGCGGCAGGTAGGGCGACGGCAGGCAGGTCAGGACTTCACCCGTCGAGCCGGGAATGGGCAGGGAAGGCATCGCCCGCCATGCAACGCGCTCCGCCGCGCAAGGCAATCCCCGGCGGCGCGCGCCGGCTACGGCAGGTCGGTCGCGCCCATCAGGTAGCGGTCGCACTCGCGCGCGGCGGCCCGGCCCTCGTTGATCGCCCAGACCACCAGGCTCTGGCCGCGGCGGCAGTCGCCGGCGGCAAACACGCCCGGGAGGTTGGTGCCGAACTTGCCGTAGTCCGCCTGGATGTTGCTGCGCGGGTCGGTCGCGAGGCCCAGCTCCTTGAGCAGCGCCTGCTCGGGCCCGAGGAAACCCATCGCCAGCAGCACCAGCTGCGCGGGCCGGGTCTGCTCCGTGCCGGGCTGCTCCTGGGGGACGAACTGGCCCTGGGCGTTTTTCTCCCACTTGATCTCGACCGTCACGAGCTCCTTCACCTGGCCCTGGGCGTCGCCGATGAACCGCTTCACCGTCGTGAGGTAGATGCGCGGATCCGCGCCGAATTTCGCGGCGGCCTCCTCCTGGCCATAGTCCAGCTTGTAGACCTTGGGCCACTCGGGCCACGGGTTGTCGGCGGCGCGCTCGAGCGGGGGCTTGGGCAGAATCTCAATCTGCACGAGGCTGCGGCAGCCGTGGCGGATGGAGGTGCCGACGCAGTCGGTGCCGGTGTCGCCGCCGCCGATGACGACGACGTCCTTGCCCACGGCGTTGATCGGGCTCGGGCCCTGGTTGGCGAGGACGGCCTTGGTGTTGGTGCCGAGGAACTCGATCGCGAGGTGGATGCCGCGGAGGGCCCGGCCCTCGATCGGGAGGTCGCGGGCCTGGGTGGCGCCGGTGCAGATGATGGTGGCGTCGTACTCCTTGAGGAAGATCTGCGGCTCGACGTTGTCGCCGACGTTGGCGTTGCAGATGAATTTGATGCCCTCCTGCTCCATGTGCTTGATCCGGCGGAGCACGATCTCGTGCTTGTCGAGCTTCATGTTCGGGATGCCGTACATCAGCAGGCCGCCGGGGCGGTCGGCGCGCTCGAAGACGGTGACGGCATGGCCGACGCGGTTGAGCTGGGCGGCGGCGGCGAGGCCGGCGGGGCCGGAGCCGATGATGGCGACCTTCTTGCCGGTGCGGACCTTGGGGGCGGACGGCACGACCCAGCCCTCGTCCCAGCCGCGGTCGGTGATGGCGGCCTCGAGGTTCTTGATCGTGACCGGCGGGCTGTTGATGCCGAGGACGCAGGAGCCCTCGCACGGGGCGGGGCAAACGCGGCCGGTGAACTCGGGGAAGTTATTCGTCTTGTGCAGGCGGGCGAGCGCCTCCTTCCAGAGGCCGCGGTACACCAGGTCGTTCCATTCGGGGATCAGGTTGTTGACCGGGCAGCCCGAGGCCATGCCGCTGATCAGCTTGCCGGTGTGGCAGAACGGCACCCCGCAATCCATGCAGCGCGCGCCCTGGTGGCGGAGCTTCTTGGCCTCCATGTGGTGATGGAATTCCTTCCAGTCACGCACGCGCTCCAGCGGCGGGCGGTCGACTGGCAGTTCGCGCAGATATTCGATGAATCCGGTTGGTTTGCCCATGGTGAGAGTGTGGCGGGGGGAGGGGGGGGTGGGGGTCGGGTCGGTGGGTGGCGCGGGGGGAGGCAGGAAGGCTCTCCCGTTAGTTGCCTCCCACTCGCGCGAGGTCGCGGGCGTTTTCCTCGAAGGCGGCCATGACGGCCTCGTCGCCCGTGAGGCCCTGGGCCTCCGCGCGCTCGATGCAGGCCAGCATGCGCTGGTAGTCCTTGGGCAGGACCTTGACGAACTTGGGGAGGTACTGGTCCCACGCCGCGAGGATCTGCCCGGCGCGGGTGCTCCGGGTGTGGTCGCGGTGCCGCTCAATCAGGGCGCGGAGCTCGGCGATCTCCGCCGGGTCCTCGACCTTACCCAGCCCGACCATCTGGGGATTCACCCGCTTGGCGAAGTCACCCGTCTCGTCGAGCACGTAGCCGACGCCGCCGGACATGCCGGCGCCGAAGTTGCGGCCGGTGGGGCCGAGCACGACGACGCGGCCGCCGGTCATGTACTCGCAGCCGTTGTCCCCGATCGCCTCGACCACGGCATCGACGCCGGAGTTGCGGACGGCGAAGCGCTCGCCGGCCATGCCGCGGATGTAGACTTCGCCCGCGGTCGCGCCGTACAGGGCGACGTTGCCGATGATCATGTTCTCCTCGGGCTTGAACGTGGCCGCGGCGGACGGGTAGATGATGATCTTGCCGCCCGAGAGGCCCTTGCCGACGTAGTCGTTGGCGTCGCCCTCGATGGAGAAGGTCATGCCCTTGGTCATGAAGGCCCCGAAGCTCTGGCCGGCGGAGCCGGTGAAGCGGAGGCGGATGGTGTCGTCGGGCAGGCCTTTCGCCCCGTGGCGCTTGGTGACCTCGTGGCTGGTGATGGTGCCGACCACCCGGTTGACGTTGCGGATGGGCAGCGCGGCGTCCACCCGCTCGCCGCGGTCGATCGCCGGCTGGCACAGGGGCAGGAGCGTGGTGAGGTCGAGGGACTTCTCGAGGCCGTGCTCCTGCGGGATCGAGCAGAACCGGCCGACCTCGGGCCCGACATCCGGAGAATAGAGGATGTTGGAGAAATCGAGCCCCTTGGCCTTCCAGTGGTCGATGGCCTGGCGGGGCTCGAGCCGGTCGACCTGGCCGACCATCTCCTCGATCGTGCGGAAGCCGAGCTGCGCCATGAGCTCGCGCACCTCCTCCGCGATGAAGCGCATGAAGTTCACCACGTACTCGGGCTTGCCGGAGTACCGGGCGCGGAGCTTGGGATCCTGGGTGGCGACGCCGGCCGGGCAGGTGTTGAGATGGCAGACGCGCATCATGATGCAGCCGGTCGAAACCAGCGGGGCGGTGGCAAAGCCAAACTCCTCGGCCCCGAGCAGCGCGGCGATGACGACGTCGCGCCCGGTCTTGAGCTGCCCGTCGGTCTCAACCGCGATGCGCGAGCGGAGATTGTTGAGCACGAGCGTCTGGTGCGTCTCGGCCAGGCCGAGCTCCCAGGGCAGGCCGGCGTGCTGCAGGGACGTCATCGGCGAGGCGCCGGTGCCGCCGTCGTAGCCGGAGATGAGCACCACGTCGGCGTGCGCCTTGGCGACGCCCGCGGCGATCGTGCCGACGCCGACCTCGGAAACGAGCTTCACGCTCACGCGGGCATGGCGGTTGCCGTTCTTCAGGTCGTGGATCAGCTCGGCCAGGTCCTCGATGGAGTAGATGTCGTGGTGCGGCGGCGGGGAGATGAGCCCGACGCCCGGGGTGGAGTGGCGGGTCTTGGCGATCCAGGGGTAAACCTTGGTGCCGGGGAGCTGGCCGCCCTCGCCGGGCTTGGCGCCCTGGGCCATCTTGATCTGGAGCTCGCGCGCGCTGGCGAGGTATTCGCTGGTCACGCCGAACCGGCCGGACGCCACCTGCTTGATCGCGGAGTTCTTCGAGTCGCCGTTCGCGAGCGGGAGGAAGCGCGCGGGATCCTCGCCGCCCTCGCCGGTGTTGGACTTGCCGCCGAGGCGGTTCATGGCGATGGCGAGCGTCTCGTGCGCCTCCTGGGAAATGGAGCCGTAGGACATGGCGCCGGTCTTGAAGCGCCGCACGATGCGGTCCACGGACTCGACCTCCGCCAGCGGAATGGGGGTGGCGGCCTTGAAGTCCAGCAGGCTGCGCAGCGTGCAGAGGTTCCGGCCCTGCTCGTTGATGAGCTTGGTGAAGTTCTTGAAGGCGGCGTAGCTGCCGGTGCGCGTGGCCTTCTGCAGGTGGTGGATCGCCTCCGGGGTGAAGAGGTGCGCCTCGCCCTCGGCGCGCCACTGGTAGATGCCGCCCACGGGCAGCACCTGGCCGTCGACCGGCCGGTCGGGATAGGCGAGGTGGTGCCGCGCCAGCACTTCCTGCGCGATGACGTCGAGGCCGATGCCGCCGACCCGCGAGGCCGTCCAGGTGAAATAATGGTCGATGACGTCCTGGCGCAGGCCGAGCGCCTCGAACACCTGGGCGCCGCGGTAGCTCTGGATCGCCGAGATGCCCATCTTGGACATGACCTTGATGACGCCCTTGGAGGCGGCCTTGACCATGTTCTTGCAGGCCGTCTTGTGGTCGAGGCCGGTGAGCGAGCCCTCGCGGATCAGGTCGTCGATCGTCTCGAACGCCACGTAGGGGTTGATCGCGCTGGCCCCGTAGCCGATGAGCAGCGCGAAGTGGTGCACCTCGCGCGCCTCGCCGGTCTCGACCACGAGGCTGACCCGCGTGCGCAGGCCCTCCCGGATGAGATAGTGGTGGAGGCCGGCCAGCGCCAGCAGCGCCGGGATCGGCGCAAAGTCCCGGCTCACGCCCCGGTCGCTGAGGATGATCACATTGACCTCGTCCTCCTCGATCATGCGGCGGGCCATCATGCAGATTTCCTCCATCGACTTCGCGAGGCCCCGTTCGCCCCGGACCACGCGGAAGAGCGTGGGCAGCACGCCCATTTTCAGGCCCGGCAGGCTGGTCCGGCGGATCTTGGCGAACTCCTCGTTGGTCAGGATCGGCCACTTCAGCTCGACCCGGCGGCACGCGGTGGGCTGCGGGTTGAGGAGGTTGCCCTCGGAGCCCAGCCGGGTCTCGGCCGAGATGATGATCTCCTCCCGGATGCAGTCGATCGGGGGATTGGTGACCTGGGCGAAGAGCTGCTTGAAATAATCGTAGAGCAGGCGCGGCTTGTTGGAGAGCACGGCCAGCGCGCCGTCGTTGCCCATCGAGCCAATGGCCTCGACCCCGTCGCGGGCCATCGGGGTGAGGATGATGCGCTCGTCCTCATGCGTGTAGCCGAAGGCGATCTGGCGCTGCAGCAGGGTCTCGTGGTCGGGCGGCGGCACCTCGGGGGCGGCCGGCAGGTCCTCCAGGTGCACCAAATGCTCCTGAATCCACTCGCCGTACGGATGCTGCGTCGCGAGCTGCCGCTTGATCTCCTCGTCCTCGATGATGCGGCCCTGCTCGGTGTCCACCAGGAACACCCGGCCGGGCTGCAGGCGGCCCTTGCTCACGATGTCCTCCGGCGGGAGGTCGAGCACGCCGGTTTCCGACGCCATGATCACCAGCCCGTCCTTGGTGACGCAGTAGCGCGAGGGGCGCAGGCCGTTGCGGTCGAGGATGGCGCCGATCTGCTTGCCGTCGGTGAACGCGATGGCCGCGGGCCCGTCCCACGGCTCCATCAGGCAGGCGTGGTACTGGTAAAACGCGCGGCGGGCCGCATCCATGTTCTGGTCGTTGGACCACGGCTCCGGGATCATCATCATGATCGCGTGGGCCAGCGGCCGCCCGGCGAGCACGAGCAGTTCCAGGGTGTTGTCGAACATCGCCGAGTCGCTGCCGTTCGGGTTGACGATGGGGAGCGTCTTCTTGATGTCGTCGCCGAAGGCCTCGGACTCGAACAGCGCCTCGCGGGCGTGCATCCAGTTGATGTTGCCGCGGAGGGTGTTGATCTCGCCGTTGTGCGCGACGTAGCGGTAGGGATGCGCGCGGTCCCAGCTGGGAAACGTGTTGGTGCTGAAGCGCGAGTGGACGAGGCCGAGGGCGGTCTCCATCGCGGGGTTCTGCAGGTCGGGGAAATACTTCGCGAGCTGGTCGGTCAGGAGCATGCCCTTGTAGACGATGGTCTTGCAGGACAGGCTGGCGACGTACCAGAACTCGGCGCCGCTCATGGTCGAGGTCCGGATCTCGGTGTAGGCGCGCTTGCGGATGATGTAGAGCTTGCGCTCGAAGGCCATGTCGTCGGCCAGCTCCGGGTTGCGGCCGATGAACACCTGGCGGATCGACGGCTCGCAGGACCGGGCGGTTTCGCCCAGCGAGGAGTTGTCGGTCGGGACCGTGCGCCAGCCGAGGAAAATCTGCCCCTCGGACTGGACCAGCTGGGCGAACTTCTCCTCGACGCGGCGGCGGACGGTGGGGTTGCGCGGCAGGAAAATCATGCCGACGCCGTAGTGGCCGGGTTCCGGCAGGGTGAGGCGGGCCTTTTTCGCCGCTTCCTGGAAAAACTTGTGCGGCAGCTGCAGCAGCACCCCCGCGCCGTCGCCCGTGTTGGGCTCGGCGCCGCTGGCGCCGCGGTGATCGAGGTTGGTCAGCACCTGCAGGGCCTGCTGCAGAATCTGGTGGGACTTGCGGCCGTGCAGGTTCGCGACGAAGCCCACGCCGCAGGCATCGTGCTCAAACCACGGGTCGTAGAGCCCCTGCTTGGCGGGACGGCCGGGGGCGGGAGTTTCCGCGGAGAAGGACGGGGCATCAGGCTGCGGTGCGTTCGACATCGGAGAGTAAGCTGGTTGGCGGAGCTGGTCTTGGGCCACGGAGCAGGGGGTAACCGGGGGCGGGGTGGTGGGCGGGAGGCGTGGGGACAAAAAAAAGGCCGGCCGCATTTTGCGAGAGCCGGCCCGGAGCGTGGTTCGTGCGGTGAGCTCTCAGCGTTAGAAGAAGCGAACCGTTTTAGTGGCCATTTTGGCGTGGTCCGCGTCCGAGCAGCCCGCATTGGTCGGGACGTCGGCGGCCGCGTCGGTGGATTTCACCAGGTCGTTGCTGAGCAGGTAATTTTCCACTTCCTCGCCGGAGACGTCCGCCAGCATCACGCCGTCGACCTCCACGCACGGGGCCAGGGGCTGGCCGGACTTCTGCACCATCTCGGCGTAGTTCGCGCGGTTGTTGACGATGTCCACATCGTCGTAGGCCAGGTGGTACTTGCGCATGATCGCACGCACGCCGTTGGACCAGCCGCACGAGGGCTTGAGATAGGCTTTAATGGTCATGCGAGAGAGTATGCGGTAGGCAAAGCGGGGCAAGGTATAGGGCGCGTTTCCGGGCGGGCAAGCGGAAGTTTCATGAAACTTCCGTCATATGCGCCGCAGGCCGCGCCGGAACTCCGACGGGGTCTGCCCGGTTTTCTGCCGAAACTGCCGCGAGAAGAAAAAGATGTCCCGAAACCCGAGCGCCTCGGCGATCTGGCCGACGGTGAGATCGGATTCGGCGAGCAGTTCGCGCGCCCGCCCGATCCGGGCCTGGATGACGTAGGCCTGGGGCCGCGCCCGGGTGATCTGCAGAAAGAGGCGGGAGAAATGGTCCACGCTGTAGCCGGCCTGGCGCGCCAGCGCCGCGATCGGCGGGACCCGGCCCGGGCTCTCCCGGATCTGCGCCGCCACCTGCAGCATGACCTCGCGATGGTGCTGGCCCAGGCCGGACTCATCCGGCCCGGGGGCGGCGGCCTGCTCGCGGGCCAGTTCCATCAGCAGCGCCTCCAGCAGGGCGGCCGCCACCCCGGTCGCCGCTTCCGCCCGCAGTTCAATCACCCGCCGCATCAGGCCGTCCACCAGGTCCAGCTGGCGGGTGCGCATGATCTCGAACGGCGGCACAAAAGCGGACCAGGCCAAATTCTGTCCCGGCTTCCGCAGGGTGAAATGGATGAAGTTCACCCCCAGCAGCGCCGCCGGATCCTGCTCCACCTCGTAAGGCTGGCCGGGGCGCAGCCACACGCAGCTCCCGGGCCCCAGCACCCGCTCCGTCTGCCCGGCCCTGATCCGGCCGCGGCCGGCCCAGACATACCAGAGATCCTGGTCGCGCAGGCCGCGCCCCCAGTCCGGACCCAGGTGCCAGCCCGGCTCGCACCGCACCCGCCCCACCTCGCCCAGCACCACGGAACAGGATTGGCCGGATAATTTCATCAGAGCGGATAACTACAAATAAATAGCGGGGAGGTGCATGGCGCGGCAACTGCATTTCCGCTAGGCTGGCCCTTTCCCGCCGCTTTCCCCATGAGCCACCCGCCCACCCCCGAGGCCAAGTTTGACGTCGTCGCCGAGATGCACGCGCCCGAGCTTTATCAACCGCACGCCGTCGCGCAGGGCGTCGCGCATTTTTCCGACATCGGCCCCGCGGAAATCGCGCGCTACCACGAGCAGGGCTACCTCGTGGTGCACCAGGCCTTCACGGGCGGGGAAGTGCAGCAGGCGATTGCCGGCCTGGTGGACCTGATCATGGGCCGGCGGCCGGACTTCACGCACATCTACTTTGAGGGGAAGTCGAAGGAACTGCTCCCCACCCTCGGTCCGGAGCAGCGGCAGGACGCCGTGCGCAAAATCGGGTCCTTCATCGAGTTTGATGCCCGGCTCAAGGCCCTGTCGCACCACGCCGGGCTGCACACCGCCCTCTCGTCCCTCCTGCGGGGGGCCCACGCCGAGCTGTTTCAGGACATGGCCCTGATCAAGCCGCCGCGCCTTGGCCGCGAGAAACCGTGGCATCAGGACCAGGCCTACTTTGAGTACCCCCTCGGCACCCCGGTGGTGGGCGTGTGGATCGCGCTGGATGAGGCGACGATCGAGAACGGCTGCATGCAGCTCCTCCCCGGCCGGCACCGGGAGGGGCCGATCCTCCACTATCAGCGGCGGGACTGGCAGATTTGCGACCAGACGATCCTCGGGACCAAGTCCGTCGCGGTCCCGCTGCGGCCGGGCGGGGCGCTGCTCTTCGACGGCATGCTGCCCCACGGCACCCCGCACAACTCCTCGCCGCACCGCCGCCGGGCCCTGCAGTTTCACTACGCCCCCGCCGGCACGGCCAAGGTGGCCCCGGCCGAGCGCCTGAAGCATTTCGGCGGCGAGGGCAACAACGTGGCCTGCTGAGGCGGGCGGGGCGCGTACTATTTCCTAGCCGCCTCGCGCCGGCTCGCCTATCACGCACGGGATGAAAGTCCTCGTGACCGGCGCGGCCGGCTTTATCGGCTACCACGTCGCCCGCCGGCTCGCGGCGACCAAGCGTTGCGAGGTGCTGGGGATCGACAACCTCAACGACTATTATTCGGTCGAGCTGAAGCGCGCCCGGCTGGCCGAGCTCGCGACCCTGGAGAATTTCCGCTTCGTGCAGGCGGATTTCGGGGACCCCGGGGTTTTCTCGGGCCTCTACGGCCACTTCGCGCCCGACTACGTCATCCACCTCGGGGCGCAGGCCGGCGTGCGCTACAGCATGGAAAACCCGGCGGCCTACGTGCACAGCAACCTGACCGGGTTCCTGCATGTGCTCGAGGCCTGCCGCCGCCTGCCCCCCAAGCACCTGGTGTTCGCCTCCTCCAGCAGCGTCTACGGCGCGGGCGCCACGGTGCCGTTCCACGAGGACGCCAACACCGACCATCCCATCTCCTTCTACGGCGCGACCAAGAAAAGCAACGAGGCGATGGCCCACAGCTACGCGCACCTCCACGGGCTGATGATCACCGGGCTGCGCTTTTTCACCGTCTACGGCCCGTGGAGCCGGCCGGACATGGCGCCGACGATTTTCTCCCAGGCCATCTGCGAGGGGCGGCCGATCCCGCTCTTCAACCACGGCAAATGCCGGCGCGATTTCACGTACGTGGACGACATTGTGGATGGCGTCGTGAAGGTGCTGCTCTACCCCCCCACCCCGCCGCCCGCCCCGCCCTTCCGGATCTTCAACATCGGCCATAACCGCCCGGTCGAGGTGCTGCTGTTTGTGCGCATGCTGGAGCAGCTGCTCGGCCGCACCGCCCAGCTCGAGCTGCTCCCGCCGCAGCCGGGCGACATGCTTGAGACCGGCGCCAGCATCGAGCGGCTCCACGCCGCGATTGGCTTCGTCCCGCGGGTGTCGCTGGAGGAAGGCCTCGGCCATTTCGTCGCCTGGTTCAAGCGCTACCACCGGTACTCATGAAGACCGTCCTGCTGCTGGTCTGCTCCAATGTCTTCATGACCCTGGCCTGGTACGGGCACCTGAAGTTCAAGTGGCTGGAGGCCAAGTCGCTGGTCGTGGTGATCCTGGTCTCGTGGGGGATCGCCTTCTTCGAGTACTGCCTGATGGTGCCGGCCAACCGCGCCGGCTATTTCACCGATGGCTTCAGCGGCTATCAGCTCAAGATCGTCCAGGAATGCATCACGCTCGGGGTCTTCGTGGTCTTTGCGTGGCTCGTGCTCAAGGAACGGCTCGCGTGGAACTACGCCGTGAGCTTCGCCCTGATCATCCTCGCCGTGTGGTTCGCCACCGCCTTCAAGCCGGCCGGCGCAGCTCCTTCGCATTAAGGTTCCCGCTCCACGCTTGCCTCGGCCCGCGCCGACGGCTCACCCTGACTTTTACTTTTTCCACGCCAACCCTTAGCCCTCGCCTTCCCATGTCCAAAGCCGCCCCCGCCAAAGCCGCCCCCGCTGTTTCCTCCACGCCCGGTCGCGAAAAAAACATCGAGCTCGCCCTCTCCGCCATCAGCAAGCAGTTCGGCGAGGGCTCGATCATGCGCCTGGGCAGCAATGCCAAGATGAAGGTTGAGACCCTCTCGACCGGCTCGCTCGCCATCGACCTCGCCCTCGGCGTCGGCGGCCTGCCCAAGGGCCGCATCATCGAGATCTATGGCCCGGAGTCGTCCGGCAAGACCACCTTCTGCCTCAGCGTCATCGCCGAGGCCCAGAAAACGGGCGGCCTCGCCGCCTTCATCGACGTCGAGCACGCGCTCGACCCGAAATACGCCCGCGTCGTCGGGGTGAAGCTCGACGACCTCCTCGTCTCCCAGCCCGACTCCGGCGAGGACGCGCTCAACATCATGGAGACGCTCATCCGCTCCAACAGCATCGATGTCATCGTGCTCGATTCCGTCGCCGCCCTCATCACCAAGGCGGAGCTCGACGGCCAGATGGGCGACATGACCATGGGCAGCCAGGCCCGCCTGATGTCCCAGGCCATGCGCCGGCTCACCGCCGTGGTGAGCAAGACCAACTGCGTCTGCATCTTCACCAACCAGATCCGCGAGAAGATCGGCGTGATGTTCGGCAGCCCCGAAACCACGTCGGGCGGCCGCGCGCTGAAGTTCTTCTCGTCGGTGCGCATCGACATCCGCCGCAAGGACCAGATCAAGACGCCCGAGGGCAAGGTCATCGGCAACCGGACCAAGATCAAGGTCGTGAAAAACAAGGTCGCCCCGCCGTTCACCGAGGTGGAGTTCGACATCATGTACGACGAGGGCATTTCCAAGATCGGCTCGCTGCTCGACCTCGGCCTGGAGCACAAGATCCTCGAGAAAAAAGGCGCCTGGATCGCCTACGAGGGCAACCTCGTCGGCCAGGGCCGCGACGCCGCCAAGGCCGCGCTCAAGGAAAAGCCCGAGCTCGCCGAGAAGATCGGCCGGGCCATTCTCGAGAAGGTGCAGGTGACCGGCGGGGCCGTCATCACCGGCGGCGCCCCGGACGCCTGACGCCCGGCGGGCTCCGCCCGCGCCTCCCGTGGGCGGCAGTGACGGTCCAATCCGCGGAGCCGTTTGCGCGTTGCCGCCCACCCGCCCCCCGGGTCTGATCCACCCCATCATGCCGTCTGTCGCGAACCCCCTGCCCGAGCCCGCCGACGCGCGCGCGCCGGTGTTCCGGGTGCGCGGGCTGGCCCGCGTCTACGGCGAGGGCACCGCCGCCGTCACGGCGTTGCGCGGCGTCGATTTCGACCTCTTCCGGAGCGAGCTGGTCGTGCTCCTCGGCGCCTCGGGCAGCGGCAAGTCGACGCTGCTCAACCAACTCGGCGGCCTCGACTCGCCCACGCACGGCACCCTGCACTACCGCGACTGGGCCCTGGGCACCGCCAGCGAGCCCGAACTCACCCAGTTCCGCCGCCACTCCGTCGGGTTCGTCTTCCAGGCCTACAACCTCATCCCCAGCCTCACCGCCCGGGAAAACGTCGCGCTCATCACGGAGATCTGCCGCGAGCCGATGGACGCCGAGGAGGCCCTCCGGCTGGTCGGCCTGGGCGAGCGCCTCGACCACTTCCCCGCCCAGCTCTCGGGCGGCGAACAGCAGCGCGTCGCCATCGCCCGCGCCATCGCCAAGCGCCCCGCCGTGCTGCTCTGCGACGAGCCCACCGGGGCGCTCGACGTGCACACCGGCATCACCGTGCTCGAGGCCATCGAGCGGATCAACCGCGAGCTCGGCACGCTCACCGTCATCATCACCCACAACGCCATTCTGGCGGACATGGCGGACCGCGTCTTCACCCTGTCGGACGGCCGCATCATCTCCGAGCGCCGCAACGCCCGGCGCGGCGCCGTGGGCGAACTGGCCTGGTAGCCCCCCGCGCGCCGCATGCTCCTCCTCGACCGCAAGCTCCTGCGGGACCTGCGCGCCCTCAAATCCCAGGCCCTCGCTGTCGCGCTCGTGATGGCCTGCGGGCTGGCGATGATGATCATGACGCGCTCGCTGATCCTCTCGCTCGAGACGACGCGCGACACCTACTACCGCGAGCACCGTTTCGCCGAGGTGTTCGCCCGGCTGAAGCGCGCGCCGAATTCCGTGCGGGACCAGCTGGCGGCCATTCCGGGCGTCGCCACCGTCCAGACCGGCATCGCCCTGCAGGTCACCCTCGACGTGCCCGGGCTCGACCTGCCGGCGGTCGGCTTGCTGAACTCGGTGCCCGAGCACGGCGCGCCGGTGCTGAACCAGGTCTACCTGCGCTCCGGCCGGCTGCCGGTCGGCCGCACCACCCGGCACGAGCTCGCCGTCGGCGAGGCGTTCGCCGACGTGCACGGCCTCCGCCCCGGCGACACGATCTCCGCCGTGCTCAACGGCACCCAGCAGACGTTTCACCTGTCCGGCGTGGCGCTGTCCCCCGAGTTTGTGTTCGAGGCCCCGCCCGGGTCCGCCCTGCCCGACAACAAGACCTACGGCGTCTTCTGGATGCCCTACAAGGAGCTCGCCACGGCGTTTCAGCTCTATGGCGCGTTCAACAACGTGGCGCTCACGCTCGCCCCCGACGCCTCGGAGGGCGCCGTGATCGCCGCGGTCGACCGCCTGCTCGCGCCCTACGGAGGGCGCGGGGCCTTCGGCCGCGCCAATCACCCCTCCCACCGCCGCGTGGACGACGAGATCCGGGTGCTGCAGGGCCTGTCCATCGCCTTCCCGCTCGTGTTCCTCAGCGTCGCGGCGTTCATGACCAATTCGGTGATGAGCCGCCAGATCACGCTGCAGCGCGAGCAGATCGCCATGCTCAAGGCGTGCGGCTTCAGCAACGCCCAGGTTGGCGCGCACTATTTCAAGTTCTCGCTCGCGATCGTGGTCGCCGGCACCGGCCTGGGCTCCCTCGGCGGGATCGTGCTCGGCCACCAGTTGGTGGGCATGTACCATTTGTTTTTCCGCTTTCCCCGGCTCGACTTCCTCCTCGACACCCGCGTGCTCGTCGCCGCCACCCTGATCAGCGCCCTCGCGGCGTTCGCCGGCGTGGCCGGCGCCGTCCGCCGCGCCGTCCGCCTGCCGCCCGCCGAGGCCATGCGCCCCGAGGCTCCCGCCCGCTACCGCCCCGCCCTCGTGGAGCGGCTGGGCGCCGCGCGCTGGTTCAGCCCGTCGTTCCGGATGTCCCTGCGCAACATCGAGCGGCGGCCGGTGCGCAGCGCGCTTACCTGCCTCGCCCTCGCCCTCGCCACCGCCATTCTGATCGTGCCCAACTCCTTTCGCGACGGCATCGCCTACGTCATCGATTTCCAATGGGACATCGTGCAGCGCCAGACCGTGACCCTCTCCCTGGTCGAGCCCGGACCGGCGCGCGCCCTCGACGATTTCCGCCACCTCCCGGGGGTCGTGCTCGCCCAGCCGTTCCGCTATGTGCCGGTGGAGTTGCGCGCCGGTCCGGTCTCCCGCCGGATCCTGCTCCAGGGCCTGCCCGCGCGCGGGACGCTGAGCCGGGTGATTGACGCCCGGCCGCAGCAACTCGCCCTGCCGGAACGCGGCATCATCATCTCCGCCAAGCTCGCGGAGATCCTGCGGGTGCGGCCGGGCGACGAAATCATCGCCAAGGTTCTGGAGGGCGAGGAGCGCGAGCTGGCGGTGCCGGTGGCCGGGCTGGCGGAGGATTTTGCCGGCATGGCCGCCTACATGGAGTGGCACGCCCTCAACCGCCTGCTGCTGGAGGGCGACCGCATCAGCGGCGCGCACGCCATGGTGGCCGCCAGCCAGTGGGGGGAGTTTTTGCGCGCGGTGAAAAACACCCCGCGCCTGGCGGGCTGCGTGGTCAAGACCTCGGTCCGCGAGGGCTTTCGCCAGACCACCGCCGAGAGCATCGGCCTGCTGCAGAAAATCTACACGCTCTTCGCCACCATCGTCGCGTTCGGCATCATCTACAACAGCGCGCGGATCTCGCTGTCCGAGCGGGCGCGCGAGCTCGCGACGCTGCGCGTGCTCGGCTTCACCCGCGGCGAGGTGGGCGCGGTGCTGGTCGGGGAACTGGTCCTGCTCACCCTCGTGGCCCTGCCGCTCGGCCTGCTGCTCGGCTCCGGCCTGGCGGCGGGGATCATCACCACGGTGAACACCGAGACGGTGCGCCTGCCGCTGGTGCTCACGCCGGCGAACTACGCCCTCGCCGTGCTCACCGTCGCCCTAGCTTCGGCATTGTCGGCCTGGTTCGCCGCGCGCAAGCTGGCCGACATCGACCTGGTCAGCGCCCTCAAGGCGCTCGACTGACGCCCCTTTTCCCATGAACGAAGCCCCGCTCCCCCCTGCCGCCGCGAAAAAAACTGACGCCTCCCCCTGGCGCCGGCGCCTGCCGCTGCTGGGCGGCGCGCTGCTCGTGGCGCTCATCGTCATCGGCCTCTGGCCGCGGGCGGTGCCTGTCGAGGTCAGCTCCGCGGTCCGCGGCCCCCTGGTGGTGACGGTCGACGAGGAGGGCATGACCCGGGTCAAAAACCGCTATGCGGTTTCCGCCCCGGTCGGCGGACAACTGCGCCGGATCGACTGGAAGGCCGGCGCGCCGGTCACGGCCGGCCGCACGGTGCTGGCCACGCTGGAGACCAGCGGCGCGGACCTGCTCGACGCCCGCAGCCAGGCCCAGGCCGTGGCGCGGGTGAAGGCGGCCGAGGCCGCCCGCGACGCCGCCCGGGCCCAGCAGGAGCGGGCCGCCGCCGCCGCCAAACTGTACGGGACGGAGTTGGCCCGCCTGCAGCAGCTCTTTAACCAGCGGGTCTTGTCCGCCCAGGAGTTTGATGCGGCCCAGATGCGCGCCACCGTCACTCAGCAGGAAGCGCGCGCCGCGGAGTTTGGCGGGCAGGTGGCGGAGTTCGAACTGGAACAGGCGCGCGCCCTGCTCTCCCGCGCCCAGCCGGGCGGCGAGGCCGAGCCCCTCGTGATCACGTCCCCCGTCAGCGGCCGGATCCTGCGGGTGTGGCAGGAGAGCTCCCGCCTGGTGCCCGGTGGTTTTCCGCTGCTGGAGGTGGGCGATCCCACCGACCTGGAGGTGCGCATCGAGGTCCTGTCGCGCGACGGCGTGGGGATCCGCCCGGGCGCCCGCGTCCGGCTCGAACAATGGGGCGGCGCCGCCCCGCTGGCCGCGCGCGTCCGACTGGTGGAGCCCTCGGCCTTCACCAAGGTTTCGGCCCTGGGGGTCGAGGAGCAGCGCGTCTACGTGGTCGCGGACTTCACCGATCCCCTCGAGCAGCGCCCCACCCTGGGCGACAACTACCGCGTCGAGGCCCGGATCGTCACCTGGGAACATCCCGACGTGCTGCACGTGCCCAGCGGGGCCTTGTTCCAGCAGGCCGGCGCCACCCAGACGTTTGTGTTCGCCGGAGGCCGGGCCCGGCTGCGCACGGTGCGGGCCGGCCACAGCAACGGAGTTGAGGTCGAGATTCTCGACGGCCTGCGCGCCGGCGACCAGGTGGTGGTGTATCCGGGCGACCAAGTGACCGACGGCACGCGCCTCCATCCGATCAAGGTCAGCGAGCGCTGACCCCGGCCGGCGCCGCCGCGCGGCGGGGCGTTCCCGCTACGGGAACAGCCATTGGGACTGCCAGCCCTCCGCGGTACGCACGAAACGCTCGCGGTCGTGATGGCGGAAGGCCCGCTGCTGCCAAAACTCGATCAGGTCCGGCACCACGCGCCGGCCGGACCAGAACGACGGCCGCGGCACCGCGCTCACCGGAAACTTGAGCGCCATCGCCGCCACCGCCTGCTCCAGCACGAAGCGGCCGGCCATGGGCTGCGACTGCGCCGAGGCCCATGCTCCCAGTTGGCTGAGCCGCGGCCGCGAGGCAAAATAGGCGTCCGCCTCCTCCTCGCTCACCGCCTCCACCCGCCCCTCGATGCGCACCTGGCGCTCCAGGATCGGCCAGTGCAGGCAAAGCGCGGCCCGGGGATTGGCCGTGAGGTCGGCGATCTTGGGGCTGCCGAGATTGGTGTAGAACACGAATCCGCGCGCATCCGCCGCCTTGAGCAGCACCATGCGCACGGACGGACGGCCGGCGGCATCCACCGTCGCCAGCGACATCGCGGTGGCATCCGTCTTCTCCCGGGTCCGGGCCTCCTGAAACCATTCCTGAAACTGGCCAAGGGGATCGCGCGCGCTCATTGCCCCGCGAAGATAGCCGCTCGGCCCGGTCCGTGCTCCGCCCGGATTGCTGAAGGCTGTGCATCGCTTGTTCCGCCGGTCGCGCGGAAATAGACTTGGCGCGGGGCCCAACCCGCCGTTGCGTGACGGCCATGCCGCGCCACTCCGAGACGATCGCCGCCCTGGCTACCGCGGCCGGCACCGCCGCGATCGCGCTCGTGCGGATCAGCGGGCCGGAGGCCGGCCGGCTGGCGCGGGAGATTGGCCCCAGTCCGCCGGCGGCCCGCCGCGCCGTGCACACCGGCTACCGCACGCAAGCCGGCGAGTGGGTGGACGACGTGCTGGCCACCTTTTTCCCCGGACCCCACTCCTATACCGGCGAGGATCTCCTCGAGATTTCCTGCCATGGCAGCCCGTTTATCGCCCAGAAAATCCTCGAGGACCTGCTGGCCCGCGGCTGCCGCCCGGCCGGGCCGGGCGAATTCACGCAGCGCGCCTTTTTGCATGGCCGCATGGACCTGACCCAGGCCGAGGCTGTCATGGATTTGATCCACGCCCGCAGCGAACGCGCGCTGGCCGCCGCCCACCAACTGCTCCGCGGCGCCCTGGGACGGCGAATGAACGAATTAACCGACCGGTTGCTCGGTGTGATTGCGCGCGTCGAGGCCTACATTGATTTTCCGGAGGAAGACTTGCCGCCGGAAGACCGCGCCGGCGTCCAGCAGGCTCTGCAAGCGCTCGCGGCCGACACCGAGCAACTGCTCGCCACCCGCCGCTACGGCGAATTGCTGCGGGACGGGGTCAAGACGGTGATCGTGGGCGCGCCCAATGCCGGCAAGAGCAGCCTGCTCAATCGTCTGGTGGGTCATGAACGCGCCCTGGTGAGTGCGGAGCCCGGGACAACCCGTGATTTCATCGAAGAACGCATCGTGGTGGGGCCCCATTGCCTGAGGCTGATCGATACCGCCGGCCTGAACTCCAATCCGGGCACCATCGAGAAAATGGGGATAGAAAAATCCCTGGAGCGCATCGCCGAGGCGGATCTGATCATGCTCGTGCTCGATTCGAGCACTCCCCTGCCCTATTTACCCAAAGCCCTTATCGACAGGCTTATACCTGGTCGCTCGCTTGTCGTGATCAATAAAATAGACCTGGCGCCCGTCTTGGTTGCCCCACCCTTTATTACAACCCTTCCAGTTGTGAGGGTTTCTGCATTGAGCGGAGAAGGCATTGACGGCCTTGTTTCGGAAATAACCAACCTGTGCGACTCATTGCTTACTATTGATAAAGAAGATTTTATATCTATTAACGCGCGACACTCCGACTCGTTGACCCGAGCAAAATCGGGACTGCAGAATGCCCTAGGGAAAATCACCACCGGAGGACCCATTGAATTACTGGCAAGCGACCTGCGCGAAACACTGGCGAGTTATGGTGAGATCGTGGGTAAAATCGATAACGAGCGAATCCTTGACCAACTCTTCGCAACTTTCTGCATCGGGAAATGAATTATGGCTTTCTAATTAATTCATATGATTCAGGAATAAATATAGTTATATAGATGATATATAACGCTTTAAAGTTTGATGTGATCGTGTGTGGCGCTGGACACGCTGGAGTTGAAGCCGCGCTGGCTGCAGCGCGCATGGGCGCCTCCACCCTACTGCTCACCGGGAATATCGATACGATCGCTCAGATGAGCTGCAATCCGGCTATCGGCGGCCAGGCGAAGGGACAGATCGTTCGAGAAATCGACGCACTGGGCGGTGAAATGGCCATCAATGCAGACGTCACAGGCATCCAATTCCGGTTGCTCAATGAGTCCAAGGGCCCCGCTGTCCAGTCACCCCGGGCTCAGTGCGATAAGAAGGCGTATCAATTTCGGTTAAAACACACCCTCGAACTCCAGCAAAATCTGCAGATATTCCAAGCCACGGTGACCGGGTTGATTTTCAAGGGGACCAAAGTCGTAGGATGCCATACTAATCTGGATATCGATTTTCTCGGGCAGACACTCGTGGTGACGACCGGAACTTTTTTACGGGGGTTGATGCATATCGGTCAGAATAAAAACGAAGGCGGTCGAATGGGCGATTTCAGCGCTCAGACCTTGTCAGCCAGTTTTCTTGATGCCGGAATAACTTTAGAGCGCCTTAAAACCGGAACTCCACCCAGACTGCTTGGCCGAAGTCTAGATTTCGCCAAGATGGATGAACAAAAAGGCGACTCGAATCCGACGTTTTTTGCGTTTCATGACACTCGTGATTCATCCGGATTGTTCCATGTGGAACAGCACGGCGAACGTAAGCTAGGATGGGTCCCAGGTTCGGACCAGGTGTCGTGCTGGATGACTCACACGACACCTCAAACCGCCGAGATCGTCCGAGCCAATCTCCATAAGTCCGCCATGTATAGCGGAGAGATCCAAGGGGTGGGACCAAGGTACTGTCCTAGTATCGAGGACAAGTTCGTCCGTTTCGCGGACAAGCCGCGTCACCTGCTTTTCCTCGAGCCAGAGGGTAGGGCAACGGACGAATACTACGTCAACGGCTTGTCAACAAGTCTGCCTTTCGACGTCCAGTTAGACATGGTTCACAGCATACCAGGTCTCGAAAATGCCGTGTTACTTAGGCCTGCCTACGCTGTGGAGTATGATTTCGCTCATCCTACCCAACTCTTTCCATCGCTTGAGTCTAAGAAAGTTGAGAATCTATTCTTCGCCGGACAAATTAACGGAACTTCAGGTTATGAAGAGGCCGCCGGGCAGGGTTTGGTCGCTGGCGTGAATGCTGTGAATAAGGTGCGAGGAACTCCACCCATGTTAATAGAACGCCAGCAGGGATACATAGGCGTCATGATCGATGACTTGGTGAACAAAGGGACTCATGAGCCTTATCGCATGTTTACCAGCCGAGCAGAACATCGGCTGCTTTTTAACCACGGCAGTGCTGAGTTCCGAATGCTGCCGCATTCTATAAATTATAATCTATTGTCTAATAGTAGGATAACTAAGATCGAGGCCAAGCAGGATCGGGTTTTTCATTGGATCGAATTTTTGGAAAAAAATAAGACAACTGGAGGCACCTGGGCCGATGGCATCCGTCGCGATCGGGTAGGGGCTCCCGTCCCTGAGGATTTGGCCCGCGAGTCTGCCCCAATCCGCGACGAGGTTCTTTATCGGGTCAGTTATCAAGGGTACCTTCTCCGTGAGCAGCGTCAGATTGACAAGTTGTCCCAC
>CAIKTR010000049.1 GCA_903830425.1 uncultured Opitutia bacterium
CGGCGCGGAGGCCGCCCCGCCGCCCCCGCCGGCCGGCGCCTTCGCGACCGGCTTCCTGACCAACGCCCTCAACCCCAAGGCCACGCTCTTCTTCATCTCGCTCTTCGTCCTGCTGGTCAGCCCGGCGACGCCCAAGCTCATCCAGGCGGGCTACGGCCTGTGGATGGCCCTGGCGACCGTGGCGTGGTTCTCCCTCGTGACCGTGGGGTGCACGCACGCGGAGGTGCGCCGCCGCTTCCTCCGCCATGGGCACTGGATCGACCGCGCGCTCGGCGTGGTCTTCCTCCTCTTCGCCGCGAGCCTGGCGCTGGCCGCCGTCCGCTGAGGGCGGCCCGGCTAGACGTAGACCCCGCCGCCGAGCAGCCGGTCCCCCTCGTAGAGGGCGAGGATCTGCCCGGAGGCGAGGCCGCGCTGCGGCGCGCGGAACCGGGCGAGGGCGGTGCCGCCGCCCTCCGGGATGAACTCCAGCGCGACCCGCGGGTCGCGGTAGCGCACCCGGGCCTCGAGCGGGCGGGGGGCGGTCACGGGCGCCCCGAGCCAGCTGAGCGCATGGACGCGCACCTCGCGCTGGAACAGCCCGGGCGCGTCGGGCTGGTCAAAGGCGACGAGCAGGGCGTTGTCCGCGGTCCGCTTGCCCACGACGACGTAGGCGGCGTGGTCGGTGTTGGACGGCACGCCGATGCCCCGGCGCTGGCCCAGCGTGTAATAGTGCAGCCCGCGGTGGCGGCCGAGCTCGCGGCCGTCGTGGGCCCGGACGATCGGGCCGGGCGCGTCGGGCACGTAGGCGTGGAGAAAGTCCCGCATCTTCACCTCGCCGATGAAGCAGATGCCCTGGCTGTCCTTCTTGTCCGCCGTGGCCAGGCCCGCCGCGCGGGCCAGGCGGCGCAGCTCGGGCTTCGCCAGGTGGCCGATGGGAAACCGCGCGGCCGCCAGCTGGTCCGGCCCGAGCAGGGCGAGGAAATAAGACTGGTCCTTGTTCGGGTCGGCGCCCTCGCGCAGGGCCAGCGTGCCGTCCGGCTCGACCGTGCGGCGCGCGTAGTGGCCGGTGGCGACGGCCCCGAACCCGTGCGCCTGCGCCCAGGCGCGGAACACGCCGAACTTGATCTCGCGGTTGCACATCGTGTCGGGGTTCGGCGTGAGGCCCCGCGCATAGCCGTCCAGCAGGTAGGCCACGACCCGCTCGCGGTACTCCGCCATCAGGTTGACCACGCGAAACTCGATCCCCAGCCGGTCGCAGACCGCCCGCGCATCCGTGATGTCCTCCTGCCAGGGGCAGTGGCCGATGACCTCGCCCTCGTTGATCCAGTTCTTCATGTACGCGCCGACGAGGTCGTGGCCCTGCTGCTGGAGCAGGAGCGCGGCCACGGAGCTGTCGACTCCGCCCGACATCGCGACGAGGAGGCGTTCTTTGGCGGGCACGCGGAAACCTCCGCGCCCGCCGGGCGCTTTGTCAAATGAACGTCACGGGCCCGCTGCATGCTTGCCGGCTGCTCCGGGGCGGCGCAGGCTGCGGCCCGATGAAAAAACTCCTCCTGCTGGCCCTGGGCCTGGGCACGGCGCTGGTCCTGCCCGCCCAGTTCGCCGTCCCGGTCGCCCCGCCGCACCGGCCGCTGCCGGCGGTCGAGCACGTGGTCATCATCAGCATCGACGGCCTGCGGCCCGACCGGGCGCTGCTCGCCGACATGCCGACCCTGCGCGCGATGGTGCGCGCCGGCGCCTACACCTTCTGGGCCAAGACCACCGCCGTCGCCATCACGCTGCCCTCGCACACCAGCATGCTGACCGGGGTCAACCCGCGCAAACACGGCATCGAGTGGAACCGCGACCTGCCGCTGAGCGAGCCGGTCTACCCGCTCGTGCCCACCGTGATGGAGATGGCGACGCGGGCGGGGTATGTGACGGCGATGGTCGCCGGCAAGTCGAAGTTCAGCACCCTGAACAAGCCTGGCACGATCACGCACGCCTTCGTCCCGGTCGAGAGCGTGGGCCGCAACGAGGACGTCGCCACCCGCGCCGCGCAGCTGCTCGAGGCCTACCGGCCGGCGCTGCTGTTCATCCACTTCCCGGAGGTCGACGCGGTCGGCCACGCCAAGGGCTGGGGCTCGCCCGAGCAGCTCAGCCAGATCACGCAGACGGACGCCCAGCTGGCGCGGGTGTTCGCCGCGCTCGACCGGGCCGGGATCCGCGGCTCCACCTGCGTGCTGCTGACGGCGGACCACGGCGGCGCGGGGCTGACCCACGGCGCCGACGACCCGCGCAGCCGGCACATTCCCTGGGTGCTGGTGGGGCCGGGCGTGCGGGCGGGCTTCGACCTGACCCAGCTGGCCGACCTGGAGGTGCGCACCGAGGACACCTGCGCCACCGCCTGCTGGCTGCTCGGGCTGCGGCAGCAGCCGTATTTCGACGGCCACCCGGTGTACGCCGCCTTCGTCGCGGCGCCCTGAGGCCGCGCCGGGTGTTTCCGGCTTGTCCGCGCCGCGGGGGCGGCGGATGCTGCGAGTCCCCCCATGGCTGATTCTCCGCACCGCATCGTCCGGGCTTGGCTGGAATCGCTCACGACCGGCGTGGTCGAGCTGGACCGGGACTGGACGGACCGCTCCTGCCCGCGCTTCACCCTGGGCGAGCAGTGCCCGCTGCCGTCCGGGCTGGCGCCGGCGCCGGGGCTGGTGGCGGGGCGGACGCACGGCTATTTCCTGAACCCGCAGGGGGAAATCGCCTTCGTGTACCCGCTGGCGCCGGGCTGCGGCATCGACCCCGCGCGCGACGCGGTCTACCTGGCGGGCGACTTCAACGGCTGGCAGGCGGCGATCGGCGCGCCCGAGTGGCGGCTGCGGCCGGCGGTCCTCGACGGCGCGCCGGTGCTGCAGTGGACGGGCGACGCGGCGCGGTTCCTCGTCGCCGGCGGGCTGGGCTTCAAGTTCGTCACCGGCGAGCAGCAGTGGCTGGTCCCGGCGGCCGATGCGCCGAACGTGGTGCGCGACGCGCACGGCAACCTCAACCGCCGCCTCGACCCCGCCCGCACCGGCTGGCACCTCTGGCAGTTCACGCTGGGCGCGCCGCTCGACCTGGCCGAGCCGCGGCTGGTCACGTGGTCGCAGGCGACCGACGCCCAAGGCGGCGTGCCGCTGGTGCCGGGGAACTTTTTCTATGCGCTGAGCACGGAGCTGCCGCTGGGCGCGATCGTGCGGGGCGGGGCCACGGTCTTCCGGCTGTTTGCGCCGCGCGCCCGGGCGGTTGAGCTGCGGCTCAGCGCGCAGCCCACGATGGCGGACGCGCAGCCCTTCGCGCTGGCGCGGCGGGCGGATGCGGACGGCGCGGCGGGGGTGTGGGAGACCACGCTCGACCGGAACCTGCACGGGTGGTTTTACGGGTACCACGTGGACGGCATCCGCGACGGCGACGGCCGGTTCGACCCGGCGGTGCGGGTGCTGGACCCCTATGCGCTGGCCGCGGTCGGGCGCGACGGGCCGGGGCTCGTGCTCGACCGGGCGTGGGTGGGGGAGGGGGACCGCGACTTTCGCCCGCCGGCGTGGCACGACCTCATCATGGCCGAGGCGCACGTGCGGGACCTGGCCGCGCAGGCCCCGGTGCGGGCCACGGCGGCGGAACGGCGCGGCTTCACCGGCCTGCGCAAGTGGGTGGAGAGCCCGGAATTCCACCTCCACCACCTGGGGGTGAACTGCGTCGAGCTGCAGCCCGTGCAGGAGTCCGACAGCCGTGCGGCGGAGGAGTACCACTGGGGCTACATGACGAACAACTACTTCGCGCCGGCGAGCGGCTACGCCCTGGCGCCGGAGCGGGCCTCGGGGGTGCGCGAACTGCAGGCGCTGGTGCGCGCGTTCCACCGCCGGGGCATGGCGGTGGTGCTGGACGTGGTCTACAACCACGTGGGCGAGCCGGCGCACCTGCGGTTCGTCGACCGGCTCTACTACTTCGAGCAGGACGCCGCCGGGCAGCTGGCCAACTGGAGCGGCTGCGGCAACGACCTGCGGGCGCGCTCCGCCATGGCCCAGCGCCTGATCATCGACAGCTGCCGCCACCTGCTCGAGGCCTACGGCGTCGACGGCTTCCGCTTCGACCTCGCCGAGCTGCTCGGCGTGGACGTGCTGCGCGCGGTCGAGGCGGCGCTCAAGCGCGTGAAGCCCGGGGTCATCCTGATCGCCGAGCCCTGGAGCTTCCGCGGCCACATCGCCGGCGTGCTCCGCGACACGGGCTGGGCCTCGTGGAACGACGGCTACCGCGATTTTGTGCGCGACTACGTGGGCGGCGCCGGCAGCGCGGAGCGGATGGAGTATTTTCTCAAGGGCTCGCCGTGGTTCTTCGCCAAGTGGCCGGCGCAGACGGTCAACTACACCGAGTCGCACGACGACCAGGCCTGGCTGGACCGGATCACGGAGAACCCGGGGGGCGACGGCTTCGCGCCCACCCCCCGCGACCGGCTCCGCACCCACCTGATGGCCGCGCTCCTGTTCATGTCGCTCGGCATCCCGCTGCTGGCGGCCGGCCAGGATCTCCTGCGCTCGAAGCGCGGGGTGCGCAACACCTACCAGCGCGGCGACCTCAACGCCCTGGACTATGGCCGGCGGCAGCGCTACCCCGGGACCCACGCGTATTTCGCGGGCTGGATCGCCTTTCGGCGCAGCGAGCGCGGCCGGCTGCTGCGGCAGTACGCGCGGCCCGGCGAGGGGTTCTTCCAGTTTTGCGCGGCGCCGGGCTCCCCGGCCCTCGCCGCGGTCTACAACGCCGACCGGGCGCAGGGCCCGCTGCGCCTGCTCTTCGCCATCAACCCGACGGCGGCGGACGTCCGGATCCCGCTGCCGGAGAGCGTGACCGCCTCCGCCTGGCGGCAGCTGGCGGACCAGGAGACCTTCCTCCGCGCGGAGTCGCCGGGGGCCACCCAGCCGGTGGAGCCCGACCTCCTGGTGCCCGCGCTCGGCTGCGGACTCTGGTGGAGCGAAGTCTGACGTGAATAGCGGGCATAATTTGCCGGCATAATTGGAAAAGTCCCTTGCAAGGAAACTGGCGGAGCCCTTTCTTGATTTTTCACTTTCCTCCCTAACCGCTAACCAAGAATCCTCCCATGGCTGTCAAAGTTGCTATCAATGGTTTCGGCCGCATCGGCCGCCTCGTATTCCGCGCCCTCGTTGAACAGGGCCTGCTCGGCACGACGCTCGACGTGGTCGCCGTCGGCGACATCGTCCCGGCGGACAACCTGGCGTACCTGCTGAAATACGACTCCTCCCAGGGGCGCTTCGCGGGCACGGTCACGTCGAAGAAGTCGGCGCCCGACAAGGCGGAGGACGACGTCCTCGTGGTCAACGGCCGCGAGATCAAGGTCGTGAGCGCGAAGACCCCGGCCGAGCTGCCGTGGGCCGCCCTCGGCGTCCAGGTCGTCATCGAGTCCACCGGCCTCTTCACCGACGCCGAGAAGGCCCGGGGCCACCTCGCCGCCGGCGCGAAGAAGGTCATCATCTCCGCCCCGGGCAAGGGCGAGGACATCACCCTCGTGCTGGGCGTGAACGACGAGAAGTACGACCCGGCGAAGCACCACATCATCTCCAACGCCTCGTGCACCACGAACTGCCTCGCCCCGCTGGTCCACGTGCTGCTCAAGGAGGGCCTGGGCATCGAGGAAGGCCTCATGACCACCATCCACTCCTACACCGCCACGCAGAAGACGGTGGACGGCCCGTCGAAGAAGGACTGGAAGGGCGGCCGCTCCGCCGCGATCAACATCATCCCCGCCAGCACCGGCGCGGCCCGGGCCGTCGGCCTGGTCTGCCCCGAGGTCAAGGGCAAGCTGACCGGCATGTCGTTCCGCGTGCCGACCCCCACCGTCTCCGTCGTCGACCTCACGGTCCGCACGGTGAAGCCCACGTCCCTCAAGGAGATCAACGAGAAGCTCAAGGCCGCCTCGGAGACCTACCTCAAGGGCATCCTCGGCTACACCTCGGAGGAGGTCGTGTCGTCGGACTTCATCCACGACAAGCTCTCGTCGATCTATGACGCGGGCTCCTCGATCGAGCTCAACAGCCGCTTCTTCAAGCTGGTCAGCTGGTACGACAACGAGTGGGGCTATTCCAACCGGGTCGTCGAGCTGACCAAGCGGATCGCCGCCGGCCTGTAAGCGGCCGGCCGGCCGCGCCGCGCGGTCCGGGCCGTCCCCACCCCCGGGCGCGCGCCCGCGGCGCGCCGGCTGGGTAACCTTTACCATGCCCAAGTTCAAATCCATCCGCGACCTCGCGCTGGCCGGCCAGCGCGTCCTCCTGCGCGTCGACTTCAACGTCCCGCAGGACAAGGTCACCGGCGCCATCACCAACAACCAGCGCATCGTCGCGGCCGTGCCCACCATTCGGCACGCCCTGGCCCAGGGGGCCTCGGTCGTGCTGATGAGCCACCTCGGGCGCCCCGACGGGAAGGCCCAGGCGCGCTACTCGCTCCGGCCGGTGGCGGACGAGCTGGCCCGGCTCCTCGGGCAGCCGGTCGCGTTCGCGGCCGAGTGCGTCGGCCCGGTGGCCGAGGCGGCCGCCGCGGCGCTCGCGCCCGGCGGGGTCCTGCTGCTGGAGAACCTGCGCTTCCACCTCGAGGAGGAGGGCAAGGTGAAGCTGGAGGACGGCACCTCCCGCAAGGCGGACCCGGCGGCGGTGGCGGCGTTTCGCGCCGGGCTGTCCAAGCTGGGCGACGTCTTTGTCAACGACGCCTTCGGCACCGCGCACCGCGCGCACTCGTCGATGGTCGGCGTCAGCCTGCCGCAGAAGGCCGCCGGCTTCCTGATGGAGGCGGAGCTCAAGGCCTTCGCCGCCGTGCTCGACCATCCCCGGCGCCCGCTGCTGGCCATCCTGGGCGGCGCAAAGATCGCCGACAAGATCCCGCTCATCCGCAACCTCCTCGCCCGGGCGGACGAGATCATCATCGGCGGCGGCATGGCCTACACCTTCAAGCAGGTGATCCAGGGCATGGCGATCGGCGACAGCCTGTTTGACCCGGAGGGGGCCAAGATCGTGCGCGAACTGGCGGCCGACGCCGCGGCCCGCGGGGTGAAGCTGATCTTCCCGGTGGACTATGTCTGCGCCGACGCGTTTGCCGCGGATGCGCGGACGCAGCCCGCGACGGACGCCACCGGCATCCCGGCCGGCTGGATGGGGCTCGACGCCGGCCCGCAGTCGATCGCGCTCTACCGCGCGGCCATTCTCCGCGCGCAGACCATCATCTGGAACGGCCCGCCGGGGGTCTTCGAGTTTCCGGCGTTTGCCGGGGCGACCCGGGCGATGGCCGAGGCGGTGGCCGCGGCCACCGCGCAGGGCGCCACGACCGTGGTCGGGGGCGGCGACACCGCCACCGCCGCGAAGAAGTTCCAGGTGGCCGACCGGGTCACGCACTGTTCCACCGGCGGCGGCGCGAGCCTCGAGTTCCTCGAGGGCAAGACGCTGCCCGGGGTGGCCTTTCTCGAAACCTGAATCCCCCCTCCTCATGAACCTCCGCAAAAAGCTGATCGCTGGTAACTGGAAGATGAACAAGACGCCGGCCGACGGCGCCGCCCTCGTGGCCGAGCTCGTCGCCACCATCGGCAAGCGCACGGAGGTCGACGTCGTGGTCTGCCCGCCGTTCACCGCGCTGGACGCGGTCGCGCGGGCCCTCGACGGCTCCACCGTCAAGCTGGGCGCGCAGAACCTGCACCCCGAGGCGAGCGGCGCGTTCACCGGCGAGATCTCCGCCCCGATGCTCCGGGCGCTGTTCGCCACCCACGTCATCATCGGCCACAGCGAGCGCCGCAGCCTCTTCGGCGAGACCGACGCCTTCCTCAACCTCAAGGTGCTCGCGGCCCTGCGGCACCAGCTCAAGCCCATCTTCTGCGTCGGCGAGTCGCTCGCCGAGCGCGAGGCGGGCACCACGCTCAAGGTGGTGCAGACCCAGCTCGAGGCCGGCCTCCAGGGCGTCAGCCAGGAGCAGGCCGCCGGGCTCATCGTGGCCTACGAGCCGGTCTGGGCGATCGGCACCGGCAAGGTCGCCACCACCGACCAGGCGCAGGAAGTCCACGCCTTCATCCGCGGCCTGCTCACCAAGCTCTTCACCGAGCCGGTGGCGCAGCGCGTCCGCCTGCTCTACGGCGGCTCGATGAAGCCGGCCAATGCGCCCGAGCTGCTCGCGCAGCAGGACATTGACGGCGGCCTGATCGGCGGCGCGGCGCTGGAGGCCCGCAGTTTTGTCGAGCTCGTGAACGCGGCGGCGGCGGCCAAATAACGGCGCCGCCGGCCGGCGGCTCAGACCCCGTGGGAGGCGCAGAGGGCGAGGAGCTTCTTGCGGCCCCGCTCCAGCTGCTCCCCGCGTTCCCAGTCGTACGCGTCCATGGCGATTTCCGCCGTGATGGCGTTCGGCTTCAGGTTCAGCCGCAGGATCATGTCCTCCATGTCCTTGGGGAAAGGATGCTGCCCGTGCAGCAGGATTTCACGGATCGGGTGTTCTTTGGGACGGTTGGTGGCCACAGGTAGGGTGCTTTAGAAGCGGAGTTCCGCGCAGAATTCAATCCCGGATGCGCCGGGGCCCCCGGTTCAGTGCGATCGGGCGGCCATCGCGTCGCAGAGGGCCACGAGGAAACCCGGGTCGCCGGGGAGCTCCCGGAGGGCGGCGCGGGCGGTGGCGGAGGCCTGGGCCGCGAACCGGCGCGACGCGTCGAGGCCGTGGAGCTTCACAAAGGTGGCCTTGCCGGCGCGGGCGTCCTTGCCCGCGGTCTTGCCGAGGGTGGCGCTGTCGGCGGTGGCGTCGAGGACGTCGTCGATGATCTGGAACGCGAGGCCGAGCGCCCGGCCGGCGCGGCGCAGCGTGGCGACGGTGGCGGCGTCGGCGCCGCCGACCAGCCCGCCGCAGACCAGCGCCGCCTCGAGCAGGGCCGCGGTCTTCTGCAGGTGGATGAACTCCAGGTCCGCGGCGGTGGCGGCATCCTGCCGCTCGGCGAGGAGGTCGGCCATCTGGCCGCCGATGAGCCGCCGGCTGCCGGCGGCCTCCGCCAGCTCGCGGAGGAGGGCGTGGGCGAGGGCGGGCTGGCCGGCGTAGTGCTCGGCGAGCAGGGCGAAGGCGTGGGTCAGGAGGGCGTCGCCGGCAAGCAGGGCGGTGGCCTCGTCGAACTGCCGGTGGGCGGTGGGCCGGCCGCGCCGCAGGTCGTCGTTGTCCATGCAGGGCAGGTCGTCATGGATCAGCGAGTAGGTGTGGAGGCACTCGAAGGCGACGGCGGCGGGCAGGGGGTCGGCCCGTTTGGCCGGGGCGCCCGGGCCGAGGTCGGCGGCGGCGAGGACGAGCACGGGCCGCAGGCGCTTGCCGCCGGCCTGCAGGCTGTAGCGCATGGCGGTGTGCAGCCGCTCCGGCCGCGTGTCCGCCGGCGGCAGGTACTGGTCCAGCCCGCGCTCCACCCGGGCGGCCTGGCGTTGCAGTTCGGCGGTGAAATCCATCGCCCCTTGCTGGGCGAAAACCCCGCCGGGCGCAACCCCGGCCGCAGCAGAGAACAAACTCGCCATCAAACGCACCGGCACCCATAACCGGCGGCAATTTCCGATGCCCACCTACGAGTATGTCTGCCCCAAGTGCGACCACGCCTTCGAGTTCTTCCAGTCCATGCGCGATGAGCCCCTGACCCAGTGCCCGAAGTGCCGGAAGAAGGGCGTGAAGCGCCTGATCGGCGGGGGGGCGGGCCTGATTTTCAAGGGCACGGGCTTCTACATCACGGATTACAAGAAGAAGGCGTCCCCGGAAAAATCCGGCGGCGGCGACGCGGCGAAGGCCCCGGCCCCGGCGGCCCCCGCGAAGCCCGCGGCCCCGGCGGCGGCGAAGTAATTTCCCCATGAGCAAAAAAATCGATCGCGCGCTTTACGGTCCCGGCTGGCTGGAAGTCACCCTCGGCGCCGTCCTCAGTGTGGCCCTCGGCCTGGTGCTGGCGGCGGCCTACCTGGTGTTCAAGCCGGTGACGCAGGTGAAGGAGCTGCCGAAGGAGCCCGCCCTCGGCATGGTCTATTACATCGCCGGCTCGCAGGACCCCGCCAAGGCGCGGCAGGTGGCCTCCAAGCAGAAGATTTTCGCCCAGGGGGGATCCGTCTCCCTCAAGGAGGACGAGCTCAATGCGGCCGCCGCGCCCGCGGCCCCGCTGGCCGCCCCGGGCAAGGCCGCGCTGGCCGCCCCCGAGCCGGCCGAGGTGCTGAGCGCCGGCGCCCCGAACTTCCGCCTCCGCGGGGGCCTCCTGCAGTTCAGCGTACCGGTGCGGGTCAGGTATCCCCTGGTCGGCCTGGACGCGACCTTCCTCATCCAGGCCACGGGCTCCTTCGAGCGGTCCGGGGACCTTTTTGTCTACCGGCCGTCCCAGCTCTACCTCGGCTCCTGCCCGGTGCAGCGGCTGCCGCTGGTGGACGAGTGGGTGACCGACCGGATGTTCAACGCCGGGCGCTTTCCCGCGGAGCTGGTCGCGGCCTGGGGCCGGCTGACCGGCGTCACGATTGAGGGCGACACGCTGAAACTGACGATGCCCCCGCGGTGAGGGGAGGCGCCGCCGGGCGGCCGGCCGCGCGGAAGGCCGCGCCGCACCGCGCTGCCCACCGGAAATTTCCTGCGTGTCGAACAAGCTCAAGCACATCGGAGTCGTCTCGCTGCTGACGGTGGTCTCGCGCGTGCTCGGGCTGGCGCGCGACACGCTGGCCCTGGCGATCTTCGGCACGGGCGAGTATTACTCCGCGTTTGTCACCGCCTTCAGCCTGCCGAACCTCTTTCGCCGCCTGCTGGGCGAGGGCTCGCTGACGGCGGCCTTTGTGCCGACCCTCCAGGAGGAGCTGCACGAGCGCGGCCGGCCGGGCGCCTTCGCCCTCCTTAACCAGGTGGTCAGCTGGCTGGCGGTGGTCACGGGGGTCATGGTGGCGCTGGCGATGCTGGCCTTCAGCCAGTCGCGCCTGCTGCCCGGGCACGAGCCGCGCTGGTACCTGGCCGCCGACCTCACGGTCCTGCTCTTCCCCTATCTGGCGCTGATCTGCCTCGCGGCCGCGCTGAACGCGACCCTCAACGTGCTGGAGCGCTTCACCGAGCCCGCGCTCTCGCCGATCTGGCTGAATCTGGCGATGATCCTCTCGCTCGGCGGCGCGGGGTGGAACCTGGCGGACACGGAGCTGGGCCGGATGCACTGGCTGTGCGCGGGGGTGCTGGCGGGCGGCTGCCTGCAGCTGCTCGTGCCGGCGGGCGTCCTGCTCCGGGCCGGCTGGCGGCCGCGCTGGGACCTCGGGGTCTCCCCCCGGGTGCGGGCGATCGCCGCGCTGATGGCGCCGGGGCTGTTCGGCTCGGCGATCTACCAGATCAACGTCTACATCTCGCGGCTGTTTGCGTTCTCGATCGACGCCTCGTCGGCCGCGCTGCTGTTTTCCGCCAACCGGCTGATGGAGCTGCCGATCGGGGTGTTTGCGATCGCGGTGGCGACGGTGGTCTACCCGCTGATCGCCCGGCATGCGGCGGAGGGCAACCACGCGCGCATGGCGGAGGACTACCGCAAGGGGCTCCGGCTGATCCTGCTGATCAACCTGCCGGCCGCGGCCGGCCTGGCGCTGCTGAGCGAGCCGATCGTGCGGCTGCTGTTCCAGCACGGGCGGTTTGCCGCCGCCGACACGCGGGCGATGGCGCCGCTGCTCGCGCTGTTCGCCCTCGGCCTGCCGTTCTTCTCGGTGGTGAGCCTGACCACGCGCGCCTTTTATGCGGTGAAGGACACGGTGACGCCGGTGAAGCTCGCCGCGCTGAGCTTCCTCGTGAACCTCGGGCTGAGCTGGCTGCTGAAGGACGTCCTGGGCGCGCCCGGGCTGGTGCTGGCGAGCACGGCGGCGATCGTGCTGCAGACCCTGCTGATGCAGCACTGCCTGGCGCGGGCGCTGCCCGGCATGGGGCTGGGCGACCTCTGGCGCACGATCGGCCAGGTGCTGCTGGCAACGCTGGCCATGGGCCTGCTCGTGGCGGCCGGCGCGCGGCTGCTCCCGGGGGCCGGGCTTTCCCTCCGGCAGGCGGACGTCCTCGCCGTCGGCGGACTGATTCCCCTGGGCGCGGCGGTTTACGCCGCCGGGCTGTGGCTGCTGCGCGTCGAGGGGCGCGAGGAGTTCACCCGCGCGTTCCAGCGCTGGCGCGCCGGCCGGAAATGACGCGGCGGCTTTGTCCGGTCCCGGCGGTTGCCAATTCGGTTGGCATGCCTTTCCTGCTGGCCTGATGCCTCACCTGTTCGACCCGCTGACCCTCAAGTCCGTCACGCTGCGCAACCGCATCGGCGTCTCGCCGATGTGCCAGTACGCGGCCACCGCGGGGCGGGCGGACGAGTGGCACCTGGTGCACCTCGGGGCGCGCGCCGTGGGCGGCGCCGGCCTCGTCATCGCGGAGGCCACCGCCGTGGCTCCCGCCGGGCGCATCACCCCGGGCGACCTCGGGCTCTGGGACGACGCGCAGGTCGAGCCGCTGGCGCGCCTCACGCGTTTCCTGCGCCAGCACGGCGCCGTGCCCGGCATTCAGCTGGCCCACGCCGGGCGCAAGGCCGGCGCCGCCCGCCCCTGGGAGGGCGGGGCGCACCTGACCGACGCCGCCGGCGGCTGGACCCCGGTTGCGCCGAGCCCGGTGGCGTTCGGCGGCGACCTGACCCGGGTGCCGCAGGCCCTGACGCTTGCCGCCATCCAGCAGGTGCAGGCCGACTTTGTCGCGGCGGCCCGGCGGTCGCTCGCGGCCGGTTTCGACTGGCTGGAGCTGCACGGGGCGCACGGCTACCTGGCCCACGAGTTCCTCTCGCCCCTCTCCAACCACCGCACCGATGCCTACGGCGGCAGCTTCGAGAACCGGACGCGCTTTCTGCTCGAGCTCACCCGCGCGGTCCGCGCGGTCTGGCCCGAGCGCCTGCCGCTGACCGTCCGCCTGTCCTGCACCGACTGGACGGAGGGCGGCTGGACAGTGGACGAGACCGTCGCGCTGGCCCGCCTGCTGCAGGCGGCCGGGGTGGACCTGATCGACTGCAGCTCCGGCGGCGGGGTGGCGGACGCGCGCATCCCGGTCGCGCCGGGCTACCAGGTGGGGTTTGCCGAGCGCCTCCGCCGCGAGACGGGCCTCGCCACGGCCGCGGTGGGCCTGATCACCGACGCGCGGCAGGCGGATGCGATCATCACCTCCGGCCAGGCCGACCTGGTGCTGCTGGCGCGCGAGCTGCTCCGCGACCCCTACTGGCCCGCCCATGCCGCCCGGCAGTTGCAGCAGGCCGCGGCGCTGCCCGCCCCCGGCCCCTATGCCCGGGCCTGGTGAACGCCCCCCCTTTTAACTCATGAACCACCTCCCTCCCGACACCCTCCTGGCGGCGCTGAACTGGCGCTACGCCGTCAAGCAATTCGACCCGACCCGGAAGATTCCCGCCGCCGACTGGGCGGCGCTCGAGCAGTCGCTCGTGCTCACGCCGTCCTCCCTCGGCCTGCAGCCGTGGAAATTCCTGATCGTGACCGACCCGGCCGTGCGGGCGCGGCTGCGGCCCGCGGCGTGGAACCAGTCGCAGGTGACGGACTGCTCGCACTTCGTGGTGTTTGCGGTGCGCCAGGACCTCGGCGCGGACCACGTGGAGCGGTATTTCGCCCGGCTGGCGGAGGTGCGCCAGGCGACCCCCGAGTCGCTGGGCTCGTTCCGGCAGATGGTGACGACCAACCTGGACCGGGCGCGGGCCGAGGCGCGGCTCGACCGCTGGCAGTCCCACCAGCTGTACATCGCGCTCGGCCAGTTCATGGCGGGCGCGGCGCTGCTCGGCATCGACACCTGCCCGATGGAGGGGTTTGAGCCGAAGAAGTTCGACGAGTTCCTGGCGCTGGAGGGCACGGGCTACGCCTCGGTGGTGGCCTGCGCCGCCGGCTACCGCGCGGCGGCCGACCCGTACGCGCGGACCCCGAAGGTCCGGTTCAAGCCGGAGGACGTGATCGTCCGGATCTAGGCGAACACGGCGGCGCGCTCGGCCGCGGTGAGCTCCCGCCACTGGCCGGCGGGCAGGTCGCCGAGCGCGAACTGGCCGATGCGGACGCGGAGGAGCCGCAGCGTGGGGTGCCCGACGGCGGCGGTCATGCGCCGGACCTGCCGGTTCTTCCCCTCGACGAGTTCGAGCGCCAGCCAGCAGTCGGGCACGTTTTTTCGGAAACGGATGGGGGGATCGCGCGGCGGCAGGGCGGGCGCCGGATCGAGCCGCCAGGCGCGGCACGGCAGGGTCTGCTCGCGTCCGAGGGCGAGGCCGCCGCGGGCGAGCCGGGCGAGGGACTCGGCCCGGGGCACGCCCTCGACCTGCGCCCAGTACTCGCGCCGGTGGGCCTGCCGGGGCTCCAGCAGCCGGGAGTTGAGCCCCGGCTCGTCGCTGAGCAGCAGCAGCCCCTCGGAGTCGGCGTCGAGCCGGCCGAGCGCGTAGGCGGCGGGCGGCAGGCCGAAGTCCGCGAGCGTGCGCCAGCGCGAGCCGGGCTCCGGCGTGAACTGCGAGAGCACGCCATAGGGTTTGTGCAGCGCGAGCAGCATGGGTGACGGGGGACAGGTTGCGGGTTCGGGACGGCGAGGGCGAGCGTCGGCGCAGGCGAAAAACCGGCTGACAACTTCCGCCACCCGCCTCCATCTTCGGGCCATGCGCGCACTTCTCCTCACGGCGGTCAACGAACTGCAGGTCACGACGGTGCCGGATCCGGTGCCGGCGGCGGGCGAGGCGGTGGTCACGCTCCGGGCGGCGGCGCTGAACCACCGGGACCTGTGGATCAAGCTCGGCCAGTATGCCGGGCTGCGCTGGCCGTGCATCCCCGGCTCGGATGGCGCGGGCGTGGTGACGGCGCTCGGCGCCGGCGCGCCGGCGGCGTGGCTCGGCCGGGAGGTCGTCATCAACCCCGGGCTGGACTGGGGCGCGTCGGCGGCGGCGCAGGGGGAGCAGTTTTCCATCCTCGGCCTGCCGCGCGCGGGCACGCTGGCGGAGCAGGTGGCGGTGCCGGTGGGCCAGTTGGCGCCCAAGCCGGCCCACCTGACGTGGGAGGAGGCGGCGGCGCTGCCGCTGGCGGGACTGACGGCGTGGCGGGCGGTGATGACGCGGGCGGCGGTGCAGCCCGGCGAGCGGGTGCTGGTGACGGGCATCGGCGGCGGGGTGGCGCTGTTCGCGCTGCAGCTGGCGGTGGCGCAGGGGGCCGAGGTGTGGGTGACGTCGAGCGCGGACGAAAAGATCGCGCGGGCGGTCGCCCACGGCGCCCGCGGCGGATTTCGGTACACCGCGCCCGACTGGGCGCAGGCGGCGGGGCCGGGGCGGTTTGCGGTGATCGTGGACAGTGCGGGCGGCGCGGGCTTCGAGGCCCTGGTGGAGCTGGCGGCCCCCGGCGGGCGGATTGTGCTCTGCGGGGCCACGCGGGGGAATCCCCCGGGCCTCACGCTGCGGAAGGTTTTCTGGCGGCAGCTCTCCATCCTGGGGACGACGATGGGCAGCCCGGCGGACTGGGAGGCGATGCTGGCCTTTGTGGCGCGGCACCGGCTCCAGCCGGTGGTGAGCAGCGTCCTGCCCCTGGCGCAGGCGGCCGAGGCTTTCGCGCGGATGGAGCGCGGCGACCAGTGCGGCAAGCTCGTGGTGCGGATGGCAACCTAGGCGGGCGGGCCGATCGCCCGCCCGCCTAGATGAACTCGCCCGGGCCGGCTCAGGCCTTCCAGGTGGCGGCGAACCGGTAGTGGCCGGCGGCGAGGACGCAGGTGCGGGCGCCCCCGGCGGTCCGCACGGCCGAGACCCCGGCGGCGCGGGCCAGCGGCACGCGGCCGTCGACGATCCGCGCGCCCGGGGGCACGGGGAACTGGGCGGTGGCGGTCGTGTTGGGCGGGACGATGACCTCCCACTCGAAGCGGCCGGCGCGCTGCTTCCACGCGCTGAGGATTTCGCCGTGCCGGCTCTGCAGGGAGCCGCGCGCGGAGGTCAGCTCGCCGCCGGGGCGCGGGGCGAGCAGGATGTGCTTGTAGCCGGGCTGCGCGGGATCGAGGTCGATGCCCGCCACCACGGCGTAGAGCCACGAGCCGATCGCGCCGTAGGCATAGTGGTTGAAGGAGTTCATGCCCTTGTCCTGGAAGCCCTTTTCCTGGGTCCAGCCGTCCCAGCGCTCCCAGATGGTGGTGGCGCCCTGGGTCACGGCGTAGAGCCAGGAAGGCCAGGCCTTCTGGTGGAGGAGGCGGTAGGCGAGGTCGCCGCGGCCGAAGCGCGAGAGCACGTGGGGCAGGTAGGCGGTGCCGACGAACCCGGTGCTGAGCTTGTGGCCGCGCTGCTCGATGTCGCGGACCAGCTCGGCGAGGAGCTTCGGCCGCAGGGCCGGGGGCGCGAGGTCGAAGTGCAGGGTGAGGACGTAGCTGGTCTGCGTCAGGCCGGTGGCGATGCCGTCGCCGGTGAGGAAGCGCCGCTGGAAGGCGCGGCGCACGCGGGCGGCGAGGCGCTCGTAGCGGGCGGCCTCCGGGAGGCGGCCGAGCACGCGGGCCATCTGGGCGACGAGCGCGGTGCTGTGGGCGAAGAAGGCGGTGCCGATGAGGTCCTTGGGCGTGTTGCCGAAGACGTTGCCGCTGCCGTCGAGGGCGAGCCAGTCGCCGTAGCCGTGCCAGACGTTGGTGTCCGGGTGGGAGCGGATCAGCGTCTTGGCCTGGGCCTCCATGAAGCCGATGAAGCGGGTGAGCGAGTCGAAGTGCTGCGCCAGCAGGCCCCGGTCGCCGTAGCAGAGGTACATGGTCCACGGGCAGATCACCGCGGCGTCGGCCCAGGCGGGGCCGCCGTCGTCGCCCACGCCGTCGATGTGGGGCGCGACCGAGGGCATCTGGCCCGCGGCGCCCTGGGCGTCGGCGAGGTCGCGCTGCCACTTGGTGAAGAACGCGGCGACGTCGCGGTTCCACGCGGCGGTGCGGGCGAACACCTGGGCGTCGCCCATCCAGCCGAGGCGCTCGTTGCGCTGCGGGCAGTCGGTGGGGACCTCGAGGAAGTTGCCGCGCTGGCCCCAGTCGATGTTGCGCTGGAGCTGGTTGATCAGCGGGTCGCTGCAGGTGAAGGTGCCGGTGCGCGGGGTGTCGCTGTGCAGCACGACGGCGGTGAGGGCGTCGGGCCGCAGCGCGTCGGGCGCGGGGTGGCCGCGCAGCTCGACGTAGCGGAAGCCGTGGAAGGTGAAGCGCGACTCCCAGGTCTCGCCGCGGGGGTCGCCGCGCAGGATGTAGTGGTCGGTCTGGCGGGCCTCGCGGAGGTTGTCGGTGTAGAGCGAGCCGTCGGGGCTGAG
The DNA here is from genome assembly GCA_903830425.1 of uncultured Opitutia bacterium. Taxonomy (GTDB): domain Bacteria; phylum Verrucomicrobiota; class Verrucomicrobiia; order Opitutales; family Opitutaceae; genus Opi-474. The sequence goes on from CAIKTR010000049.1 coordinate 17,265, forward strand.
CATCTCGGCGAAGCGCAGGCGGATGACCTGCCCGGCGGGTCCGCGCACGCGGAGGCGGACGCGGCCGACGAGGTTCTGCCCGAAGTCGAAGATCCACTTGGGCGAGGGCCAGGTGGCCTGCTTCACCGGCGGGGCGACGGGGGTCAGCTCCTGCGTGGCGCGCACGGTGGGCCCGAGCGTCGGGGCCAGCTCGATCGCGGGGTCGGCCAATTCGGCGACCGGCAGCCAGGCGCTGTCGTCGTAGCCGGGCTCCGCCCAGCCCGTCAGCTCGCGCCGCGCGTCGTGGGTCTCGCCGTTGATCAGGTCGGCGTCGACGACCGCGCCGAAGGCGGTTTTCCAGCCCTGGTCGGTGGCGATGGTCTGGGTTGAGCCGTCGGCGAAGGTCAGCACCAGCTGGGCGAGCAGGCCGGGGCGCTCGCCGTAGTAGTTGCGCTCGCGCCAGCCGAGGTGGCCGCAGTACCAGCCGTCGCCGAGGATGGCGCCGGCGGCGTTGGCGCCGGGGCGCAGCAGCGCCGTGACGTCGTAGGCCTGGTACTGCACGCGCTTCTTGTACTCGGTCCAGCCGGGGGTGAAGACGTCCTGGCCGACGCGGCGCCCGTTGAGGTGGAACTCATAGAGGCCGAGGGCGGTGGCGTAGAGGCGGGCGGCGACGACCTGGCGGCTGACGTTGAAGATGGTGCGGAGGTAGGGGCTGGGGGCGCCGGTCTCGGGCCCGCCGGCGAGGGCGGCGCCGATCCAGCTCCCGCGCCAGTCGGTGCGCGCGAGCAGGCCGGCCTCCCAGCAGGCCGGGGCGCTGGCGCTGCGGCGGTTCTTCTCGTCCCAGACCTCGACGCGCCACCAGGCGCGCTGGCGCGAGGCGAGGGCGCGGCCGCGGTAGACGATTTCCTGGGTCGCGTCGGAGCGCACCCGGCCGCTGTCCCAGAGGTCGCCGGCGCCGAGGCGGCGGGTGGAGACGATCAGGCGGAAGGCGGTCTGGCGGGCGCCGCGGCGGCCGTCGGTGGCTAGGCGCCAGCTGAGGCGCGGGGCGGGGTCGTGGAGGCCGAGCGGCTGCTCGAGGTGGTTGCAACGCAGTTGGACCGGGCGGGTGGGGGCGGGCATGGGGGAGACAGGAGCAGAAGCGGATTGGCGGGGGTGAGGCAAGGGTGCGTTGGACGAACAATCAGGCTTGGCGTGGGCGGGCGGGGGTGGGAAAACCTCCGGACCCCCCCGCATGAAGGAACTCACCCACGCCTACGTCTGCATCATGGCCGGCGGCAGCGGCGAGCGCTTCTGGCCGATGAGCCGCCAGCGCACGCCGAAGCACCTGCTGAAGCTGTTCTCCCACCGGACGCTGGTGGAGGAGACGGTGCGGCGGCTGGAGGGCGTGGTGCCGCGCGCGCACATTTTCATCCTGACCAACGAGGCCCAGCTGGAGGGCACGCGGGCGGCGCTGGCGGAGCTGCTCCCGCCGGCGCAGGTCATCGCCGAGCCGGCCAAGCGCGACACGGCGGCGGCCGCGGCCCTGGCCACGGCGCTGGTGCGCGTCCGGGACCCCAAGGCGGTGCTGGCGCTGCTGCCCGCCGACGCCTTCATCCGGGATGCGGCCGGCTTCGCGGCCCAGCTGCGCACCGGGCTGGTCCGGGCCGGGCACACGACGTCGCTGCTGACCTTCGCGATCAAGCCCAGCCATCCGGCCACCGGCTTCGGCTACCTCGAGGTGGGCGAGCTGGTGCCGGGCGGGCACGGCTTCCGCCAGGTGGTGCGCTTCGTCGAGAAGCCCGACGCGGCCACGGCCGCCCGGTACGTCGCCGCCGGGACCTTTGCCTGGAACGCCGGCATGTTCATCTGGGGCGTCGGCGCCTTTCTCGCCGAGGCCGAGCGCCACACCCCGGCGCTGGCCGGGTTCATCCGCGACTTCCCGCCCGGGGACCCGACGGCGTATCTCGCCGCCACGTTCCCGACCCTCGAGCCCCGGGTCTCGGTGGACTACGCGATCCTGGAAAAGGCCGCGTCGGTCGAGACGATGCTGGCGGAGTTCGACTGGGACGACGTCGGCCTCTGGACCGCGCTCCCGGCGCACCTCACCGCCGACGCCGCGGGCAACGCGACGCGCGGCCACGTGGTCCGCGTGGCCGGGGCCGCCAACAACATCGCCGTCAGCAACGGCCGGGTGATCGCCCTGGTGGGCGTGAGCGACCTGGTGGTGGTGGAGACGGCCGACGCGATCCTCGTCTGCCACCGCGACCGGGTGGGCGACATCAAGCAGCTGATGCCGCACCTGCCGAAGGACGTGCTCTGAGCCGGGCCGCCTAGCGCGCCGCCCAGCACATGCCGCGGAGGGTGAGCTCCAGCTGCTGCGGGTAGGTGGTGAACTCGGAGCAGACGTGGCCCATGGCGGAGAAGAACACGCGGCCGCGGCCGTGGACCTTCTTCCAGATGAAGGGCATGACGACCCCGTTGGTCCAGGGCGCGCTCTCCGACTGGTGGGTGGTGGTGGCGAGGACCTCGTTCCGCGGGTCGACCAGCATGTAGTACTGCTCGCTGTGCACGGTGAAGTCGGCCAGGCCCGCGGTGATCGGGTCGGTCCGGTTGACGAAGTTCACCTGGTAGTCCTTGAGGTTGCCGGGGTGGGCGAGGAACTGGCCGCCGGTCATCCACTGCCAGTCAATGTTGCCGCGGAAGGCGTCGCACATGCCGCCGTGGAAGCCGGCCAGGCCGACGCCGGAGGCGACGGCGTCGAGGACGCCCTTCGACTGCTCGGGCGTGAGGGTGCCGCAGGTCCAGATGGGCACGATGAGCGAGAGGGCGGCGAGGCGCGGGGCGTCGGTGAAGACCTCCAGCGTGTCGGCCACGTCGACCGTGAAGCCGCGGTCGGCGAGCTGCCGCGCAAAGAGCTCGGCACACTGTTTCGGTTCGTGGCCATCCCAGCCACCCCAGACGATGAGGGCATTTTTCATAGGAAAATCAGGGGTCCAGCTCGTGCGCGCCGAGGCCGGCGGGCAGCGCGGCCGGCCGCTCGCAGGTGGTGGTGAGCGTCACATGTTGCCCGGTCACGGAGGAGCGCTCGAACGACTCCATGATCTCGACGACGTGGGCGGCGAGGCGGCCGTGGGCGCGGTGGGCCCGCTCGCGGCGGAGGATGGAGTAGGCGAGGTCGGCCACGCCGGTGCCGCGGCCCCGCGCGGCGGGGTGGGTGGGCGGCAGCTCGGTGTAGCCGGGCTCGCCCGCGCGGCGGAGGCGGACGGCCCCGCCGAAGCCGTTGGGGTCGGGCACCTCCAGGGTGCCGTCCGTGCCGAAGAGCACGAGGCAGGGGAGGGGGTAGGGCCAGGTGTCGAAGCTCATGACGAGCGTGGCGGTGCCGCCGCCGGCGAAGTCGAGCGTGCCGGTGAGGTGGGTGGGCGTCTCGACCGGGATGCGGGTGCCGTGGAGCGGCTGGCTGGTGATAAGCCGCTCGGGGAGGGCGGCGGAGGTCGAGCCGGACACGCGCCGGACGGGGCCGAGCAGGTGGATGAGGGCGGTGAGGTAGTACGGGCCCATGTCGAACATCGGGCCGCCGCCGCGCTGGTAGTAGAACTGCGGGCTCGGGTGCCAGCTCTCATGGCCGCGGCACATCATGAAGGCGAGGGCGGCCACGGGGCGGCCGATGGCGCCCGTGTCGACCGCCTGGCGCGCAGCCTGCAGGCCGCCGCCGAGGAAGGTGTCGGGGGCGCTGCCGACGAGGAGGCCCTGCCGCGCGGCGAGGGCGAGGACGGCCGCGCCGTCGGCGGAGTTGAGCGCAAAGGGCTTCTCGCAGTAGGCGTGCTTGCCGGCGGCGAGGGCCGCGAGGTTCACCTCGGCATGGGCCCGCGGGACGGTGAGGTTGACGACCACCTCGACCGCGGGGTCGTGGAGCAGGTCGGCGACGGTGGCGCAGGCGCGCAGGCCGTGCTGCTCGGCCTTGGCCCGGGCCCGGGCGGGATCGAGGTCGGCGCAGGCGACGAGCTTGAGGACGTCGTAGTTTTTTGCGCCGGCGAAGTAGGCGTCGCTGATGTTGCCGCAGCCGACGATGCCGACAGGAACTTGGCGGGTCATGGCAGCCGCCAGCAGACGCGAAACGGCGCCCCGGCGTCAAGCGCGGCGCGCCCCGGCCGGGTCACGCGGTCATGGGCCGGCCGTGGGGAAAGGGGAAAAAGCGCGGGTGCTCGGGGGCGGGATCGTTGGGCTGGTGCAGGGTCAGCCGCACCTCGCCGTCGAAGCCGGTGAACACCATGGCGTGGCCGCCGTTGGCGGCAAAGATCGGCGCGGGGTCCGGCTGCCAGGGGCCGCGCAGGTCGCCGCTGCGCGAGCGGGTGAGGCCGGTGGCGTAGCCGCCGGCCCCCCAGCTGGAGAACAGCAGACAGAGCTCGCCGGCGGGGGAGCGGAAGGGGAAGGCGCCGTCCGCGACGTAGCAGGGCGGCAGCCCCTGCGCGGTCCGCCCCGCCTGCCAGGGCGGCGCGATGACCCACGGCGCGTCGCTCACCGGGAACAGCTCGATCGCCGGTCCCGCCGCGGCGGACAGGTCCGGGGTCAGGGGCCGCGCGGCATACGCGCCCACCGTGGTCTGCGTCCAGTCGCGGCTGAAGATCATCCAGGGTGTGCCCTCGGGCGCGACGTAGAGGGTGCCGTCGAGGCATTCACAGTCGGCGGGGGTCACCGCCAGCGGGCTGTGGGGTTGGAAGGGGCCGAGCGGGTGGTCGGCGACCAGCACCTGCGTGCCGCGGTGCCGTCCGGAGCCCTTGAAGCTGGCGAACATGAAGTAGCGCCCCTGCCAGCGGTGCACCTCCGGCGCCCAGAAATGGTGCGTGCCCCAGAACCCCGGCGCCGGACGGAACACCGGGAAGGGGCCTTCCCAGCGGAGCAGGTCGCGGCTGCGATAGGCGTCAAACCCCGTGGCGCGCTGCTCGTGCCACGGCTCGGGGTCGGTGGTGCCGTACAGATAATAGTCCTGGCCGGCCGCGTCCGGCAGGACAAACGGGTCGCGGATCCGGATCTCGTCGGGGCTCAGCAGGGGCATGGCAACGCGGGCTTTGCCCGGGAATCGCCGCCGTGGCAAACCTCGGCTGCACGCCGGCGCCCCGGCCGCTCACTCCGGCAGGATCAGCTCGTAGCGGTAGCTGTGCGGCGGGACGCCGCAGGTCTCGTGCCGGCCCACGTTGCCGGGGCAGGCGGTCATCAGGAGCACGGGGTTGCCGGTGACGCGGTCCTCGTAGCGGCGCCAGTTGGAGAAGCGGATGGTCTCCGGCTGCCCGGCGGCGACGTCGCGGGTCTCGATCGTGGTCACCGTCTCCGGCCGCACGCGCAGCGACGCCGGGTCGAGCTCCGCGATCTGGAGGGTGCTGCGCGGGTCGCAGGCGACGGTGGGCGCGTCGAGGATGTTGGTGATGAGGTAGAGCCGGCCGTTTTTGCGGGCGCGGAACACGTGCGCCAGGCTCGAGGGGCAGTAGACTTGGCGGCCGTCGGTGAAGCGCAGCAGGGCCGGCTCGCTCCAGGTTTTGCCCTGGTCGGCCGACGTGACGTAGAACTTGCCGCTGGGCACGGCCAGCTTGACGTCGGCCGGGGTGTAGGCGCGCATGGTCATGAGCCACCGGCCGTCCGCCAGCAGCGCGATCGAGGGCTCGTCGCCGCCGTTGATCGAACAGGCGGGCGTCAGGGTGGCGGAGGCGGTCAGCGTCCAGTCCACTCCGCGATCGTCGCTGCGCCAGGCGCCGATCAGGCCGCTGCTGCGAAAGCCGTCGGGCGGGGTTTGCTGCGTGCCGAAGAAGGGGAGGAGGAAGCGGCCGTCGGGGAGCCAGACCGGGTCCACGCCCTGGATGCCGCCGCTGTTCTGGCCGTACCAGATTTCCGGGGCCCAGTGGGTCGGGTCAAACTCGGCGCCCTCGCAGACGAGCTGGGCGGGCTCCGACCAGGTTTGGCCGCCGTCCCGGGAGAGCTGGGTCCAGAGCAGGCCGGTGCGGCTGACCGGCGAGCCCTTGATCCAGGGCAGCAGCCCCGCAATCGTCTCGGTGGTGCGGTACAGCCGCAGCAGCGTGCCGGTCTTGGGATTGTAGACGATGTTCGGGCCCTCGGTGTCCAGTTTCCACGGGCCGTGGATCGTAGTCTCGGCCGCCCACGTGCCGCAATTTTCCCAGGTGCGGCCGTTGTCCCGGCTCCGGCGCAGCAGCGGCTCGCGGGGATGGTGGTCGCGCGCGTTTTGCCCCCGGATGGTGAAATAGTAGCCGCGCTGCCCGCCAAACGTGATCGCCTCCATCAGGATGTTCCGGTCGGGCGAGACGTAGCCGACCCAGCTGACCACCGCTTCCTCGAGCATGCCCGGCTGCTCCAGGTGCGGCGTGCGCACCACCCGGATCGGCCGGGGGGCCGGGACGCCGTCGGCCGGCGCGGCGGCGGCGGCCAAGGCCAGAGCGCAGCAGGCTCCCGCCAGGGACCGGAGGCTGGGCAGGAAGGGGCGGGGAAAGTTCACGGCGGGCCGTTTCGGGCGGGAGCGGCAGGGGTGATCAAGTCCTTTTTACCGCAAGGGAGCAAGAGCGGGGTGGAATACGAAATCCGAGGCCGCCCGCAGGGGCGGAAATCCGAGGCCGCCCGCAGGGGCGGAAATCCGAAGGAGGAAATCCGAAATTCGAGGGAGCCGAGTGAGCGGAAGGATTTTGTATTTCCCCTCGAAATTCCGCCTGCGGATTTCGTATTCAACCTCGGATTTCGAATTTGCGCCTTCGGATTTCCGCCAAAGGCGGCCTCGGATATCGTGTACCCACCTCCTCAGCCTTTCACCGCACCGGAGAGCACGCCGCGGACGTAGGTCTTCATCCCCATCCAGAACAGCAGGAGGATCGGCACCGAGGCGAAAACGTAGCCGGCCGCCACCGCCCCCAGATCCATCCGTCCCGTGGCGGTCTTGTCCGCCGGGATGAACCGGAGCAGCGCCTGCATCAGCGTCTCCCGGCGGGGATCGTTGATCATCAGCAGCGGCCAGATCAGGTCGTTGTAGAACATCATCAGCGTCGTGATCGCCACCGTCACCAGGATCGGCCGGCACAGCGGCACCGCGATGTGCCAGAGGCACTGCCACTCGGAGGCCCCCGCCAGCCGCGCCGACTCAAACAGCTCCTCCGGCAGCGCGGCGAAGAAACTGCGCATGAGGAAAATCGCCACGATCTGCCCGCCCGAGACGTAGAACAGCCACAGGCCCCAGTAGGAGTCCCGCAGGCCCAGCTGCATCGCGAGCACGTAGTTCGGGGTGAGCAGCAGCATGCCGGGGACCATCATCAGGATCGCCACCATCCCGAAGAGCGGCCCGCGCCCGGGAAACTTCATCCGCGCGAACGCATAACCCGCCAGGGTCGACAGGACCAGCACGCCCGCCACCGAGGTCAGGCAGATGAAGAGGGTGTTGAGCGCCGGCTGGAGCAGCACCCCGAGCGCGTTGGCGTAGTTGGCGGGATGGAGCGGCCAGGGCAGCGCCCAGAAGTCCGCGTAGATCCGCGCGGACTCCCGCAGCGACATCAGCAGCATCATCACCAGCGGCAGATAGGCCGCGAGCAGCAGGGAGGAGAGCAGGGCGAGCCCGCCCCAGAGGCGCGGACGGGAGGTTACCATGGCGGGGAGGGCCGGGGGGCGCAGGGGGACGGCGTCATGACTCGTGCTCCCGGTTGTAGCGCAGGCTGAGGGCGGTGAACGCCACGACGAGCAGGAACAGCCCGCAGCCGAGGGCGGAGGACGCGCCGAGATTGTGGCCGTCGGAGATCTGCTGGAACATCTGCAGGGCGGGGACGTAGGTGGCCAGGCCCGGGCCGCCGCCGGTGAGGATCAGCACGGAGGCGAAGTCCTGGACGCTCCAGATGAAGATGAGGGTGACCGCCAGGCTGAGCTTGGGCCGCAGGGCCGGCAGTTCCAGGTGGCGGAACCGCTGCAGAATGCCGGCGCCGTCGACCTCCGCCGCCTCGAACAGGCTCCGGTCGATCTGCAGCAGGCCGCCCAGGAAGATCAGGAAGATGAGGAGGTTGATCCAGGGAAAGTTGTAGAACGCGACCGACCCGAGCGCCAGGCGCTCGTCGCCCAGCCACGCCGGCGGGGCGCCGCGGTAGCCGAGGGCGTGGAGCGTGACGTTGAGCAGCCCGCTGTAGGGGTCGTAGATCATCTTCCACACGAGGACCATCACCACGCCGGGCACGACGGCGGGGAAGATCAGCGCGGAGCGGAAGAACTGCTGCCACCCCCGCCACGGCAGCCAGAAGACCAGCTCCGCCGCCAGGAGCGGCAGCACGATCAGCTTGGCCAGCCCGGTGAGCAGCAGCACGAGCATGTTGAGGAGGCTCCGCGCCAGGTACGGGTCGCGCGCCAGGGTGAGGAAATTGTCGAGGCCCACAAACTCCGCCGGCGAGGTCAGCGAAAACTTCACGAACGAGTAGCCCAGCGCCGTGAGCATCGGGTAGTAGCAGAACACGGCGAGCAGCCCGAAGCTGGGCAGCAGGAGCAGGTAGGCCGCGCGGGCCGCCAGCACCTGGCGCGCGGTCCGGCGGGGTACGAATGCGACGTGGGAACTCTACGACTTGGCCGCCGATCCGAGCGAGTCGAAAGACCTCGCCGATGCCAAGCCCGAAGTGGTCGCCCACCTTTCCGCGTTGGCAACGCAAGCTCACGAACCGGCGGTCGAGGGCACCTTCGCCCGCACCGACCGCCACGAGCGCGACC